>JADHXD010000048.1 GCA_016783145.1 Anaerolineae bacterium
AAAGCGTGCCTGCCCACACTATCCACCGCTCTACGGCGACGATGCCCCCCTCTTGTGGGTGGGGGCTCTGGGCACACTTCCAGAAGAGGATCACAATAAACACAGCCTCAAGTGGTACAACTTTTTGGGGGAACTTCCCTCCCACTTGAATGGTGAGGAGTATCTCCTTGTTCACCACAGTGATACGTATGATGAAATACGCGAGGTGATCGAGTCTATCGCGTCAACCGAGTTCAAGACAAAGGTGAGCAAGGAAAAGACACGACAAGGCAAACTGCTATACAGCCCTGGGCCACTGAACAGTGAATTCAGACGGCTGTTTCGGGACAGGGGCTGGCGCGATACGCGCTATTCCTACTATGTTACTACGGACCATTCTATCATGCAGGAGCTGATCACCCTGCCTTTGGACAGACAGAAGGACTTTCTCACTGCTAAAGGGGTCGTGGCACCGATCTACTCTTACAAACAGACGGACTTTGTCAAGGACGGTATTGCAATAGAGGTTCAGTTCGGCAAATACGCTTTCGTAGCCTACGATCTGTTTGTCAAGCATTTGCTCTTTTACAGTGGCGGCGTGATCAATGTCGGGATCGAGATTCTGCCGATGAAATCGATGCAAGCCGAGATGTCAAGCGGGATCGCATACTATGAAGGAGAGGTCTACAATATCCTCAGACATGGCAGGAGCAATCCGCCCGTGCCATTGCTCATCATTGGCGTTGCACCCTGAGTTGCAGGCTGAAAGAGCCCTCCCGATTGGGAGGGCTCTTTTGTCTTACGAGACAAGCTATGGGGTCCAAGACAGTAGCGAGGATCTCTAGAACCAGCCGAACACCGTGGGCAGCGCGTGCCGGGCGATCACCGGTGCGAACACGGTGGCGATCAGCGACATCACGGTGATCAAGGTGTTGATCGACGGGCCGGCGGTGTCCTTGAACGGGTCGCCGACCGTGTCGCCGATGACGGCCGCTTTGTGCTCCTCAGAGCCGGTACCGCCCAGGTGCCCATCCTCGATGTACTTTTTGGCGTTGTCCCACAGACCGCCCGCGTTGGCCATGAACAGGGCAAAGATCACACCCACAAAGATGCTACCACCGAGGAATCCGCCCAACGCCGCCGGACCCAGGAGAAAGCCCACGGCGAGCGGCGCGACAAAGGCGAGAAGCCCCGGACCAACCAACTCCCACAGTGCACCCTGCGAAGCGATCCGCACGCAGCTCGCATAGTCGGGGTCGGCGGTGCCGTCCAGCAGGCCGGGGATCTCGCGCACCTGGCGGCGGATCTCCTCGATCATCTTGAAGGCGTTCTTGCCTACCGAGAGGATGGTCATCGCCGAGAAGACGGGAGGCATCATCGCGCCGAGGAACACGCCGGCGATCACGATCGGATGCAGCAGGTCGAGGCTGGGCAGACCGACGGTCTCGGCATAGGCGGCGAACAGGGCGAGCACAGTCAGCCCGGCGGCGCCAATGGCGAACCCCTTGGTGATCGCCTTGGCGGTGTTGCCCGCGGCGTCCATCTGCGCGCAGACCTGGATGACGTCGGGGTCCATCCCCGCCATCTCGGCCACGCCCTGCGCGTTGTCGACGATGGGGCCGTAGGCGTCAGAGGAGACGATCATCCCGGTGATGGAGAGCATCCCCACCGCCGAGACCGAGATGCCATACAGGCCATCCATCCCCATCCCTTCGGACACAAAGTAAGAGACCAGCGTCGCCGCGGCGATGCCAATGATCGGTGGCACGATGCTCATCAAGCCGTAGGAGAACCCGGTGAGGATGTTGATCGCCGCCCCGGTCTGCGAGGCTTCGGCGGTGAGCTTGACCGCCTTCTGGTCGATCGAGGTGTAGTGGTCGGTGGTCATGCCGATGGTCACGCCCGCGATCAGGCCGGCGATGGTGCACCAGAACACGGCGATGTTGATGCCAAGCAGGAGGACGATGCCCAGCGACAATAGGGCGAACACGACACAGGTGGCGTAGGTGCCCATGTTCAGCGCCCTGGTAGGGTTCTGCCCCTCGCCCGTGCGCACAAAGAACACGCCGACGATCGAGGCCGGGATGCCGAGTGCAGCAAAGAGAATGGGAAGCGTGACATAGATGATCCCGTAGGTCTCTGGATGACGGCTGTGCAGCGCGGCGCCCAGGATCATCACGGCGACCACACTGGCCACGTAAGAGTCAAAGATGTCCGCGCCCATGCCGGCGACGTCGCCCACGTTGTCCCCCACGTTGTCGGCGATCACGGCGGGGTTGCGCGGGTCGTCCTCGGGCAGGTTCAGCTCGACTTTGCCCACCAGGTCGGCGCCGATGTCGGCGGTCTTGGTATAGATGCCGCCTCCAGCCTTGGCCAGCAGGGCCAGCGAGCTGGCGCCAAAGCTGAATCCGAGCACGATCTGGGGGTCCTCAAAGATCAAATAGATCACGCTCATGCCCAGCACGGCCATACCGACCACGGCCATGCCCATGACCCCACCGGCGTTGAAAGCGACGGGAAAGGCCTTGGTCAGCCCTCCCTCGGCGGCGGTCGCCGTCTTGGCGTTGGCCATCAGCGCGACCTGCATCCCAAAGTAGCCCGCCAGCCCAGAGCAGACCGCGCCGAACACATAGGCCACGGCCGTCTCGACGCCGAACAAAAAGATCAAGACGACCGATAGGATGGCAGCCACGACGACGAGCGCAAGGTACAGCGTCTTCAGGTAGGCGTTTGCACCTTCAGAAATCGCGCGCGAGACTCGGGCCGCTTTTTCAGAGCCGGTAGGTGACTGGTATACTTTGTAGAACAGGTACCCACCAAAGAAAATAGAAGCGACAGCGGCGATTGGTGCAAAGATCACCCAGTTCATAGCCCTTTCCACTCCTTCATTCCAGGTTTGTGACGTCGACGAGATGCCGGAAAGCCAATCTGTACCCAGTATACTGCAATCTAGACGCTTGGCAAGCGCATCTTGAGAACACACCATCTGTGGACAGTGCAAATGCCTTGCCCGCCTAGCACAAATCTACTACTGCCCTACCATGCTGACTCTGACAAGCAAGCTAGTCCAAGAGGAGTTCCGCTCCTACAGATCAGAACCAGATCGGCCGGGTACAAGAAGGCACGCCGGACCTCGTGCCTCAGAACCAACCAAACAACGTTGGCAGTGCCATCCGAGCGATGAATGGTGCGAACACCGTGGCGATCAGCGCCACTACTGTGAGCAACGTGTTGACCGACGGGCCAGCGGTGTCCTTGAACGGGTCGCCGACCGTGTCGCCGACGACGGCGGCCTTGTGCTCTTCAGAGCCGGTACCGCCCAGGTGCCCATCCTCGATGTACTTTTTGGCATTGTCCCACAGCCCGCCCGCGTTGGCCATAAAGAGTCCGAACACGACACCCACCAGGATACTTCCTACCAGGAATCCGCCCAGCGCCGCCGGACCCAGGAGAAAGCCGACGACCAACGGTGCGAGAAAGGCGAGGAGCCCCGGGCCGACCAACTCCCACAGCGCACCCTGCGAGGCGATGCGCACACAACTGGCATAGTCCGGGTCGGTAGTGCCTTCGAGCAGGCCGGGGATCTCGCGTACTTGGCGCCGGATCTCCTCGATCATCTTGAACGCGTTCTTGCTCACCGACAGGATGGTCATTGCCGAAAACGTAGGGGGCATCATAGCGCCGACAAGCGCGCCAGCGATTACTGCCGGATGCAGCAGATCAAGATAGACGAGACCGACCGTCTCTGCGTATGCGGCAAAGAGGGCCAACGCGGTTAGGCCCGCGGCGCTGATGGCGAATCCCTTGGTGATTGCCTTGGCGGTGTTGCCGGCGGCGTCCATCTGTGCGCAGACCTGGATGACTTTGGGGTCCATCCCTGACATCTCGGCGATGCCCTGGGCGTTGTCGACGATCGGACCGTATGCGTCGGAGGAGACGACCATACCGCTGATCGACA
Organism: Anaerolineae bacterium; assembly: GCA_016783145.1. Classification (GTDB taxonomy): domain Bacteria; phylum Chloroflexota; class Anaerolineae; order JAFGEY01; family JAFGEY01; genus BS750m-G44. Next base: position 3,938 of record JADHXD010000048.1, read on the forward strand.
GCATCCCCACGGCCGAGATCGAGATGCCGTACATACCGTTCATGCCCATCGCTTCCGATACAAGGTAGGCCGCCAACGTCGCGGTGGCAATGCCCAACATTGGAGGAACGATGCTCAACAGGCCGTAGGAGAACCCGGTCAAGATATTGATCGCCGTACCGGTCTGCGAGGCCTCGGCAGTACGCCGTACGGCTTCGCGGTCGATCGAGGTATAGTAGTCGGTGGTCAGGCCGATGATGATGCCTGCGGACAGGCCTGCAACGTTGGCCCAAAAGACGGCGATATTGAGGCCGAGCAAGCGCACGATGCCCAGCGAGAGCAGTGCAAAGGCAGCGCACGTCGCATATGTGCCAAGGTTGAGCGCCTTTGTTGGGTTGTTGCCCTGGCTTCTGCGCACGAACACCATGCCGATGACCGACGCGATGACACCTGCGGCGGCATGGATCAGAGGCGCGGTGACGTAACGGATGTCATAGGTCGAGGGGTACTTGTTGGCCAAGGAAGTGGCCAGGATCATGGCCGCCACCACGCTGGCCACGTAGGAGTCGAAAATGTCCGCTCCCATTCCGGCCACGTCACCCACGTTGTCTCCCACGTTGTCAGCGATCACCGCCGGGTTCCGCCGGTCATCCTCTGGAAGACCCAGTTCCACCTTGCCCACCAAGTCGGCGCCGACGTCGGCTGTCTTGGTAAAGATGCCTCCGCCTGCCTTGGCCAACAGAGCGAAAGACGTCGCCCCAAAGCTGAAACCGAGCACGATATTCGGATCGCGAAAGATCACATAGATGGTCCCCATGCCCAGCACTGCTAGACCAACGACAGACATGCCCATCACTCCACCGGCACTAAAGGCCACTGAGAAGGCCTGACTTAGGCCTCCCTTGGCCGCGGTCGCCGACTTGGCGTTGGCCATCAGTGCCACCTGCATCCCCAAGTACCCCGCCAGGGCGGAGGATAGCGCGCCCAGCACGTAGGCTACGGCTGTCCAGACGCCGAACAGAATGAGAAGGGCGATGGAAACGATGACTGCGACTGCCACGAGAGCAGTGTAGAGGACCTTCAGGTAAGCGTTTGCCCCTTCGGTGATCGCCCGCGACACCTTGGCCGCCTCCTTGCTTCCGGTTGGCGCTCTGCGTACCTGCAAAAAGAGGTATCCGCCAGCCAGGATCGAAATGATGGCAGAGATCGGGGTCAGCAGCACCCAGTCCATGGATCTTCTCCTTTTCGGGTTCAGTGTATAGTCACGGAATCATCGGAAGCCTGGAACAACGGCAAGGTGGGCAGGCGGAGACTCAAGAGAGGTACGGTTTCAGGCGCTGCGCCGCCCGGTCAGACGCCTCGTACAACCCGTCTAGATCCTCTTGCGTGTGAGCGGTCGAGAGCGCGCCCAGCCCGTGCACGGTGTACACATCCTCCAGCAGCATAGCCAGCTTGAAGATCTGCTCGCGCACCTGTATCATGCAGCAAGCAGGGTCTGCGGCCACGTCGGGCGAATCGATGACGACACCCGGCTTGACGGGAAAGTGGAGCATCGCCATTGAGCTGCCCTTGACCGCGTCGTTGGGATAGCCGGTGCACTGCGCCAGGACGCCGCGGTCAGCAAAGATCCGTTCCAGCCGTACCCGCACCTGCTGGCCCAGTTCGGCCAACCGGCCGTAGACCTCGGCCTCGTGTTCCACGAGATAGGTCAGCATCACCGTGCCGGCCAAGACAGAAGCGGGATGTGCAGAGTAGGTGCCCCCGTCAAAGCGCACGCGTCGGGCGCCTTCGCGTCCGGCAAGGGCCATCACGTCTTCCCTGCCCGCCACCGCTGCTACGGGCATCCCTCCGCCGATGATCTTGCCCAGGGTCGTCAGATCGGGCTGGACGCCGTAGAGCCTACCCACATCGCCAGCGCGGAAGCGAAAGCCCGAGATCACCTCGTCGAGGATGAGCAGCGCGCCGTACCTCTCTGTCAACTGGCGAGCCAGCGTGATGTATTCCGGGTGGGCAGGGATGGACCCGCCTGCGCCGATGACCGGCTCGAGAATAAAGCAGGCGATCCGGTCTCCATACTCAGAAAAGACCTGCTCCAGCGACTGGCAGTCATTGAAGCGGGTGACGATCGCTTCCTTTGCCATCTCCCCGGGCAGTCCTTCCGATTCGAGGCCCCCGTATCCGCGCTTCCCATAGCTGACCCCAACCAGGCCCCAGGGCTGCGCGCCGTGCCACCCGCCGCCCACCTTGAGGACAACGCTGCGCCCGGTGTAGCTGCGGGCGAGCATCATGGCGTACATTGTAGCCAGCGAGCCGCTGGTCGTGAGGCGGACCTTGGCCGCGCCTGTCTGCTGGCAGATCAGCGCCGACAGGTTGTAGGCCAGTTCGTCCACCATCCCTGTCTGCAGCCCATAGTCGTGGGCCAGCATCTCTGCCAGGGCTCTGGTGACCAGCGGAGGGTTGTGACCGAGGATGTTGGCAAAGTGGCCCTGCCAAAAGTCGAGGATGCGATGGCCGTCGAGGTCGTGCACGTAGGCGCCCAGCGCCGAGCGGATGTGCACCGGGTAAGGATCGAACAGGCGCAGTGTATGCTGCCCGCCATCCACCATCACGGACTTGGACTTGTGGTGGTGCTCGGCCGATCGGGGGAAGCGCTGCGTATACTCGGCTGCCAGTTCGTCGTATAGCGTCTTGAAAGATTGGCTGTCCATCGGGCTGCGTCCTTGTCTGAATCGCTGTTGTTTCCGGCAAGCGGACTGCGGTCCACCCCGTCTATCCCGGGAATGCGGTTATGATACCACATCTTGAACCATTTGCAAAAGTCGCCCCAACGCATGTGGATACCTGCAAAGCCGCGGGGTCCAGACTTCCGATTTCTTGCTACGCACACTATTGCAGGGCGCAGCGAAGGCCTTCTCTCAACAGCGTCCAGCCCTTGGGCAGCAGAAATCGGAAGTCTGTGTCAAGGTCCTTTGCGGCAGCCGTAACGCAGGCGGGCACCTGGCAGGGACGGCGGCACGTGGGCCGTGTGTTGACCTGCTTGACAGGATGCTTGCCCGACGTATAATAGGGCCATTCTGATAGGATCACTGAGGAGGATGCGAGCGATGAAACTGACGGTCTTGGGTTCGGCTGCGGCCGAGGCGATCCCTAACCCCTACTGCTCCTGCGACATCTGCCAGAACGCCCGACGCAAGGGCGGGCACGAGGTCCGAGGGAGAGCCGCAGCGCTGATCAACGATGACCTGCTGATCGACCTGGGGCCGGACATCGTCAGCGCGGCCAACCGGTTTGACCTGTACCTGGGCCACCTGAGCACCGTCCTTGTCACGCACCGGCACGAAGACCACTGGCTGCCGAACAACCTGGCCTGGCGAGAGCCCGGATTCTGCCCGACCCCGGTCGCTCCGCTCACGGTCTATGGTCCCGGCGATGCGCTGAGAGATGTCGAGCCGTACACCGACCGGGCGACTGCTCTCTCTGCCCACGTGGTGACGGGAGGCGACCGTTGGACGAGCGGCCGATACGAGATCACGGCCGTGCCTGCGAGTCACGGTCACGGCAAGATCGAAGCCCTGCTCTATGTGGTCGTCGAGGGCCCGCGCCGCGTCCTGTATGCTACCGACACCTCGACCCTGAGCGAGGCGGCGTGGGAGGTCCTGCGTCCGTGGGCGCCTCTGGACCTGATCCTGCTGGACGCCACCTCCGGTCTGCGCTCTGGCGGCAGCGCGCACCACGGCTTTGAAAAGTACGTCGAGACGCGGGCACAGTTGGTCCAGGAGGGTTTGCTCGGAGATCAGACCTCCCTTGTCGCGCATCACTTTTCGCACAACGGCGGGCTGACCCACGAGGATCTGATCGCCAAGTACGAACCATACGGAGTGACCATTGCCTACGATGGCTGCGTGTTCTCTCTCTAGGGTGTGTCTTCTGCAGCCGCAGACTCGACAGGAGAGGCGTACGTGACGATCTCTAGCTTCCTGGCCCGAATCCGCCATGCCCCAGGGATGGTTCGGTGGTTCAACGCCCTGCGGATCCTGCTGCGCAAAGAACCGCTTCACGACCAAGCCGAGCGCAATATCTGGTACCTGTACGTCGAAGTCTTTTGGGCTGCGCTCCTCAGCGCGGCAGCGGCCTTCAACGCCACCTTTGCCGTGCGGTTGGGCGCGTCGAACACGATGATCGGCTGGCTTTCTTCTATTCCCTCGCTCTTTGCCGTGCTTTTGTTGATCCCTTCTGCTCGCTTCTTGGAGACCAAGTCGGACCGCGCGCCCTGGATCTGGGGGAGCCTGTTCATCGCCCGCCTGGGTTACGGCCTACTGGCTGTCCTGCCCTGGCTGATCGCGCGCAGCCAGGCTCAGTCGGTTGTCTGGCTGCTGATCGCGATCAGCATCCCCAGCACCGTTTTCAGCGCTGGGTTCAGCCCGCTGATGGCTGACTTGATTCCTGAGCGTGACCGGGCGCGGGTGTTTGCGAACCGGAGCATCATCGTCAGCGCGACCGTTGCCATTCTGACCCTCGCCGCCGGCCGGTGGCTGGAGCGGGCGACGCAGATCCCCTGGGCCGCGTTCCCGGCCAACTACCAGGTGATGTACATCGTCGGCTTTTTTGGGGCGGTGGTCAGCTCGGCCTACCTGCTCAAGGTCAAGGTCCCTGAGAGCAGGGTCATCCAGCGCAAGCCACGGTTCAGGACGGCCAAGCCCACTGTCGCACAGGTCAAGGCGATGTTTGCCGAGAACCGGGACTTTGTGCGGATCACCGTGAACACGCTGATCTTTAACTTTGGGGCGTGGTTGGTGGGGCCGCTGTACGTGCTCTTTTTTGTCCGCGAGCTCAAGGCCTCCGATGGATGGATTGGCCTGAACAGCACCCTGGCCAACGTGGGCGTGATCGTGGGCTATGCGCTCTGGCGGCGATGGATCCACAAGCTGGGATATCAACGGGCCCTGTTGATCGCCATACCGATGGCCGCCAGCTATGCCTTCCTGGTCAGCCTGTTCCCTAACCTGACAGCGATCCTGTGCTGGGGCGTGCTGATCAACCTGGTGAACCCGGGCGTCGATCTGAGTCACTATAACATCCTGCTCAAGCTCTGCCCCGACGACCGCCGGGCCAGCTACCTGGCGATCTATGCCTCGGTGATGAACGCGGGCGCGTTCATCGGCCCCGTGATCGGGGTTGCCCTCTCCGAGGTATGGGACATACGCCTGGTGCTGCTGATCGGAGGTGGCATACGGCTGGCTGGGGCGATGCTGTTCCACGTATTTCGCATCGGAACCCGTGGGGTGAGCATCCCGCAGCGTGCAGAGAGCTGACCACAGGAGGAATGGAATGATCGAGGCGGTCGTCGCCGGGCACATCTGTCTGGATATCATCCCTCGCTTCACCGTCGATGCGGGCGCGTCCCTGTCGGCTTACCTGTCCCCAGGCCGGCTCTCCGAGATCGGCCCGGCGGCGCTCTCTACAGGCGGGGCGGTCTCGAATACAGGGCTAAACCTGAAACGACTCGGCATCGACACGCGCCTGATGGGCAAGATAGGCGATGACCTGTTCGGGCGGGCAGTCCTGGAGATCGTGCGTGGTTACGGCTCCGAGCTGGCCGAGGGCATGATTGTCGTTCCCGGTGAAGCCAGCTCGTACACGGTGGTCATCGAGCCGCCCCACCTCGACCGTATGTTCCTGCACTGTCCAGGTGCCAACCACACCTTTGGCGCAGGCGACGTACGCTACGACCTGCTGGCCGATGGGCGCGTGTTTCACCTCGGCTACCCCCCCCTGCTGGGACGCATGTACGCCGACGGCGGGCGGGAGCTGATCGACACCTTTCGCCGCGCCAAGGAGACCGGCGTCACCACCTCACTGGATATGACCATGCCCGACCCGGCCGGTCCAAGCGGCAAGGTGGATTGGCAGGCGATCATGGGTGCGTGCATGCCCTACGTCGATCTGTTTGTGCCCAGCGTGGAAGAATGGCTGTACATGGTCGAACGTCCCCGTTTTGAGGAGCTGTCCACGATGGTTGGCGCCTCAGGGATGCTCTTTGCACTGCAGGTGGACGAGATCCGCGCTCTGGCGACTACGGCCTTGGAGATGGGGGCTGGGGTGGTCCTCCTCAAGCTCGGAGAGCGAGGGATCTATATGCGGACGGCAAGCGACGTGAGCGATCTGGGGCGCGGCGGCCCTGCCGACCCCCTGGCCTGGCAGGACCGCGAGCTTTGGGCGCCCTGCTTTGTGCCCGATCCTCTGGTAGGGACCACAGGAGCGGGCGACGCGACGATCGCCGGCTTTTTGGCGGCTGTGCTGCGTGGCGCGCCGCCAGAACGTGCCCTGACCATCGCCGCAGCCGTAGGGGCCTGCAACGTGGAGGCGGCCGATGCGTTGAGCGGTGTGCGCTCGTGGGAGAGTACGCTGGCCCGCATTGACGAGGGCTGGGAAAAGGCACCGCTGGCGGTGCCAGGCTGGAGGGCCGATGCATCGGGCGTGTGGCACGGCGGAGGTGAATGATTCGCCAAAACGTCAAAAGTGTGATATGATGGAACGGTCTGTCATCTGGCGGCAAAGGGGAAAGTATGCGCCACACCATTCTCTCCGACATCCACGGCAACCTGCAAGCGCTTGAAGCCGTTCTCGCGGACGCACCTCCCGATGCGCCCCTCTGGTGCCTGGGAGACATCGTTGGCTATGGCCCCAATCCGAATGAGTGTATCGAACGGCTCCGCAGCCTGGACGTGGAATGTATTGTCGGCAACCACGACTGGGCTGTGATGAACAAGGTCGATGTCCAGGACTTTAACCCTGACGCCCAGCTCTCGGTACGCTGGACACAGGATCAACTATCGCCGGAGAGTACCGAGTACCTGGAGAGCCTGCCCGTCCGCCTTGAGAACGGCCCGTTCACCCTTGTGCACGGGAGCCCTCGCGAGCCGATCTGGGAATACATCCTCTATCCACCTACCGCGCGCCTGAATTTCGCCCACTTTGACACACCCTACTGCTTTGTCGGGCACACGCACGTGCCGGTTCTCTTTCGCCTGCACCACCGTAGCGACAAGGCCGTCTGTGAAGCGGAACAGCTCCTGGAAGGGGATCCCCGCCTTCTGGGCGATGGACGGTTGATCGTCAACCCGGGCAGTGTCGGGCAGCCTCGGGATGGCGATGCCCGGGCCAGCTACGCGATCCTGGACGCCGAGGAAGCAAGCATAGAGTACCGGCGCGTGGCGTATGACATCACCCAGGTGCAGCGGCTGATGGAGGAAGCGGACCTCCCACGGCGGAATATCATGCGGCTTTCCTACGGGTGGTGAGCTGTCTGTGACTTGTGCGCGAGCCCCCGGCAATGTGGAACCTGCGCGGGGACTTTGGCGTCTTATGGGCAGATGAGACGGCAAATCGGATTCGCCCACTGTGGAGCGGCCCTCGCCCTACCTGTGTGGCCCGCTCTGGGATGACGACAGAAAGGAATCGACGATGAAAACGATCCGCGCATGGAGATGGGTGATGCTCGTGGTGCTCGCGCTCTCTCTGATGGGGTGTGCGTCGCGGAGGGCGACGCCATTGGAAAGCGCCGACTATGGAGCACCCGTACAGGCAACGATGGTTGTGGAGCGCGAGGTGCTTGCGGCTCGGGCCGAACCAGGCTATCAGGGAGGGGACGAGGAGGCAGCGCTCCCGGATAGCTCCGAGGTCGAGCGCCTGATCATCTACAACGTCTACCTGGAGTTGATCGTCAAGGATACGGAGGCGGCTCTCGCCGAAGTGCAGCTTCTGACCCAGCAGATGGGCGGGTTCATCTCCGAGTCGAACCTGTGGCGCGATGAGGGGCACCCACGGGGCACGGTCACCGTGCGCGTCCCAGCCGATCGGCTCGACGAGGCCCTGGAAAAGCTGCGCGCGCTGGCGCTGGATGTGGATAGGGAGCGTCGGGACAGCCAGGATGTCACCGAAGAGTACGTGGACCTGGGCGCTCGCCTCAAGAACGAACAGCGCACCGAGGCGGAGCTGCAGGAGCTGCTGGAGACCCGCAGCGAAATCGGCAAGACGGAGGACATTCTGGAGGTGCATCGCGAGTTGGGCCAGGTCCGGTCTCGGATCGAGCAGATCCAGGGGCGAATGAACTACCTGGAGAAGCTGTCCGCGATGGCCACGGTGCAGATCTCGCTCACCCCCGACGAACTGCAGCAGCCGATCGTCGTTGCCGGGTGGACGCCTCGGGGCACGGCTCGCAGCGCGATTCGCGCCCTGCTTCGTACGGCGCAGTTCCTTGCCGACGCACTGATCGTCTTTATGCTCTACATCCTGCCTACCCTGGTGCTCATCGCCATCCCGCTGGCCCTGCTCTTCTTGCTCGGTCGCGCTATCTGGCGGCGTATCAGGCGGCGCGGGCGCAAGGCCAAGCAGCAGGGCGCGTAGCCTCGTTCCGGCTCCTGGACCCACCTCCGGGGGTGCAGCGCGCAAGCGGACCGCTCTCAAGCCTTCCCTTGGTTGCACGGAAGGGAAGGCTTGTCGCTTTGCAGGGAGTGCGGCAAGAGGCATGCAGCGCCAAAGACCGAAAGGGTGGGGGCAAAGGAAGGTGGATCGCGGACCCGGCTCAACGAGAGCGCGGCGATTAGGGTCTGCCTGTCCTGAAGGGAGCTCTAGGGCAGGTACATCTCGGGGTTCTTTTGCACGCCCTTGCTGCGGACCTCAAAGTGCAGGTGCGGGCCGGTCGAGTTGCCGGTCGTTCCCATGGTGGCGATGAGCGTGCCCTTGCCCACCGACTGGCCGGCCGAGACATAGCTCACACTCAGGTGTGCATAGTAGGTCACAAACCCATTGCCGTGGTCAACGGCGACCAGTTTCCCGTACCCACCGTCGGTCCACCCGGCATAGGTCACGAACCCCGAGTCCGCCGCGTAGACGGGCGCACCGTTGTACCCCGAGATGTCCAGCCCGGTGTGCCAACGTCCGTTGTATGTCCTGACCCCGAACCGGTCAGTGATGCGCCCGCTGGTGGGCCACGCAAAGATGCCCGTGCCCTGTTTCGCGTCCGTGGGAATCGGGCCCTTGTACGCAGTCACCGTGCGCGGAATATAGGGCTTGGCGCCATCCGGGACGATCAGCTTTTGACCGGGTGCGATCTGGGGGTCATCAGGATCGAGGTCGTTGTACTCGCAGGCGATAATGTCCTCGAGATCGACCTTGTACGTCTTGGCCATCTTTAGCAGAGTGTCGCCCTTGACTACCGTGTGGTAGACGCCATTGATGGGCAGAATGACCAGCTCTTGCGCCGGGCGCAGCAGGTCGGGATTCTTTTCCAGGTCACCATTGGCCCAGGTCACCGTTTCTGCGCTCAAACCGAACTTGGACGCGATCTCGAGTACGGTGTCCCCTGGTTGGACGACGTAGGTGATCACCTCGCGGCGCAGACGCTCGGGGATGGTGGTGTGGACAACTGGGGACTGTGACAGGTCGGAGGTCTTGAGTGCGCGAAAGTTTACGGTGACCCCGGGTTGGCGGGTCGTCGCCTGCTTGTCGAGGGCCGTCACCTCGACCGGCGTGGTGCGAGGCCCGCCGCGCCCGCTGGCTGGTTCCTGAACACCGCGAAAGCCCAACGAAGGAGCGGCTGTTGGGGTCGCGTAACGAGGTAGGGCGTATTCTATAGATAGGTCAAGCCGGCTTGTTGAAAAGATCAGCGCTGCTGCCACGATCATCACCAGGTGCGTAGCGTAGCGCGAGAACATTTTCTGGATGCACTGCGTCCAGCCGTCGATCGTGGCCTGCCATCGCTGGTCTGAAGAGTGGTCTGCGTTCTTTTCACCTTGCCGGAGGCGAAAACGAAGCGATTTACTCATTCTTTCTCCAGTTTTGTTTGACCCACCGTAGTGAGTACAGAGCACATTATACGGGAAACCGGGTCGACGTCAAACCCGACCTGGGATGGCCAAGTGCCCGCTTTTGTCGGCCCTGAGGCGCTGGGAGCGACTCCCCGCGAGCGTTCCCAGCGTGGTACTTGTGGTGCGTAACGTATATGTAGCAAGTTTTGTAACCAAAGGTCCAGGACACGGGTTCCGGGCGTTCGTGGGCCCGTGAGGGGAGCACTGGCGGCACTTGCGGCGTGTGCGGGTTGGGATATAATTGACGGCCAGAAAGGGGATGGCTTGACCGAAAAGCTGCGCGGCGTCGTCGAACGGGTGACGTACGCAAACGAGGAAAACGGATACAGTGTGGTCCGCCTGGCGGTCAAGGGGAAACTGGACCTGGTGACCGTCGTCGGCAGCCTGGCCGACGTCAATGCCGGCGAGTCGCTCGAGTTGGAGGGGGTGTGGACGCGGCATCGCCAGTATGGTCACCAGTTCACGGTGCACAACTACCGGACCGTGCTCCCGGCCACTGCCGAGGGCATTGCCAGGTACCTGGGCTCGGGACTGGTCAAGGGGATCGGGCCGGTGATGGCCGGGCGGATCGTCGATAAGTTTGGGATGGACACCCTGGATGTCATCGAGCACGAGCCGCAGCGCCTGCGGGATGTGCTGGGCATCGGACGAACCCGGGTGGCCAAGATCGAGGGCGCCTGGGCAGAGCAGAAACAGATCCGCGAGGTGATGATCTACCTACAGGGGCATGGCGTGCGCCCCTCGTGGGCGGTCAAGATCTACAAGGCGTTTGGGGATGCTGCCGTACAGGTCGTGCAGCAAGATCCCTACCGCCTGGCCCGCGAGATCAACGGCATCGGGTTCAAGACCGCCGATCAGATCGCTCGAAACCTGGGGCTGCCACTTGACTCGCCCAGACGCGTGGCGGCGGGCGTCGCCTATGCCCTGAGCGAGATGGCGGATGAGGGGCACGTCTATGCACCCCAGGAGGAGCTGGTGGCCACAGCGGCCACGATGCTCGAGGTGCCGGTCGATCTGGTGCAGCAGGGCGTAGACACGCTGGAACGGGAAGAGCAGGTCCATCGAGAAACAATCCCCTATCCGATGGCCGGGGCGCGCGGCGCCGAGGGTGCGGTCAGTGAGACGCAGGCCGTGTACCTCACTCCTTTCTACTATGGCGAGGTCGGTGTCGCTCGGCGCCTGCAGCAGTTGCTGATGCACCGTGAGAGCCGGCTGTCCGTCTACGACGGGGTGATGTGGGAGGTGCTCCTTTCCGATACCGGCCAGGACAAGCAGCTTTCTGAAAGGCAGAAGGAGGCCGTACGCGCATCCCTGACCCCCGGGGGCAAGGTGACGGTCCTGACCGGCGGCCCGGGCACGGGCAAAACGACGACCGTGCGCACGATCATCGAAATCCTGGAGCGGTTCAAGTGCCGATATGCCCTTGCCTCTCCGACCGGTCGGGCCGCCAAGCGGCTGTCCGAGACCACCGGACGCCCGGCGCAGACCATTCACCGGCTGCTGGGCTTTGTTCCTGGGGAGGGGTTCAAGCACAATGACGAGAATCCGCTGGACGTGGATATGCTCATCGTGGACGAGGCCAGCATGCTCGACCTGCTGCTGGCCAACCACCTGTTCAAGGCGGTGCACCCAGCGTCGCACCTTCTCCTGGTCGGCGATGTCGATCAGCTTCCCAGCGTGGGCGCGGGCAATGTGCTGCGCGATGTGATCGATTCCGGCGCCGTGCCCGTCGTGCAGCTCGACCTCATCTACCGACAGGCCCAGGACAGCCTGATCGTGACCAACGCTCACCGGATCAACAAGGGGCAGATGCCCGCCTTTGCCAAGACAGCGACCGATTTCTACCTCTTTGTGCAGGACGATCCCGACGCAGCGGCCGACCTGGTGGTCGACATTGTCAAGAACCGCATCCCTCGCCGGTTCGGCTATGACCCTATGGAGGACATCCAGGTGCTCAGCCCGATGTATCGGGGCGCGGTAGGGGTGAGCAACCTGAACGAGCGGCTGCAAGCGGCCCTCAATCCGCCCTCGCCCGGCAAGGCGGAGCGTCGGTTCAGCGGGCGCGCGTTCAGGACGGGCGACCGGGTGATCCAACTGCGCAACAACTATGACCTCGACGTCTTTAACGGCGACCTGGGGTGGATCCGGGCGATCGACGTCGCCAACCAGGCGCTGCGCGTGCAGATCGACGACCGCGAGGTGAGCTACGATTGGAGCGAGGCAGATGAGTTGGCCCTGGCCTATGCGGTCAGCGTCCACAAGGCCCAGGGAAGCGAATACAGGGCCGTCGTGATCCCCGTGATGACCACGCATTACATGATGCTCACCCGGCCGATCTTGTACACCGCGGTCACCCGGGCGCGGGAGCTGGTCGTGCTGGTAGGCACGCGCCGGGCGCTTGCCATCGCTGTGCGCAACAACAAGGTCTCCCAGCGGCATACCGGGCTCGCCCCGCGCATCGGCGCTGGGGGGCGCTCTCTGTACCAGAGGACGCGTCCGTGACCGTGTGGATCGATCCATCCCCCGTCGAGGTCCCTAAAGCCCTGCTCCCCGGCCGCTCGCCGCTGGATGACCTGGTGGGCGAACTGCTTGTCCGGCGCGGGATCACCGATCCCGACGTCGCGCGGGGATACCTGGACCCCGAGGCGTTCGGCCCCGCGCCGCCCGAGGCACTGACCGACCTGGTCCTGGCCGTCGAACGCCTCGAACGGGCCGTTGCGCAAGGCGAGCGCATCGCCATCTGGGGTGACTTTGACGTGGATGGGCAGACGGCGACGGCGCTCTACCTGGAGGCCCTGCGGGGCCTGGGGGCAAAGGTCTCCACTCACATCCCCACGCGCCGCCAATCGCACGGCATCCACCCGGTGGGCGTGCAGCGATTGATCGACGGGGGCATCCAGTTGATCTTGACCGCCGACACGGGCATCGCCGGTCACGAGGCCATCACCCTGGCCGCCGCACAGGGCGTGGATGTAGTGATCACCGACCATCACGACCTCCCGCCCGACCTCCCTGATGCTGTGGCCGTGGTCAATCCAAAGCGCCTGCCGGCCGGACACCCGCTGTGCGAGCTGCCTGGCGTCGGCGTGGCGTACCAGGTGGCCCGCGCCCTCTACGAGCGTGCCGGCCGCTCCGGCATCGATCCCACTCTTGACCTGGTGGCCCTGGGCATCGTCGCCGACGTGGCTACCCTGCGCGCCGACGTGCGCTACCTGCTCCAGCGCGGTCTGGACGTACTCCGGCATACGCGCCGCCCCGGCCTGCAAGCGATGTGCTCCCTGGCAAACCTCGAGCCGATGCTGTTGACCGAAGAGGACATCGGCTACGCGCTGGCCCCACGCCTGAACGCGATCAGCCGCGTGGGCACAGACCTGGAGGCGGACGTGGGCGTCGAGCTGCTGACCACCGACGACCTGATCCGGGCGCGCACGATCGCCACCGCGCTGGAGGGACTCAACGCACGGCGCAGGTGGCTGACCCGGGATGCGGTGGATGCTGCCCTGGCGCAATTGGAGCGCGACCGATCGCTGCTGGATGGGCCCGCGGTCGTCGTCGCCGGGGCAAATTGGGATCCCGGCATCGTGGGCATCGTCGCCGGCCGGCTGGCCGAGCAGTTCAACAAGCCGGCGGTGGTGTTCAGCGCGCCACCCGAAGAGATGGCGCGCGGGTCGGCGCGTTCGATCGAAGGGGTGGACATCCACGCCGCCATCGCTGCCCAGCAGCACATGCTCTATCGCTGCGGCGGGCACCCTATGGCCGCCGGGCTCTCCCTGGAAAGCGAGCGAATTCCCGAGTTCAGGCGCGCCCTGTGGCGTACGTTGGAGCGCATGGGACCCCCGCCCTCCGAACAAAAGATCGCGATCGACGCCTACCTCCCGCTGGACCGGCTCTCCCTGGAACTGGTCCGTGCTGTGAACCGGCTGGCGCCCTTTGGGCCCGGCAATGAGCGGCCCGTCTTTGCCACCAAGGGGCTCGAACTGGCCAGCAGTGCGCTCATTGGCCGCACGCGCGAGCACCGCCGCGTGCTCGTGCGGGACATGAACCAGCGCGAGCAGACCGTGATGTGGTGGCGAAGCGCAGACCAGCCGGTGCCGGAAGGTGCGTTCGACCTGGCCTACACCGTTGGGATCAACGCCTACCGGGGCGAGGAGACGGTACAGGTGACTTGGGTCTCCGCGCGCGCCGTCGCTCCGGTCGTGGTCGAGGTGGAGCGCAAGCCGGCCCCTCGCGTGCTCGACCGCCGTGATCTGGCCCAACCCCTGCCGGAGCTGCGCGCGCTCGTCCGCGCTGGAGAGGCTGGCGAATCCGTGGTGTGGGGTGAGGGCGTGTCCGTAGAGGGCATCTCTCTCTCTGACCGCACAGAGCTGCGCAAGGCGGAGACCCTGGTCGTCTGGACGGCCCCGCCAGGCCCGATCGAACTGGGAGCCGCGCTGGAGGCCGTCGATCCACGCCAGGTGGTCCTCTTTGGGCTGGACCCCGGCCTCGACACCACGCGCGACTTTGTGCGGCGTCTTGCCGGGCTGGTCGTGCACGCCCTGAACCGGTACGAGGGCCGGGTCCGGCTGTCCACGCTGGCCGCCAAGACGGCACACAGCGAGTGGACGGTGCGCCTGGGCCTGGAATGGATGGCGCAAAAGGGACAGATCGAGTACGAGATTCAGGGCAGGGGGAGCGTCCTGCTACGGGCAGCCCGCCAAGGACAGGGCGGCGACCGGCTGCACATCGTCCAGGGCCAGCTCCAGGCACAGATGGAGGAGACAGCCGCCTACCGGGCCTACTTTGCGCACGCCGACGCCGAGCGGCTGGCAGGCGCTCGATCCGTGCCTGTCACGTGACAACCCTGCATTTGACGGGCATGTTGATGTGTGCTATACTCATGCCTGCTTGACCTGCCTGCTTCCCTGTGTTCTTGGGTTCCGCCCTTGTATTCCTCACATCGTCGTTGTTCGTCCTGGCGAAAGGACTTCTGTTGACAGACAGGGAACGCCCCAAGTATCGTGGGATACGCACCTTTCGCGATCGACACGGGCGATTTCAGTTCCGATATCCGTCAGATTGGCACGTGTTCGAGCTTTCCGATGACCGAGACGGGGTGATGGTCTCCCCTGAAGCGCAGGATCCGGCGACGTACTTTTGCGTCTGGGCGACACGACTGCAGGATGCGATCGTCGCCGAGGACCTGGATGTGCTGCGCGAGGGAGTGGGCGAGGGGCTGTCTCAGCTCCCGGGCTTGAGCATCGAATCCGCATCGGAGGACGTGCTCGGAAACCTGGTCCGACTGCGGCGGGTGTACACGTTTGAGCAAGACGGATCGATCCGCAGGCGCAAGGTGTGGATGCTGTACGTGTACAAGTGGCTGTTCGCGCTCGTCGCACAGGGTGCGAACGCGGACGAGTACGAGCACTGGTCCATGATGCTCGAGGACTGTTTTGATGACTTTGACCTGGCGCCTGCGCTGTGGTTCGCCAGCGACAGGGAACTGGCCAAGGAATTGGATTAGACCCGGTCATTCGACACATTTCTCTGCATAAAGATCGATAAGGAAAGGAGGGTGCGACAGGAACGCTTGCTGTGTATCACAGTTGTTGGTAACCTAGATCCATTCGAATCCAAAGGAGGAAATGATGGAAAAGCTAAGTCGTAGAGACTTTCTCCGTGCGTCGGCAATCGCGACGGCGGGTGCGGTCGTTGTGGCCTGCGCCAAGCAGCCCACAGAGGCACCCACCAAGGCCGCAGCGACGACGGCGCCGACCCAAGCCGCAGCGCCGACGAGCACCACCATCCCCACGCGGGCGCCCACTGCGACCCCCGTACCGACCCCGGTCGAGGTCAAGGAAGCGCCGGCCGTCGCCCAGATGGTGGCCGACGGCAAGCTCCCGCCGCTGAGCGAGCGCCTGCCGCAGAACCCGCTGGTGATCCAGATGGACTGGCAGAAGCCGGGCAAGTACGGTGGGCGGCAGCGCACCTACCACACCTGGCTGGGCTGCCAGGAAGAGAGCATGTACGGCTACTCGACGATCCGCTACGTGGACGACGGGTTGGGCATTGAGTCGGGCCTGGCCGAAAAGTGGGAGCACAACGACGACAAGTCCGAGTGGACCCTCTACTTCCGCCGGGGCCTCAAGTGGAGCGATGGCGAGCCGTGGACGGTGGACGACATCATGTTCTGGTGGGAGGATATGGTCCTCAACGAGGATCATCCCCGCGGGCCGCCAGACGAGGCACGCTCGGGCGTGGGCACGCTGTGCGAGTTTGTCAAGGTCGACGAGTATACGCTCAAGATGGTCTTTGACGCCCCCGCCCCGCTGACAGCAGACCGCCTGGCGATGTGGGTCAACGGCAACATCGGACCGGCAGAGTGGGCCATGCCCAGGCACTACCTGGAGCAGTTCCACCCCAAGTACAACAAGGACTATGCGGACTATGTGACGTTCGAACAGAACAAGCTCTTCCGCCAGAACCCGGACAGCACGACGACGACCAGCTGGATGTGCTCGGACGCCGAGATCGACGTGTACCAGACCTGGGACCGCAACCCGTACTACTACTGCGTGGACCCGGACGGCAACCAACTCCCCTACCTGGACGGGATCGATGAGACCAGGGCGCAGGACAACGAGGCGGGCAAGGCCGCCATCCTGGCCGGGCAGGCGGACTTTGAGTGGCACCAGCCGTTCCAGCTCTCCGACGTGGCCACCCTGAAGGGGAACGAGGGCAGCAGCGGCCTGGAGACGCGGTTCATCGACACCGGCTCGGGCACGGGCTCGATGTTCTTTTTCAGCCAGGACTATCGCGAGGACAAGTACCGCGAGCTGTTCCGCACGCCCGAGTTCCAGCGCGCCCTGTCGCATGCCTGGAACCGCGCCGAGGTGCAAAAGATCCTCTACTTTAACACCGGCGAGCTGACCACCGGCACCCTGAGCCCCAAGGCCATCGAGTACCAGTTCAACGACGAGGCCAAGGAGCGCTACGCCGAGTGGCGCGACCTGGCCGTCGAGTATGATCCCGAGAAGGCCAAGGAGATGCTGGACGCGATCGACATCGTAGACACTACTGGCGATGGCTGGCGCAACTTCCCCGACGGCTCAGAGATCCTGATCCGCTTCGACGCTCCGGGCGATGCGGGTACCGAGCACGCCACCAAGAACGAGCTGCTGGCCAAGAATTGGGGCGAGATCGGGCTCCAGACGATGATGAACCCCATCCCCTCCGGTGCGAGCGAGATGTGGCGCGCGGGTGAAAAGATGTCCAACTGCGCCTGGGAGGTCGGCGACGGCCCCAACCACCTGGTCTTTCCGCAGTGGCTGGTGCCGATCGGCGATGAGCGTTGGGCGCCGATGCAGGGCCGCATGTACTCGGTGCGGGGCACGGAAAAGGAAGGCACCGAGACGGACGTCGATCCCTGGGAGCGGCAGCCACCGCGCCTCGATCCCGAGGCGGGCGGCCCGGTCGAGCAGCTCTGGAAGATCTATGACGCGACCAAGATCGAGCCGGACACCCTCACCCGCCACGCGATGGTGTGGGACATGATGAAGATCCACGTGAACTATGGACCCTTCTTCTTGGGCTGTGTGGCCAACATGCCACGCCTGCTCCACGTCAGCAAGGATATGCGCAACGTCCCGACCCGGGACGACCTGGTCACCGGCGGATTCGGCAACCCCTGGATCCTGCCGCACCCGGCGGTCTGGAACCCCGAGATTTTCTACTATGAGCATCCCGAGGACCACTAGCCGCCAGGATCTGTAGTTGGACTTGTAGGGAGGAAGGGTCTCCTTCCCTTCCTCCCTACCTATGGCCCCAGAAACCGGGTTTCGGCAAGAGGCCCGGTTTCTGGACAGCCTCGTTCTGATCCTGAGCCCCTGGCTCTGCGCCTGCGCTCTCATCGTCTCCTGCCAGAGGGGGCGCAGAGCCAGGGGCGGGGGGAACCAAAGGTACGGATCTCGACCATTCCTCCGCAGTGAACACGAGGGGAGGGCACCTATGCTCAACTTTCTGATCCGTCGCATCACGTACATGTTGATCACGATGCTGTTCATCTCCTTCATCTCCTTCATCATCGTCGAGCTGCCCGAGGGCACCTTCCTGGATGTCAAGCTAGCGCAGTTGCAGCAGCAGGGGGGGCCAGTTGCGCAGTCCCAGATCGACGCGATCATCAAGCGTTACGGCCTCAACGATCCCTTTCACGTGCGCTATGCCAAGTGGATCACCGGGTTTGTGACCGGGGACTTTGGCCAGTCCTTTGCCCTGGACAGGCCGGTGAGCGAGGTGATCTGGTCGCGGCTGGGGTTCACGCTGGGCATGGGGCTGTTCAGCATCCTCTTTTCGTGGGGGCTGTCCATCCCGCTGGGCGTCTATTCGGCCACACACCGCTACAGCTTGTGGGATTACGTGCTGTCCGTTTTCCAGTTCGTCGGCTTGGCCATACCCGGCTTTCTGCTGGCCCTGGTGCTGGCCCTCTTTGCCGTGCGCGTGATCAAGCAGGACCACGTGATCGGTCTCTTTTCCGATCAATTCCTCAACGCGCCGTGGAGCTTGGCGCGCGTGTTGGACATGCTCAAGCACCTGTGGATCCCGGTGACGATCATGACCCTGACCAGTACGGCTTGGCTGACGCGCGTGATGCGCGCCAACCTGCTCGACATCCTGAACATGCAGTACATCCAGACCGCGCGGGCCAAGGGGCTGACCGAGCGGGTGGTGATCTGGAAGCACGCCGTGCGCAACTCGATCCACCCCCTGGTGATGGCCTTTGGTGGGGTGCTGACCTTTCTGTTCTCCGGCGGTACGATCATCGAGCGCGTGCTGAACCTGCCTTCCACCGGGCCGTTGATGTTCCAATCGATGATGAACCAGGATGTCTACCTGGCCGTCACCTTTTTGACCATGATCTGCCTGACCATCGTCCTGGGCAACTTTGTCGCCGACCTGATGCTGGCCTGGGTGGATCCGCGCATTCGGTTGGAGTAGCGGTCAGCAGACAGCGGTCAGCGGTCAGCGGTCAGCGGTCAGCATTGAGCAGTCGGTTGTTGGTGAAGGGTCGCACTGTCTGGCTGAACGCTGAAAAACAACGGCTGATTGCCTGAACTGAAGGTGTTAGCTGACGGCTGAACGCTGATAGCTGAGGGCTGATAGCTGATCGCTGATAGCTTGCATTGAGAGGAAGCGATATGGCAGAGGAAACCAAGACCGCAGAACGGATCGATCTCGAGTCGGATGCCAAGGAGGATGTAGGCGAACTGTCACAAGGGCAGTTGATGGTGCGCCGCTTTATGCAGAGCAAGCTCTCGGTGTTCGGCGGCGTCGTGATCATCCTCATCTACCTCGTCGTCATCTTTGCTGACTTTGTGGCCCCCTACTACTATGACCAGCAAATGTCCGACGGCATCTGGGCGCCGCCCACAAAGATCCGCTTCCGGGGCGGCAAGCTGGGCGTCTATGAGGCCAAGACGGTCCTGAACGAGGTGACCTTTGAGTTCGAGTTTGTCGAGGATGACTCGATATTCCACCCGATCAAGCTGTTCCTCAGGAGCTGGGACTATAAGCTGCTGGGGGTGTTTCCGACCAACATTCACCTCTTTGGCGTAGAAGCGCCAGGTATCGCGTACATCTGGGGCGCGGACAAACTGGGGCGCGACATGTTCTCGCGCGTGATCCGCGGGGGCCAGATCTCGATGACCATCGGGTTCTTTGGCACGGCGATCTCGCTGATCCTCGGCTCGATCATCGGCACGGCGTCCGGCTACCTGGGCGGCAACGCCGACAACCTCATCCAGCGCGGGATGGAACTGATCTCGTCGTTTCCCCAGATTCCCCTGTGGGCGGCGCTGGCTGGTGCCCTGCCGCAGAACATGCCCGTCCTACAGCGCTTCTTCCTGATCACCATCATCCTCTCCTTCCTCGGCTGGATCGGCCTGGCGCGGCAGGTGCGGGGCAAGGTGATGGCCTACCGGGCGAACGACTATACGTCGGCTGCCAGGGCGGCCGGGGCCGGGCACATGTACATTATCCTCAACCACATGCTGCCCAATGCGGCCAGTCACATCGCCGTCGTCGCCGCGATGTCGATCCCCGCGATGATCGGCGCCGAGGTGGCGCTGAGTTTCCTCGGCCTGGGCATCCAGCCCCCTCTGGTCAGTTGGGGTTCGCTGCTGCGGATAGCCCAGAACGTGACCGCGGTGATCCAGCACCCGTGGGAGATGATCCCCGCCGTGGCCGTCATCGTCGCCGTTGCCTGTTTCAACTTTCTGAGCGATGGGATGCGAGACGCTGTGGACCCGTACGGGTAGAATGTATAGCGTGTTGCGTAGTACGTATTGCGTATTGCGTATTGCGCGCTGCGTATACGGGTACAACGTAGCACGCCACGGAATCCGCTCTATCACGATACGCAATACGCTATACGCAATACGCCTCGATAGGAGGAGCTACGTTGGAGAATAACGAGGACATTGTACTAAGCGTAGAGAATCTGCACACCTACTTCCACACCACGCTCGGGACGGTCCGGGCTCTGAACGGGGTCAGTTACAGTGTGCCTCAAGGCAAAGTGTTGGGCATCGTCGGCGAGAGTGGGTGCGGCAAGAGCGTCACCTCGTTGGCGGTGATGCAGCTTGTCCCTCCGCCGGGGGTGATCGAACAGGGCAAGATCACCTTCAAGGCGGCGCGCAGGGGGAACGGCGGCTGGGTGGATATTACGGCGCTGGGACGGCACAGCCCCGAGATGCACGAGATCCGGGGCGACGAGATCAGTATGATCTTTCAGGAGCCGATGACCTCGCTCAACCCCGTGTTCACCATCGGCGATCAGATCTCGGAGGCGGTCCTTCTCCACCAGGGCGTGGACCGCGCCGAGGGGCGACGGCGGGCGATCGACATCCTGACCCGGGTGAACATGCCCAACCCGGAGCGGATCGTGGACAACTATCCTCACGAACTGAGCGGTGGCATGCGCCAGCGGGCGATGATCGCCATGGCCCTGTCGTGCACGCCGACCATGCTCATCGCCGACGAACCGACCACCGCGCTCGACGTGACCACTGAGGCCCAAATCCTGGACCTGATGCGCGAGCTGCAGGCCGACCTCGGCATGTCGATCATGTTCATCACCCACAACCTGGGCGTCATCGCCCAGATGGCCGACGAGGTCGCCGTGATGTACCTGGGTTGCATCGTAGAGCGCGCCCCCGTGGACGATATCTTTTTCGATACCAAGCACCCCTATACCTCCGCCTTGCTCCAATCCATCCCGCACGTCGGCAGCCGGACCCAAGAACGCCTGGCCTCTATCCGGGGGATGGTGCCCGATCCCTACAGCGTTGTTCCCGGCTGCCCGTTCCATCCGCGGTGCGATGCCTATCGGGACAAGGCGGAGCTAAAGGGGGTCTGTGATGGGGACATGCCGGAAATCACCGCGATCGGACCCAGGCATTACGTGCGCTGCTACCTGTACCAGTGAGGGAGGTGGATCATGGCCGATGTGAAACGAGACGACATCCTGCTCGAGGTCAAGGACCTGAAAAAGCACTTTCCCATCCACGGCGGCCTGATGAGAAAAGTGGTCGGCCATGTCAAGGCGGTGGACGGGGTCAGCTTTTACATCAAGAAGGGCGAGACCCTGGGACTGGTGGGCGAAAGCGGCTGCGGCAAGACGACCACCGGCCGCACGGTCCTGCGCCTGCTTGAGCCGACCGGCGGAGAGGTCACGTTCAACGATCCAGACCTGGGCACGGTGCGCATCGATCAGTTGGACGACAAGCAGATGAAGCTCGTCCGCCCCAAGATGCAGATCATCTTCCAGGACCCTTTCTCCTCGCTGGACCCGCGGATGACGTTGGAGCGCATCGTCGCCGAGCCGCTCAAGATCAACAAGGTGCTGTCGGGGCAGGACCTGAGGAACCGGGTCGGCGAGCTGCTGGAGCTGGTGGGGATGCGCCGGGAGTACATGACGCGCTACCCGCACGCCTTTAGCGGCGGGCAGCGCCAGCGCATCGGCATCGCCCGCGCCCTGGCCCTGAACCCCAAGCTGATCATCTGCGACGAGCCGGTTTCCGCGCTCGACGTATCGGTCCAGGCACAGGTGCTGAACCTGCTCGAGGACCTGCAGCGAGACTTTGACCTGACCTACCTGTTCATCGCCCACGACCTGAGCGTGGTCGAACACATCAGCGACCGGGTGGCGGTGATGTACGTCGGTTTCTTGGTCGAGATGGCGGCGACGGACGAGCTGTACTTTCAGCCCAAGCATCCGTACACCGAGGCGTTGATGGCCGCGATCCCCAAGCCCAACCCGCGCATGCGCACGCGTCCGATCAAGCTGCCCGGCGAGGTGGCCAACCCGGCGAACCCGCCGTCGGGCTGCTACTTTCACCCCCGGTGCCGCTACGCGCAAGAGATCTGCTCGCAGGAGCGGCCGGCGCTACGCGATGTGGGGAATGAGCACTGGGTGGCCTGTCACTTTGCCGAGGAGCTGGAACTCGCCGGCCTGGAGGTACAGCGAGCGATGTGATCGCCCGCCCAAAACGCGGACTCGTACAACAGGGGACATCCGGCTGGCCGGGTGTCCCCTGTGAGTGTGCGACAGAAGAGGCCCTCGGGACGTGCTGGCACCCGTAGGGCCTGTGAGGGATTCTCGAGATGAGCGAACAAAAGCTCAAACCCAAGCAAGTGTTCCTGTTCTATGTGCTGTGGATCCTCTCTGCGATCCTGTGCGTCCTCGACGCGCTGTCCCTGCGTTCGGCGATCACGGCCGTCGCAGCGGCGATCGCGAACGCCGTCCCCATCGAGGTCCAGATCGAGCGGCAGTGGCACCTTCGGTGGACCGTTGGCGCGGTTGACAAGTTCGCGCTGGCGATCCTGGGCATCGCTGCCGTGCTGGGTATCATCGCCTTGGATGGTGTGTACCGCGGCGCCGTCTTTAAGGGGAGCATCAAGAAACGGTTTGCCACCGTCACCGCCATCCAGGCGGGCGTCCTGATCGTGTCCCAGCTCGCCGTCTGGATCGTATCGCTCACACTGTAGAGAAGATGCTGTGAAGAACGTGAGTGCCATCCGCCGCGTGCTCTATATCACCATGGTCCTCAACCTGGTGGCCATGCTGGCCAAGCTGTCCGTGGGCTATTGGACGGGCGCCTTGAGCCTGATCGCCGACGGCTATGACTCGCTCTTTGACGCGGCGAGCAATGTCATCGGCCTGGTGGGCATCTATATCGCCGCTCGCCCTGCCGACAAAGAACACCCGTACGGGCATCGCAAGTTTGAGACGCTGACCGCGATCGCCATCTCGCTCCTTCTCTTCCTGACCACCTGGGAGCTGCTAGAGAGTGCGTGGGAGCGGCTCCGCCAGCCCGATCTCATCGACCCCACGGTCAACGCCTGGAGCTTTGTCTCGCTGATGGTCAGCATCGTGGTGCATATCATCGTGGTGTCCTACGAGCTGAGGGCTGGACGAAGGCTCAAGAGCGATGTCCTGGTCGCCGATGCCCTGCACACCAAGGCCGACATCTATATCTCGCTCTCTGTCATCGGCGGCCTGGTCGCCGTTCGCCTGGGCTACCCCATCGTCGACCCGCTCCTGGCGGTGGTCATCGCCGTGTTGATCGCCAAGATCGGCGTCGACATTATCCGCGAGAGCTCGCAGACCCTGCTCGACGGCGCGGTGGCGCCGATCAGCGAGATCGAACGGGTGGTGATGGGGGTGCGGGACGTGCAGGCCTGCCACGACATCCGCAGCCGGGGACACGAAACCGCTGTCTATGTCGACCTGCACGTCAAGGTCGCACCGGAGATGAGCACCGCGCGATCTCACGCCATCGCTCACGATGTGCAGCACCGCCTGCGCGCCGAGTTCCCGGCAGTCCAGGACGTGGTGGTCCACGTCGAGCCGGAGGACGCACCGGGCAGGGAGCCTGGCGCCCTGATCCCTGCGCTGCGTGCACTGGCCGAGGAGCTCGACATCTCTGTCCACGACATTGCCGCACGCCAGGTGGAGGGCGCGTACCACGTCGAACTGCACGTCTCGCTGGACGGTGCGCTGCCGCTGGGTGAGGCCCACGCGGTCGTCAGCCGGTTGGAAGCAGAGAGCCAGGCGCGCATCGATGGGCTTGCCGAGATCGTGACCCACATCGAACCCCTGGACGAGAGCCGGGACCCGTCGTACACCGGCGCTGTCTCGGCGTATGGCGTGGCAGAAGCGATCCGCGCTCAGTTGGAGGAATGCGACGACCTGAGGGCGTTTCACGACATCCAGGTATACCCGGTGGGCGACAACTGGGCGGCTTCGCTGCACTGCGTGCTGGACGAGCGGACGCCCTTGCGGGACGCGCATGCTGCGACCAGCCAGCTTGAAGGACGCTTGCGCGACACCGTCCCGCGGCTGGACCGCGTTGTAATCCACACCGAACCTCTGACCCTGACGGGAGGAGACGCAGAGTGAACCGTGGGACTGCACTGCAGGGCATCACCGTCCTCGACGTGACGCAAGCGATGGCCGGGCCGTTTTGCTGTATGACCCTCGGTGATCTGGGCGCTGAGGTGATCAAGGTCGAAAGACCGGGCGAAGGAGACCAGGCTCGGACCTGGGGGCCGCCCTTCCAGAACGGTGAGAGCTCGTATTTTATGAGCGTCAACCGTAACAAGCAAAGCATCGCCCTCAACCTCAAGACGGCGGGCGGGCGTGCGGTGATGCACAGGCTGGTTGCCAGGGCCGATGTGTTGGTGACCAACCTGCCGCGCCGCAGCCAGCGGGAGGCCAACGGCATGGACTGGCCGACGCTGCAGGAGCTGAACCCGCGTCTGATCTACTGCCTGATCAGCGGCTATGGGGCGAGCGGCCCGTATGCCGAGCGTCCGGGATACGACCTGATCGCGCAGGGCCTGTCGGGGTTGATGAGCATCACCGGAGAGCCGGGCACGCCGCCGATGCGTTTCCCTCTCCCCATTGCCGACATCGTCACCGGCCTGTACTCGGTGATTGCCATCGAAGCGGCGCTCCTGGCCCGGGAGCGCACCGGTGGTGGGCAGTATCTTGACCTGAGCTTGCAGGCGAGCCAGGTCACCTGGCTGACCAACGTCTCCGCCGCCTACTTTGCCACCGGCCAACTGCCGGAAAAGGTCGGCAATTCCCACCCGAACATCGCGCCCTATGGGGTCTACCAGGCGCGCGATGGGTACCTGATCATCTGTGCGGGCACGCACAAGCTGTGGCACCTCCTGTGCTGTGCGCTGCAGGCCGAGTGGCTGGAAAGCGACGGGCGTTTCACGACCAACGCGGACCGGACGCGGAACAAGGTCGAGCTGGCCGGCCTGCTCAACGAGATCCTGGTTCAACAGGATGTCGCGCACTGGGTGGCCCTGCTGCAAGAGGCGGGCATTCCCTGCGAGCCCATCCTGAACGTCGCCCAGGCGCTCGACCATCCCCAGCTCGTTCACCGGGGGACGATCGTGGAGCAGGAACACTCTGCCGCGGGAACGATCCATTCGGTGGGCAATCCGATCCTCTTTTCGGATACGCCGGTCCGCTACCGGCTGCCTCCGCCGTCTTTGGGCGAACACACCGAGCAGGTGCTGGCTGCGCTGGGCTACGACGAGGGTGAAATCGCCCAACTGCGTGAGGAAGGGGCGATCTAGGTCGTCAATAACCAAAAGCTCATAGCGAAAAGGAGAGAACCGCGATGCGAACAATCCGATTGGGCCTGATCGGCGCAGGGGGAATCGCCCAGACACACTGTCGAGCGATCGCCGACGTCGAGGGCGTGGAGGTCGTGGCTGCCAGCGACGTCGTCCGCGAGAACGCGGAAAAGACCGCCGCGCGATGGGGCATAGGGCACGTCTTTGCCAGCTACGAGGAGATGCTGCAGATGGGAGATCTGGATGGGGTGATCGTCTGCACGCCGACGGCGGTCCATGCCCCGCCCACGATTGCCGCGCTCAAAGCCGCCAAGCACGTGCTGTGCGAAAAGCCGATGGAGGCCACGCTGGATGCGGCGGCGGAGATGGTGCGCGTCGCCCACGATACGGGCAAGATCTTGATGGTCGCGCTCAAGCTGCGCTACAGCCCTCAGGTGATAGTCGCCAAGAACGTGGTGGATGCGGGGACCTTGGGAGAGATTTACTATGCCGAGTGCGTCGCCGACCGCCGTCGCGGAAACCCCGGGGGCAGTTTCATCCGCAAGGCGACAGCGGGCTTTGGCGCGGGAGCGGACATTGGCGTGTACGCGCTGGACACGGCGCTGTACCTTATGGGCCACCCCAAGCCCGTCGCCGTGTCGGCGATCACTTCCAACTATATCAGCCTGCACAGCGAGCCAGTGATCGGCCAGTGGGGCAGGGGCATCGACCGCACCGAGGTCGAGGACTTTGCCGCCGCCTGGGTGCGCTTTGAGAACGGCGCACGGCTGGTGTTCAAGACCAGTTGGTGCATGCATATGGACTCGCTGGGCGGCACCTTTTTCCTGGGCACCAAGGCTGGCCTGCGCGTGGGGGTGGGCGAGGTGCGAGGTCCCGAGGAAGGGGTCACGGTCTACCGCGATGAGTTTGGGGCGATGACGGACGCCGCTGTGCAGAACGTGCGTCCTGTGGAGGGCATCGAGCTGTTCCGGCGCGAGAACGCCGCGTTCGCCGATGCCGTGCGCGAGGGCAAGCCGTCCCCGATCGACCCCGGTGGCATGCTGCTCACCAATGTGATCATCCAGGGGGTCATTGACTCCTCGGCGGCGGGGGGCAAAGAGATCGAGGTCAAGGTGCCGGACGTCTGGTAAGGCGCCTTGTCAACCAGAATCGTGTCCGGTGCATCCCCGTTACAGTATAATGGACAAGAAGGTGCCGATGAGGTAAAACAGGTCAGGAACATGGCAACCTGGTCCTATGCGCCGTGGGCGTAGTCGAGGTTTCCCAATCTCGCGAGTCCAGAGATCAGCCTCCGGGTTCGGTTGAGCCCGGAGGCTGTTTCTTTACCATCCAGGAAAGTAGTGCAGTTGGCCGTAGATGGGGCCGATGCGCTGCCGCTTCTCTCGGTAGATCCGCTTGTACTCGGGATGCTCGCGCAGTTTGCCCCAGTAGGCGTCATTCTCCCAGAGGTTCGCAAAGTGGAGCAGCGGGTTGCTCCAATAAGAGAGCGCGCGCTCAAGAGCCTCGAAGGCCTTTTGCTCGTCGCCCGCCGCGGCGGCCTCGCGTGCAACCATGTACCAGCCCGCCATACCATAGTCGTCGAGTACCTTGATGCCTTGCTCCTCGACCACCCTTACAATGTCTGGGGGCGTCGGCTCGCCGCGTAGGGAGGCAATATCGACTAGCGCAGCGCCATATGGCTCATAGCCCGCATGTTCGATCCCCTGACGGGCCAGCCTTTCTGCAGTCTCCAGGTCGCCGGCTTCGATATACCCCCAGTAGTGAAAGCGGTTCGATGTGATCCAGTCACGCTGCGTTTTTGCCTCGTCTGGGGGGAGACTCTGTAGCCATTCCCAGGCAGCCTCTCCCCAGGCAATGAGTGCATCGTTTTGGGCCGACCGGCGAAACGCTCCTACAAGTGCAAAGTATCGTAACTTTGGCCACTCTTGTGCATCGACACACGCCTGTGCCCAACTGAGCCAGTCTTTGGTAACGGCCTGCGCATCATC
>JADHXD010000196.1 GCA_016783145.1 Anaerolineae bacterium
TGACCACTTGGAACTTGAATTTCGCCGAGTATCGCTTTGCCATCTTTGCCTCCTCTGCGCAATTCCTATGATCGCACACTTGCCAGAGGAGGTCAACTTCACACAGTACCTACTGGTGCAACTTTTGGGGTAAATATCCTGGAAACAATTCGAGTCACTTGCTGCTATCTCAAAACGGATCCCAGTTTCGTGTTCAAGGGCCGTATGATATCACCATCGATATCTCATCGGATCGCGATTTGTCTGGCATTCTTGGCTCGATGGCTTGAGAGTATGCCAGATACAGCTATGAATGACGGAATAGAACGTGATCGGCCGTTGGGTAGCCCAGACGTGCAAAGAGAAGCCCGAGCCCGCGCAGGCCATAGCAACACCGCGAAAGGTTCAGCAGAATGTGGAGCAACCCTGGTCCACACGATACGCGGCCTGGACGCTGCTCAAGGCGCCAGAGGTCCGGTCCTCGTGTGCAATCAGCGTCCCGACACCCTCACCTGCGCCTCCCCCCAGGCCGAAATGGGCCTCACGTTGAGAAACGCGGGAAGCAAAGGTGACACGTCCGCCGTCATCTGCACGTAGACCGTCTTGGCCGAGCTGTTCACGGCGATGCGGGTGATCCTCGGTGAGATGCCCGTTCTCTGCGGGTAGGAGGTGTGGCGCTCCGAGTAGTAGGTGGCGTGGACGACGATTTCTTGATACAGAAACACCTTTCAGCTCCTGCGTGCAGGCTCGGCTCCGGGGCCAAAGTGGTGTGAAATCCAAATCCGTCACTTCCGGATCAAGGTTAAGATTTAGTTGCCTCTGAGGTTTCGCTACGCTGGACTGCTAGGAGCTGAGATCTGCGTGATCGGTCTGCCCGCTTCGTGACCGAGCTGTGCTTACGTCCGCCTCAGATCGTGCGCTGTCGGTTCTGGCGCTCCGACCAGCGCCCTATGTTGCCTCCTGGATGGCGTCTGATTCTCCTGTGAACCCGACAGGGACGCCTGGGATGTTGTATCCCTTGACAAGGATGCCACATGCGGAGATAGAGCATCATAACGTGTGTCCTTCGGGAGACAGCAGGGCTTGCTTCTCCGATACGGATGCTTCGTCCGCACGAGGGTGAACGCCAAAGAGCCAGCATCGCAATGGTGCTGGCTCTGTTGTGTTCAAGGATGGGCGCTCGCGGACTGCCTGTTGCGTCCACTGTGAGGATCGGGTACAATGATGATGCGGGAAGGGCGTCAGGCTCGTACGGCAATTGGATCGAGTACAATGCGCGCGGTCAAGATGATGGGAGCGGATATGTTGTGTCCAGTACTACGACGGCTACTGGAACGGGGCGGTGTGGATGCCGCACCAGTGGTTCTTTTGGAAGGCATTCCTTGACCTGGGCCAAGGTGAACTCGCCTGGAAAGTGGCTCGCACCGCGCTGGAGGTCTGGCGGCGTGAGGTGGAGGCGACGTACAACTGCTGGGAACACTTTGTCGTGGCGACGGGCCGCGGGGCTGGCTGGCACCACTTTGGTGGGCTGTCCGCGCCCGTGCTGAATTGGTACAGCGCCTACCATCGTCCTGGTCGGCTGACCACAGGATTCGCCGTGTGGGTTGACGCCCTCCGAGTGGAGAAAGACTGTCGCGCTCTCGAGGCAGAGCTGCGAGTATATGGTCGCGCCGGGCGGACACTCTCTGTATTGGCCAGCCTCGATCCGGGCGCAGAGTACGCAGCGACCTGGGACGGTGAGCCGTGTGCGACACAGATCGTGCACTCTGGCGTGTTCTATGTCGGCCTGCCCTGTGGGGAGCGCGGCACGCTGCGACTCCTGCGGAGGTGAGCGTTTTCTCCGGCGTCAGAGGCCTTGGCACAGTCCGGGCCTTCCCTGTACTTGACCGTATGGCCGGCGCCGCTCGAAAGGTCGCGATTGGTGCGAGATGCGCCATAGTTCGACGACCTCACGCTGCTGGTCGCCGTTCGGGATGGGGGCGATGGTGATGTGTGACGTCGACATCGTTATGGTCGGACACTTTGCGAAGGACAGGCTGGTGGTGGACGGCCGTGGCGAGACGGCTTCCGGTGGCGGGGTCTACTATGGCGGCATCGCTCTGCGGCGCATCGGCGTGCGAGTGGCGGTGGTCACGCGCCTGCACCCCGATGACCTGTGGCGGTTGGATGAGCTGAAGCGAGAGGGCATCCTCGTGTACGCCGCCGCGTCAGAGCAGACCTCAGGCATCGAAAACATCTACCGCTCGGCGGATATGGAGCGTCGCGTTTGTAGGCCACTGGGGTTTGCCGGACCCATCCAGCGAGACGACTTTCCCCCTCTGTCATGCAGGGTCTATGTCATCGCATCTATCATGGCCGGCGAAGTCAGCCTGCCGCTGCTGCAGTGGATGGCAGACCGAGGACCTGTGGCCCTGGATGTGCAGGGCTTTGTCCGCGTCCGTGAGAACGGCGACCTGGTCTACCGTCTATGGCCAGATATGGCCGAGGGACTGGCGTGCGTCACCTACCTCAAAGCTGACCGTGCGGAGGCTGAGCTTCTGACTGGATGCGGAGACCTGCGCGCCGCGGCCCGTCAACTGTCCGCCTATGGCCCCAGGGAAGTGGTCCTCACCGAATCCTCCGGGGTTACCGTCTATGCCGATGGACGGTTCTATGAGGCGCCCTTCACGCCGCGGTCTCTGGCCGGGCGCACGGGGCGGGGGGATACCTGCTTTGCCCTCTACGTGGGCAAGCGTTTGAGCGTCTCCGCTGGGGAGGCGTGTCGCTTTGCGGCAGGTGCCACCACGCTCAAGCAGGAGCAGCCTGGACCCTGGCAGGGCACAGAGGCTGACGTGGAGGCCCTGCTGGCAGGCAGGCTCCGGCCTGCTGAGGGGTCATCCGGGTGCTGAACTGCCCAGCATCCAACCTACGAACTTTTCCCGAGGCCAGGGGGCGCGTGTCATCCAGGACGTATCCGGAGCGGGAAGCTGGTGCGCTTCACGAACGGACAGGGGGTGCCCACGGACCGAGGACCTGCGTCCCTGGGACGTGATCCAGTACAGGGCACGATTCTTGACGGTCCCCTCATAGACCGCGGCCGCGGCGCGCACGTCCTGGGCGACGTACTCTTGTACCCGCGTGTACTGGCCTTCAGCCCACAGCCGGGGAGCATCGGCTCCGCTCATGCCGGTGGTCTTGCCGCTGCCGGCGGCCTGGGCCGCGCTATCGAGCTTGATGCTGAACCCCTTCTGGCAGTGAAACCAGAACATCATATCCACGTGGTCCCACGCCAAGTCAACGCATTGACTGACCAGGCCCGATGCTTGGGCCAGCACCCGAAAGTCAAAGCCTGCGCCATTCCAGGTGACGATGGTGTGCCCCTCTTTGGCCAGATGGTCCAGGTAGTGCACCAGTTCTGCGGCCTTGGTTGAACTCAGGGTGCGGCCCGTGGCCTGGCCCTCGATGTCCCGTTCGTACCAGAGCTTCAGATCGTTGTCTCCGGTAAGCGTCGCGCCGATGGTGATCCCTGGTACTCGCAGGTCGAGGTCGAGAGGTCCTGAGATCAGTTCTGTCTCCAGGTCCATCAGGACGTACTTCATAGGCTGTGCTCCCTTCCACTTGTCGGAGGTCCCAAGGCTATTATACGTTGGGCCAAGAGTGTGTCAAGTTGCCCATATCGAGCGATGTGTGGTACACTGGGCAGCCGTTGCCTGACTCGCACGGCCACGTGGTCTTGAGGGAGGCGAATGCTACACAGGCGCATCGAGGAAGTGTCTCTGAATTCCTGGCCAGCCCTGCAGCAGATCCTGTTCGACGGGTGGATCCTCCGCTTCTCCAGGGGATACACCAAGAGATCGAATTCGGTGAACGCGCTGTATGGCTGCACGCTCGACGTCGAGGACAAAGTGCAGGTATGCGAGGACGTCTACGCAGAGAAGGGGCTGCCAGCCATCTTTCGACTCACGCCCTTCACCGTGCCTCCGGACCTCGACCAGGTGCTGGCGAGTCGCGGATACAGGGCCGTCGATCGCACGCACGTCCTTTACCTGGCCCTGAGGGGATGGAGGCCACCGCGGCTGGATATCGAGATCTGTGGCCAAGAGATCGACGACTGGCTGGCGCTGTTTGCTCGCTTCAAAGGCACAGGGGCTGAGGTGAGTGGCGCACACGGTGAGATCATGCGGGCGATTCCTTCCACGGGGTACCCCGCCGTTGCCGAGGAGGCTGGACGCCCTGTGGCCTGCGGACTGGGCGTGCTTGAGCGCGATTTCCTCGGCCTCTTTGACCTGATCACGGATCCGCAGCAGAGAAACAAGGGATACGGCACGCAGCTCGTGTCCGGTTTGCTCGCCTGGGCCCGCGAGCGCGGCGCGACGCACGCATACCTGCAGGTTGTGAGCGAGAACAGTGCCGCCAGGCGCTTGTATGCCAGGCTCGGGTTTCAGGAAGCGTACCTGTACTGGTACCGCATCCGGGACAGCTAGGACCCCGCCGCCCGCCCGGCGCTGCTGGGAGAGAGGCCTGCAGTTCGATCGCTGTTGTGGCCGACCACGACAGAGAACCATGGAGAGGGAGAGGGAATGACCATTGCTTTGGGGATTGACACGGGAGGCACCTACACCGACGCGGTGCTGGTCGAACAAGACAGCGGTCGCGTTCTTGCCAGCGCAAAGGCGTTGACCGTCCATTACGACCTCGCAGTCGGCATCCAACAGGCCGTGACCGCTGTCCTCGAACGTGCTGCCTGTCTCCACGAGGAGCAGGCGATCGCTCCGGCGGATGTGAGCCTGGTCGGCCTGTCGACTACCCTGGCAACCAATGCAATCGTGGAAGGCAAGGGCAGCCCCGTCTGTCTGCTGCTCATCGGGTATGATCCGTCGCTGATCCAGAAGCATGGCTTTGAGCGCGAGCTGGTGACTCGGGACGTTGTCTACCTGGAAGGCGGGCACGATGGTGAGGGGAACGAGGTCGCACCTCTGGATGAGGGGGCGGCGCGCCAGGCCATCGTGGCCCGGCGCGACCAGGTCGCGGCTTTTGCCGTATCCGGCTACTTTGGAGTGCGGAACCCCGCTCACGAACTGCGCGTGCGGGCGTTGGTCGAGGAACTGACTGCATCTGGCGACGGGCCGGACGCGCGACCCCTCCCGGTCACCTGCGGTCACGAGCTGACCTCTCGCCTGGACGCTGTGCGCAGGGCGACGACCGCTGCCCTCAATGCCCGGTTGATCCCGCTGTTGCAGGAACTCATTGCCACCGTCCGCCACGCGCTGGACGCCCTTGGCGTGGTCGCTCCCCTGATGATCGTCAAGGGAGATGGTTCGTTGGTGCGATCGGAATGGGCGATGCGCCGCCCGATCGAAACGGTCCTGTCCGGGCCTGCTGCCAGTGTGGTCGGCGCGTGGCACGTGGCGGGGCGAAAGGACGTGTGGGTCGTGGACGTCGGGGGCACGACGACGGACATTGCCGTGCTGCGCGATGGGCGCCCTCGTCTGAGCGTGGAGGGCGCTCAGGTGGGCGGATGGCGGACGATGGTTGAAGCGGTGGACGTTCACACGGTGGGGTTGGGCGGGGACAGCCACGTGCGACTGAACGGCCATTCCCGAGGGAGTTCCAGGGGACTGATCATCGGCCCGCGCAGGGTCCTGCCCCTGTGCTTGCTGGCAAGCCAGCATCCCGAGATCGAAGATGAGCTGCGCAGGCAGGCAGTAGTGCAGGAGCGCATCGGGCTGGCCGGACAGTTTGTTCTGCAGCAGGCGCGGGACCTGTCTGCGCTTTCGCCAGAGGATCGTGAACTGCTGCGCCATCTGGACAAAGGCCCACGCTCGATGGTCTGGCTTGCTGACCATCTCCGGTATGGACCTCTGGCCATCCGGCAGATCGAGGATCTGATCGATCGCCAGGTGCTGATGCACGCCGGTTTCACGCCGACGGATGCCTTGCACGTGCTGGGGCGCTTTGAGCGCTGGCGTGTTCAGGCTTCGCGGCTCGGCGCCGAGCTCCTGGCGATGCAGGCGGGCCTGTCTCCCGAGGCCTTCTGCGAAGGGGTGGTGGCAGAGATGTCCAACCGGGTGACGACGGAGCTGGTCAGCAAGGTGCTGAGCGACGAAGAGACGTTCCCGGACTGGCAGCGAGAGCCGTCCGCGACTGCGCTGCTGGCTCGAGCGATGGGAAACGTTCTCCACTCGGACCTGGAGTGCCAGTTGGCGCTCCGGCAGCCGGTCGTCGCCGTCGGAGCGCCGGTGGACGCCTACCTGCCCCGCACGGCACAGCAACTGCGTACAGAGTTGGTGATCCCGCGGTACGCAGAGGTCGGCAATGCCGTGGGCGCGGTGGCGGGGAGTGTGGTGCAGCGTGTGCGCGGGTTGGTGCAACCAGTCGATGGCGAGCTGCCCTACCGCTTGCACCTGCCGGATGGGGTGCACGACTTTGCCTCCGTGTCCGACGCCGTGGCGTATGCACAGCGTGTCGTGCCTGATCGCGTGCGCGCCCTGGCGAGGCAAGCGGGAGCCGGTCAGGTCGAGGTTCAGATGACGCGCACGGATCAGACCGCACCTGCCCACGTCGAGTGGGGACAAGAGATCTACTTGCAGACAGAGCTGACGTTCACAGCCGTGGGGCGGCCCAGCCTGGCGCGTTGAGGCGCTTGCGACAGGGCGGATCGTCGCAGTCCTCCGAAGCCCAACAATCTCCGGTGCGCCTGGCCTACCTCATCCCTCGCGCAGCGTTTTGCCCATCTTGAGCCGTGAGGGTCGATAGCCAAGCTCACCGTAGAAGGCAATCGCCTCTGCGTTGAACTCCCAGACGGTCAGTTCGACTTCCGTGACCCCTCGAGTCAAAGCCCACTGGTGCGCTTGGGCCATCAGCGCCCGACCGATGCCGGACCGGCGGTGCGCACGGGAGACGATGAGGTTCTCTACCACGGCATATCTCCGGGGAACGAGGAGAGCGATGTCTGGTGTCTCCCGGGTCGCGATATGCACCGCACCGATCACGGGCTTGTCCTGCCCATCCACCTCAGCGAGGAACAGGGCAGCCTCTTTGCTGTGGATGATCCCCAAGACATAGTCCCGGGATCGAGCCGGCCCGGCAGGCCTACGATATATGTGGGGCAGAGCCTGACGGTGGTGCGCATCTCCTTCTTCGAGCACTCTGCATAGCTCGTCATAGTCCTCTGGTGTGGCCAGCCGGATCGCGAACTGCGTCTCTTGCTGCATCTCTGAGAGCTGTCTCCTTCTAGTAGATGGTATGGATGAATGAGGTCACTTTTGGGAACAGGATGTCTACCAGGTGCTGCCATTCTCCGGAGATCGATACGTCGTGGTGTGCACGTGCCAGCTCTTCTCGATCGCGGTAGCCGAGCAGCAAGGGCGCGAGCAGCGGTGGCGGGATGCGTATCCCGCCTCGGTCGCTGAACCCCAGAGGTTCGACCGCAGCCAACCGGCCACCCTCAAAGCGCAGCTCAAACGCCTCGCGATACAGGTTCAGGCACACATTCTGCGTCAGGCCGGACAGGGCACTCGCCGCGAGACGGCGCTCCAGGATAGGAGCCAGCTTGCGCAGCAGGCGCGCCGTGTCCACGATCCGGATCTGCCACGCATAGTGTCCCAGGTCGTGCGCTCCCCAGTAGCGCGCTGTGCGAAGCAAGACGCTGTGTGCCGGCAGGCAGAGGCGGATGTGTGGCTTGTGCCGCTCAACGCAGAGCGCTTTGAGCCAGCGCAGCACCGCCTGTGCCGTGGTTGCATCCATCGCTGTGGCCTCGTTGACGATCAGACCTTCACCGAACCCTTCCTGCGGGACACGGAGATAGCCTACGGGCTGTCCCCCAGTGTCCAGCACCAACCACGTCTCTGCGGTCATCTCGGTACGCTTGGATGGCCCGAACAGGTAGCGCCATTCTGACTCATCGCGCAGGCTGTGGATGTCCAGTCCGTGCACAGCTTTGGCGTAGAGCTTGGTCAGCAGGGGCAGATCGTCGAGTGTGGCCAGGCGCAGGGTGGCTCCCTCAGCCTGACCTGGAGGCAGAGCCGGGACCAGGTGGAGGTCCACGCGCCAGCCTCCCTCCAGGGGGAGGGCATACTCGTAGCCGAACTGCCGGTAAAAGTAGGGAATGCCCTGGATGTGGCTGAGGTCATAGTCTCCCGTGCGCAGTAACTCTGCGTGACGATGGAACAGAGCGCGGACCAGCCCTCGGCGGCGGTAGGCCTCCCTCGTGCCGACGATGCCCGCCTCTCCGGCCCGCAGCGTCACACTTTCGTAGCGCAGAGTCCATGGGATCAGACACAGCGTCGAAACGATCTGTCCGCTGCCATCGTCCTCCACGAACAGCCAGTGTTCGGGCTGGGAGCGCGGATGGTTGAGGATCAGTTCGCGCGTCAGCGCGGCCACGCCGTCCCCAAAGATCAGCCCG
>JADHXD010000197.1 GCA_016783145.1 Anaerolineae bacterium
AGAGGAGGACGATTGGTCACAGTTGAGGGAATTATGGACGCACTCCGCGGGGTCATCGATCCCGAGCTGCGGCGCAGCATCGTCGAGCTGGGCATGGTCCGCGACGTCGCCATCGTGGGCAGCGAGGTCAGCTTTACCCTCGCTCTCACCACGCTGGCCTGCCCGCTGAGAGGACAGATCGTGGAGGATGCGAAAGAGGCGATCTCGCGGCTGGATGGTGCGCTCAAGGTCAACGTGAACCTGGCAGAGATGACCGAGGCGGAAAAGGCCCGGGCATTTGGCAGAGAAGAGGAAAGAGAGAGACCGCTGGCAGAACGGATGAACCAGATTGGGCACACCGTCGCCGTGATGAGCGGCAAGGGAGGGGTCGGCAAGTCCTCCGTCGCCGCGCTGCTGGCGGTCGCCCTGCGGCGGCAAGGGAAACGTGTGGGCGTACTGGACGCCGACATCACCGGGCCCAGCATCCCCAGGATGTTCGACCTGCAGGACAGGCCCCGGTCCAGTCCATTCGGGCTGATGCCCGTGGAGACCAGAACAGGCATCAAGGTCATGTCCATCAACTTGCTCTTGCAGAGCGAGGACCAGGCCGTGATCTGGCGTGGGCCGCTGATCGGCGGCGCGATCAAGCAGTTCTGGAGCGAGGTGTTCTGGGGAGACCTGGACTATCTGATCATCGACCTGCCGCCCGGCACGTCCGATGCATCCCTGACGGTGATGCAGGCCATCCCCTTGAACGGTGTGCTGATGGTCACTTCGCCACAAGCCCTGGCGGGGATGGTGGTGCGCAAGGCGGCACAGATGGCCATACAACTGAACATCCCGCTGCTGGGTTTGGTGGAGAACATGAGCTATGCGCTCTGTCCCTCGTGCGGCGAACAGATCGAGATCTTTGGGCCGAGCAAAGCAGCAGAGACCGCGCTGCAGATCGGCGCTCCCCTCCTGGGGCAACTGCCGCTCGATCCGACCCTGGCTGCCTTGTGCGACGCAGGCCAGATCGAGGCTTATCCCGGGGAAGCGTTCCAAGAGATCGCCGAAAAAGTGGTCGCGTTGATGCCGGAAACCAAGATCAAGCCCATCTTTCAGTAAAAGGTGCCAGGCACTTGCAGAAAGTGCCTGGCACCTCAAATGCCTACCCGGCGACGACCTCTACGTTGAGGGCGCTCGTGACCTCCTGAATGGGGTTGATCAGTGTTGCCAAGTCAGACCCAGCGAACAACAGGCCAATCACGTACCGGTCCATATCGAGCACCGCAGATCCCGAGTCTCCCCCCGAGCTCATCCCCGTGGCCATGAACTGGTCGACAAAGGTCAGCATCTGCCCCTGGTAGTCCACCTGGACGGTCACGCCAACCTGGGTGATCTGCCCGGTGGTGTACCCGGTCGTGCGCCCACTTTTCTGCACGTTCATCCCCAGCTTGCCCACGCGTACTCCTCTGGGCGCGCCGATCCCGAGGATGTCGGGCCGGATCAGGTCAGGCGATAGCGGGCGGGCGATCGCGCAGTCTACCCTGTTTTCCGGGGCTTGCTCTTGCAGGGCCATCACCCGGCTGCTCGACTGGAGCACGCCAGCCAGCGCGTTCATCAGAGCCGCAGCCGAGGTGGCCCAGGGACAATTCGATTCCTGGACACCCGTGGCGAGAGGGATCCATTCCTCGAGAGTCGCGATCTGGTCATTCGGCGTGCCCCCATCGTACCGCGCCGGCTGGATGATCGCATCCCCTCGCGAGCCCCTGTTGACGTTGGCCAATACGTGATTGTTGCTGAGAATAAAGAGGTCCCCGCCCCGGCGTACCAGGCAGCCAAAGGTGCCGGCGGTGACATCGACGTGCCCGCACGAGATCCCCGGTATGGCCGGACGGTGACGGTCCTTCGGTCCTGGCTGCCAGGCACGGAAGTAGCCGACCTCCTGTACGTCCGTCTTGATCGAATCGAGCACTTTGGGGACCAGGTCCTCGGGCGTCAACTGAGCCTGGGGAACCTTGTGCGTCACAGAGACGACGACGCAGGGCTCTTCGGTGACGGTGCCCTCGCTTTCCTTGAACCCAATCCCACAGGCCACCACGTTCTTGCGCTTCATCAGGTTCTTGGTGTAGAGACGCTTCACCTCGAACACGGTTTTCAGGTCCAGCCCGGCACCTCCGATCAACATCGTTTCCCCCCTCTTCTAGAGCGCCTGGAGTCTGCCGACTTGCTTGACGTCCACCAGCACGCCATCCAACTCTTCTGGAATCCGATCGCGGCGGCGCAGGGTGAGCCGCGGCTGTTTCTGGCTGACCATCACAGTCAGGACCATTTCATCTGTGAGCTGACCATCTCGCTCCCGAAAGCCGATTCCTACACCCACCACGTTTTTCTTTTGCATCAGCATCTGCTCATACTTTTCTTTGACCACTTGGATCTGGCTGGTGTCGGGGTCATCACTCATCCGTCGCCTCCCATCTCTCATCCAGGCATCTGAAGGCTGACCAAAACCACCTGCACGTATCATACCACAAGTCGGCGCCGAATTCAACATGATGTTTGCCGAGGATACATAGGAATGGTATAATCGAACTATATCAGTGTGAACGGAGGTTCGGACATCATGGCGTTGAAGCGGCCAAGACGCACCACGCAAACCATCGCATACATCTTTTCGGCCATCGTCGCGTTAAGCATGATCATCAGCCTGCTAGGCCCCATCCTGATGGGGACTCCCAGCCAACCCACCCCCACCTATCCACCCACGTGGACGCCGCTGCCGACGTGGACGCCCACAGCGCCTCCCGCGAGCGCCACCGCAACCTCCCCTGCCACCGTAGAGACCCCCGTAGCCGGCCCGCCGGAACCGCTGGTCTTTGCCGTGGCCGGAGACAATCGCGACAACGACCAGGTATACCTGGCGGTACTGGATAGGATCGTGCAGGATGGCAACGCGTTCTTGCTCCACACCGGCGACATGGTCGGCTATGGCAGTCGGGGGCAGTTCGCAGCGTTCCGGGACCTGATGTCCGACTTTTCACTGC
This sequence comes from Anaerolineae bacterium, assembly GCA_016783145.1. Classification (GTDB taxonomy): domain Bacteria; phylum Chloroflexota; class Anaerolineae; order JAFGEY01; family JAFGEY01; genus BS750m-G44. The sequence continues at coordinate 3,006 of JADHXD010000197.1, forward strand.
CCTTTTACCCTGTGCCAGGCAATCACGACGCCAACGACGATGGCACGTACGCCAATTTCATCGAGTTCAGCGGAGCTCCCGACACTCACTACTCCTTTGACGTAGAGACCGTGCACCTGGCTGTGGCCAACAGCACCTCCGGACACCTCAGCGAGGGCCAACTGGAGTGGCTCGATCGCGACCTGGCGGCGACCGACCAACCGGTCAAGATGGTCGCCATCCACTACCCCCCAATCGACCCGGACGGCAGCGCGGACATCCTGTACTCGGGAAGGGAAGAATTCCTGTCGCTGATGGTAAAGCACGAGGTCGCTTATGTGTTCAGCGGACACATCCACGCCTACAGCCAGACCGAGCAGGACGGAACGACCTACGTGATCACTGCCGGGGCAGGAGCGCCGCTCTACACAGAAGGCCATCCGAACGCGTTCTACCACTATGTCCAGGTGTGGGTAGAGGGGACCCGGGTGCGTACAGAGGTGGTGCGCATTGACGCGGAGGGATAAGCGCTAGCGAAGAAGGTCGAGGTCGATGTGGAATTGGTGATCGACCACGATCCCACTGGCGTTGTGCAGCCTGAGGACACCCCACCGGTTGGACAGCCGACCCTGATAGTTCCCCTGCACGAACCGACTCTCCCCTCCCCTGGGACTGAGATCCCGGTCCCGGAAAGCAGCGACGTCCGGCGAGACATAGAGGGTCCAGCCCGCCGGGATGACCGTGCCCGGTTGAAGCGTGTACTGGACATCCCCACTGATCGCCCAGCCAGAGATGTCGATCGCGTACCTGGTGGGATTCACCAGGGTGAAATACTCCTCGTCCTGGTCCCCCGACGTGGGGTCAGATTCCACGGCCTTGCCAAACTCGACCGTGACCGTGACCGGCTGCGCCTCCGGGATGATCCCGCCATTGTGCGCTCCCAGTGTGTCATACAGGTAGATGCGTCGCTTCTCGAGATAGTCGCGCTTGAGGATGTCGATCGCCTGGGAGAAGGTCTGCGGGCTCCCCCAATCCAGAGGCCACCTGGCGGTGTCGAGGTCGGCGTCTGGCTGGAGTTGAACGACAAACTCGTCAAGGCGTCGCTCATAGCTACGCTCATCTATGGGTGTCTCCGGAGATTGAAGGTGCTCATCCATGACGGTACGAAGCCGGCGCAGATACATCTCCCGGATGACGGGCGTATCATAGAGCGCGTTGATGATGATATTCCTGCCCAGGTTAAAGGGATGGCTCTGTGGGTAGCTGTCCGCCCATATCCCGTCGTTCAGCACGTGACCATCGAAAACGCGACCGAACGTCAGGTCCTTGTCCCAGGGCACAAAGGTCCATTCTCCCGTCCCCTCCGTATCCCGGTACAGGTAGTAGTTCTTGGTAGCACAGTCCGTGTCGTGCATGAGGGCCGTGACCGCCAGGTAGTTGACGATAGCCGGCACGTTCAGGTGATCGAACAGGTAAGCCGTCCGTTCCTCTCCCTCGAGATCGATGCCGTCGAGCAGCGCCTGGAGGTCGCTGTGGTCCTCGTCGCGGCGCGTCTTTTTCTCCACGCGGCTGGTCGCCGAATCGGCCCCGCTGAACATCTTGTAGAACGCCCCGTCCGGGTCCAGCCCCAGCCGTTCCAAGAACTGCTCATCGGGATGCTCGACATAGATGGCGACGCTGTGAAACGTGCCATTCTGCTGAACGCGCATAGGAAAGCTGATGCAGTAGGGAACGCCTGCATCCCGATAGGTCTCCCAGGCCAGGGGTTGGCGGATGTACGCCTTGTCGCTGTACGTGTTGTTGAGGTCAAACTCTTTGACGGGCTCTGCATCGGGCGAGAACCGGAAAGGATAGCCCGTGTTGAACTCGATCTTGAAGCTCTTCTTGGGCCATCCCGCCCTGGAGGAGTAGCCGCGGCCTCGTACGTAGACGTTGTCGTAAAAGACGCCGTCATAGTACACCTGGGCGCGGGTCCCCATCAACGACCGGGCGCGGCCAACGTCCTGGGTGAACCAGTGGAGGACGGGCAGCGCGCTGTCGATGCCAGGATCGGCGATCACCGTCCCAAAGTACCTGGGTGAGCCGGCCGGGTCGTGGAAGAGGGGCCAGCGGGACGTGTGGTTGTCCTGTCCTTGAGCCGTGAAATGGTATCGCACCATCTCCCCCGGCCCCGGGACATCGGCCGTCGCGGCGTCTCGCTCAGGGTCCGCGTGATCCACTTCCCCGAGGATGATCGCTCCATAGATGCCATCTCCCCGGGCCCCATCGCCGTGCTCACCGTCATCGAACATGGGCACGGTAACCGCCTCTCCATACATCACACGACAGGTTAGTGTGACGTTACCTACAGGGGCAAAGGCCTCCTGGACGAGCACGGTGACGGCGAGCGCATCGCCTGCGGCAGGGCGCTCGGGAGTATGGCTGGCGAGCGATAGGATCGGCCCCCGGTCGAGCGCGTCCGTTCCATTCGCTCGGCCTGGCGAGGGCGAGAGAAAGTGGCGCGCACGCCCCGCCCCGTCAAGCCCATAGGACACATCCTGGAACTGCGCCCGGTACTCGGGTACCACACGCCGGCGCCTCATATAGCCCCCCAGCCTCGAGTAGGACACGCCCTCAAGCTGAGGAGACTGGTCCGGAGCGTGGTCGGGAGCATGTTCCCACGCAACCGTCCTCCCATCTGGCTCGACGAGCGCGAGGTACTCTCCGCTGCTCTTGAGGCCAAAGTTCGTATGCAGCTCGGATCCGGCGACAGCGCGGTCTTTTCCAGAGGCAAACACCACCAGGTATCCGTCCGGAGCGAGCACAGTAGGCGGAACCCGCCACTTGGTCAAATCGTTGTCGGCATCGGTGAGGTACCATCCGCCAAGCTCGACCGCTGTCGCCGCCTGGTTGTGGACCTCGATCCAATCCGGATAGTCGCCATCCTCGTCGGCCAGGGTGCTGACGTTTGCGGCCATAAACTCGCTGATCACCTGATCCGATCGTCGTTCCTGCAAAGCCGAGGTCACGGTATACAGCGGGCGCAGCAGCAGCAGGACGAACAGCAGGGCCAGGCCAACGCGAAGGTGTTTTCGCGCGGCCTGACAGGCGGCTCGGACAAGGGGACCCAACACAGCACGGATTCTCACGGCGCTCTCGAATTCCAGATGAACAACGGCTCCGAAGCAATCATGCAGCCAAACGCGGGATTTGTCAAATGCCCCCACCGGTCCCCCCAAGCCTGTGTTTGCCCCCACCGTCGAATTGTAGGATAATAGGCCCACCAGTTCGCAGAGATCGCAATCATCCCAGAGAGGCTTGCTACTATGGATGGACTGATCACCCTCGAACCACTTTCGGTGAGCGCGCTGATTCTCAACCTGCTGCTTGGCGCACTGCTTTCAGCAGGCATCGCGTGGTACTTTGCCCGGTTCGGAGAAGCGCTCTCTAACCGCGTCAGGTTTGCCAGGTTGCTTCCCGTCCTGTGCCTGACGACGATCCTGACCATCTCCGTCGTCAAGGCCTCCCTGGCCCTGTCGCTGGGGCTCGTGGGCGCGCTGTCCATCGTACGCTTTCGCACGGCGATCAAGGACCCCGAGGAACTGATCTATCTGTTCATCGTCATCGCCATCGGGATCGGCCTGGGAGCCGATCAGCGCATGCCGACGGTGGTGTCGATCTGTGTCTTGATGGCCCTCTTGATCGCCTCGCAACTGGTCGCATTTCGGTCGCAGCGGCGGAACCTGTACCTGAACATCCAGGTCCCCGAGGGAGAGACCACCGACACTTTCGGGTCGGTGAACGATCTCCTGGTTAAGCATGCCCGCTTTGTGGATATGAAGAGGCTGGATCGCCACAACCACACGCTGCAGATGACCTACTTTATGCAGTGCAGAGACCAGGGCGAGTTGACGAGACTGATGGACGACCTGAAGGACACCCTCCCCGAGTGTACCTTTAGTTTCGTCGATCAGAGCAACCTGCCTGGGTAGGCAGACGATGCGGATACGCCCTCCACCCGCCCAGCAAGGCCCCACCCGGTGGACGCGCTCTCACAAGGGCGCTGCCTGGCTGGTCCTGGGGTTCGCGCTGACCGCTGCGCTGCTTACTGCGGTCGGGATCTGGTACAGGCTGGAGGGACAGGGTCTCGTCCGCTCCCTCGTTCGCGGCGTATCCCCTCAAGCTGACGTAAGCGCGAATGGCCTGCCGGTGGTGCACCTCGAGATCGGCCGGGAGGCCTACGAGGTGCTGGAAGAGCAGTGGCGCGGTGCTGTGCAGCGGGGGATCCTGCAGCTCGACGAACCCGATTGGCTTCCCGCTCGTATCCGGTTGGGCGACAAAGAGATCCCCGCCGTCCTGTGGCTCGAGGGGGACGGAGCCGATCTCTGGCATGCAGACAAGTGGCCCTTTCGAGTCAGGATAGGGGATGGGGCGACGATCCTGGGGATGCGTGCCTTTTCGCTGCACTCCCCCGCAGCGCACGGATATCTGAACACATGGTTCTACGTGGAGAGCTTGCGCGAGGCGGGCCTCCTGGCGCCGCGATACACGTTCGTGAACGTTGCGGTGAACGGCGAGGACCGGGGCATCTATGCGCTGCAAGAGAGCCCGTCGAAGGAGCTGTTCGAATCACAGAAGCGCAGCGAAGGCATCGTCGTCCGCCTCGGGTACAGCGCCTTGTGGAGAGGGCAGGATCCGCTCGACGCCGCAGAACACGGGCTGCCCGACCTCTCCACAGATCCGGCAGCGACCGGCCTGGGCTTGCCTGCGCTCGCCAGGGTGGATGAATCCTACGCGATCCAAGTGGAGACCGACCCGACCTGGAGCGAGCAGGCTGTCACAGCGCTCGGGCTGCTGCGAGCGTTTTCAAGCCAGCGACTCACAGCTTCAGAGGTCTTTGACGCCCCGCAGATGGGCCGCTACATCGCTCACGCGAACCTGTGGGGCACGCGCGGCGGGTCGACGTGGCACTCGGAGCGATTTGCCTACAATCCGGTGACATCGCGCCTGGAACCCCTGGGGTACGATGTTGTCCCCCACGTGTCCGGACAGGCCCATCCTCTCGATCTGGCCCCGTATGACGACCTGGCGATTATGGAAGCCTATTCCCAGGAGGCCTGGCGGATCTCACGCCCCGAACACCTCGCAGGGCTTCGGTCCTCCCTCGTAGAAGAGATCGGACGGTATACTGCCGCGCTGGCGCAGGAATTCGCCCCCTCCGAACTGGAACTGCCCTGGGACACGCTGAGCAGCCGCCAAAGAGCCCTGTCCAGCGCACTGGTCCCTCCCCAGACTGTGCACGCCTACCAGGGCGGGGATCCTCAGGCAGGCAATGCCCCGAGCTCGGCCCTGGAAATACGGGTCGGCAACCTGCTGCGCTACCCGGTTGTCCT
>JADHXD010000198.1 GCA_016783145.1 Anaerolineae bacterium
CCCACGCTGGAAAACGTCGCAGGACCTCAAGGCGGAGGCTACGGATGCCGGCATGCTCCCCAGGTGAACCGGGATGTGCGCTGCCTGGGCGACCATCCTCGCGTCCGCGTCGAATACTGCGCAGCTCAGGTCCAACCGTTCCTTGATGTTGGGGCTGAAACTGGCGCGCTGCAGGGTCACGCCCATCTCCTCCGCGACCGACGCGAACAGACTCCCGAACACCGCCAGGCTGATGGCATCCACCGTCATCGGTGCTGCTCCAGGATGAGGTTGCGGTAGCCGTCCACGCGCGCAGACCACCCAGCCGCGATGTAGACCGTGCTGTCCATCTGAAAGACCAGGGCAGGGCCGTGGAACTCTGCCCCTGGGTCTAGACGTCGGCGCTCATACAGCGCCACACGCTCCTGGGCGCTGGTGAGCGGTGTCCCTTTCCCCGGTGATGGAGCGGATGATGTCCGGTGGTCCGGAAGGCGTGAGACGCTCAACTTGCTGCCGATCCGTGCGCCAGCGCCATCGTTCGGGTCCACCTGCTCGGGGATCAGCGGCAGCTTGCGAACGATGCCGGTGGCTCGCAGGCGCAGGTTGACCGCCTCCACCTGCCGATCGGGTAGGGCGTGCCCATAGCTGCGGGCATGGGCAGCGTGAAACGCCCCGGCGAGGTCGCAGGTAGCCGAGTCGTCAAAAGGAACCGTCAGCTCGTAGGACTGTCCTCGATAGCGAGCGTCGACAGAACCGTCGAATACCATGGCGTCCAGGGCGGCGCTTTCTCGAGCGAGGTCGGCACGAGCCTGGCGGACCATGTCTTGGAGACGCGCTCTCATCTCTGCTTCTGTGGCGTCTGTGACCGGAGTGAGGACAGAGCGACTGGTCTCAAATACGACATCGGCCATAAGCAGACCCAACGCACACAGCACACCGGGGTAGCGTGGGATCAGGACCTGCGGGATGTCCAGTCCAGCCGCAACCTCACAGGCGTGCAGCGGACCTGCCCCGCCAAACGCGACGAGCGTGAAGCTACGCGGGTCGTATCCACGGGCCACAGAGGCCTTACGCAGGGCGCCGTCAATGTGGACATTGGTCACGTCGATGATGCCCAGCGCCGCGCCCTCGGCGCTCAGGCCCATCTGGCGTCCCAGTGAACCCAGGGCGACTCGGGCAGGCTCTGTGTGGAGAGGCATCGCTCCTCCGAGAAAGTGACGCGCGTCGAGCCTCCCGAGAACGGCGTTTGCGTCGGTCACGGTCAGGTGCTGGCCGCCCAGGCCGTAGGCGATCGGCCCGGGATCGGCGCCTGCGCTGTCCGGGCCTACGCGCAGAGCTCCGCCCGCGTCCAGCCGCGCGATCGACCCGCCGCCCGCGCCGATGGTCTGGATGTCGAGCACACCCGTCCGGAGGGGCAGGCCATCGATCTCCCACTCGACGCTCCGAACCCACCGGCCCGGACACAACGCTACGTCGGTAGACGTCCCGCCGATGTCCAGTGTGATGACGTTCTCATACCCTGCCTGCTGGGCCAGCGAAAACGCGCCAATAACTCCGGCCGCCGGGCCGCTCAGCACGGTCTGGATAGCCTGCTGCCGGGCACGCCGCGCACTGACTATGCCACCGTCTGATTTCATGATCCGCAGCGAGCGCGCGTCGGGTGCCCCTTCCTCCTCGACCTGCAGCGCTTTCTCCAGCCGCTTAAGGTAGCCGCTCACGACCGGGCGAACATACGCTTCCAGCGCAACCGTGCTGGCCCGCTCGTACTCGCGAAACTCGGGCAGAACCTCGCACGAAAGCGCGATCTGTTCCGCTTGCAGAAGGCCGCGCTCCAGAATGCGCGCGCGTATGGCGTTTTCGTGCGCCGGGTTGAGGTAGCTGTACAGCAGACAGACGGCGATCGACTCGATTCCCTGCAGGGCGATGTCATCCAGGACGGCGTCGAGCTCAGCGAGATCCAGGGGCACCAGGACCTGACCGGTGTGATCCAGCCGCTCTGGCACCTGGTAGCACCACTTTCTGGGGATCAGAGGAGGGGGCAGCCTGGGCTGTAGGGCATACAGGTGCGGGCGGTCTTGCCGGCCAATGGCCAGGATGTCTCGGAAGCCCTGTGTGGCGATCAGCGCCGTGCGCGCGCCCTTGCGCTCCAGGATGGCGTTCGTGGCAACGGTTGAACCGTGCACGATCCGAGCGATCGCGCCAAGTCCCTGAGGGCCCGTCTCCCTCAGACCGGCGAGCATGGCCCTTGCGGGGTCGTCGGGCGTGCTCAGAAGCTTGTGTACTCGCAGACTGCCGTCCACGCTGACGACAAAGTCAGTGAACGTGCCCCCGATGTCCACTCCTACGAGCATGCGTGTCCCCTCATTGGAGAGAGCCCTGACGCATCTCGGTTTGAGCGGGGGTGGACCATCGGGCGCACTGCCCGCGAGCGATGACAACGACCAGCTGCGGTGCGGTCAGGCCCTCCTCGATCGCAGGGCGGATGTCCTCGCCGCGGTCCAGGTCTATCACCTGCACCGTGTGCGCGCCTGTCGCACGCACCAGAGCTTCCAGATCCACAGCGCCAGAGGGATCTCCTCGGGCATCGACCTGGCTGGCGGGGTGCGGCTGTCCCCCAGAGAGCGCAGTTGTGCCATTGTCGAGGATCACCACCAGCATCCGGGCGCCCACCCGTACAGCATCCATCAAGCCAGGGAGACCCGAGTGCAGAAGCCCCGAATCCCCGCATAGTGCGATCACCCGCCTGCCTGGGCCGTCCTCGACGCTCTGATCGGGGCCCCGCTGCTCGCGCACTCTCTGTGGGCGGCCTTGGCTCAAGGCGATTCCGGTCGCGATGGCAATGCTTGAGCCCAGGCTGTCCTTGACGTCAAGCAGCTTGAGTGGCGGGGATTGTGCGCGTACCATGCAGCCGGGATCTCCGACGACGATGTAGTCGTCTCGTCCCCCGTGCCGATCCATCGCCTCCGTCAGAGCGCGAAAAACCTCCAAGTACGAGCAGCCTTCGCAGAAAGGATCCTGGCTGGGCATCGCACGCCTGATCTCGGCCCCGGCCGGTTGAGCAGGGAGAGGGAGAAGCGCCCTCAGAGCATCTGCGATGTGTGGGCCGAAAAGCTCTCCAGTCCTCATCACGTGGTTCGTGTCTCGACCGTAGATGGGTACGCTCAGTCCCTCGCGCTGTGCGGCCGCGCGCACGGCTCTCTCGACAAGCGGCGCGCCTTCCTCGAGGACGAGGACCGACTCGACCGTTCGCAGGAAGGTCACGAGCGTACCCGTGGGCAGCGGGTGGACGGTCCCCAAGCGCAGGACGCGTGCCTCGACAGGGAGGTCGCCGTGCAACAGATCGAGAAGCTTTTGCCAGGTGAACCCGACCGAGATGATCCCCTGTGTGCCGCTGCCTGCTGCGGCGTTGAATGGCGAACCCTCAAAGCGAGCTCGGACAGCGTCCAGTCGCTCCAGCAGGCGACGATGGGACGAGACCACGTTTGCAGGGAGCACTACCCAGCGCATGTACTCGCGCCGGAAGGGGGAGGGTGGCTCGGGGCGGATCCCTGGCAGGGCGGGGAGGACCTCTCTAGCAAGAGCCAGCGCCCGGGTGAACCGTACCATGACCGGGAGGTCCAACTTTTCCGACACGTCGAACGCCCAGCGCACGCTCAGCCGTGCATCGGCGATCGTGGTAGGCTCGAGCAGGGGGATCTCTGCTGCCAGCGCCAAGGCTCTGCTGTCTTGCTCATTCTGCGAGCCCCAGCCGCCAGGGTCATCGCCGACCAGGAGGACCAGGCCAGCGTTGCAGCCGGACAGGACAAAGGTCATCAACGGATCGAGAGCGATGTTGAGGCCCACACTCTTGACGCACAGGAGGGCGCGCATACCGCCCAGCGAGGCCCCAAAGGCCATCTCTATGGCGACCTTTTCGTTGCTGGTCCACTCGACGCGCACTCTGTCGGCCCGAGTTCCGGCAACGATGTGGTCTACGACTGAGGTAGTTGGCGAGCCGGGGTAGCCGGTCACCAATGAGACGCCCGCTTCGATCGCTCCGCGAGCCAGGGCGTACGCGCCCGGAACCGGCTGATCTGTGGGTGCTTGCATGTCTTCTCGACACTCCGTTCCGATGGGTTCGGCCTCCGAGGTCACCGTGTGCCGGGGTGACCCACTCGCGGCCTACTGTGGTCTGCTGCTGGTCTGCTACTCGGGCATTCTAGACCCGTTGGTCACCAAAGTCAACAACCGGCGCTTGGACAGACGCCCATCTCTCCAGCGCCACTCCGCCGTGGGCTCACAGAGAGACGGCGCGCCGATCACGAGTTCTCACCCGTATCCTGTTGTGCCAGGGACCGCGGTGCGGTCAGCAGCCTGACGGTGGCGATCGTGCCGGCCATCCCGATGTGGGCGGCTCCCTCGTGCACCTGAAGCGGTTCGACGTCGCGCTCGCGGGCGTCACAGAGGGTGGCTCTCACAATGGTGCGACCGGGGATGGAAACCGTCACTGTGGATGCCGGTGGGCTGGGCGCGCAGAGGCGGATGATGGTGCCCTCGCCTCGTGACGCGGGCTTGACGGCGGCGACCACGACGCCGGGCCCGCCGGTTGTCACGATGGGCGGGGCGACCACTCGCCGGCGTGCGGTGCCTGCCCCGTTCCTGGTACTGGCTGCCACCTGGCGGGCGATTGCCGGAATGTCGTTCTCCTGCCAGCCACCCCCTGCGGTGAACACGAGGGCGTACCCGAGAGTGTGCGTCTCTCGTTCGTGTCCGGACGCCGGGTTGGCAAGGAGCGGCAGGAAGCCGAACGCGCGCTCGCGCGTGGCGTTGCGCAGAGCGACGATCTCCAGAGTGCCGTCCGGGCGGCAGCAGATGGCGCCCGGCATGTCCAGGCAGAGGGCGATGCCCCTGCCGGTCGAGCGGTCCTGGAGGTGCAGGAAATGTTGCACGGGCCAGAACGTGGGGTCATAGATCCGCGACAGAGGGCGAGTGACGACCCCTCCCGGCTGGTCCATCGTCAGGCGGTTGGGCGAGAGGCCCGTCTGGAAGCGAATGGTGACCGTGCGGCCCTGTGCAGCACGGCCCTCTATCTGGAAGCGAACGACGGGTGAGTCGACCGCGAACCAGAGCCGTCGATGGATGCGCTCGCCGTCCAAGTCCGTGATACACTCGACTTCGAGGCCTTCGCTGCACTCGTGAACCTGAAGCCCGCCCGGAGAGCCTGCGGCTTGAGCCGTCTCCGCGAACGTGCCGCCGCGGAACTCGTGCCCCATCCGCCACAGTCCGCCCGAGTCCCGGTAACTGACCAGGCTGTTCGAGACCCCAGCCAGCCAGACCTCATCCGTATCAGGGTCCCACATGCGAGAGATGCTGCCTCCTGCATCCTCGGCCAGCTCGGCGGTGTAGAGCGAGGTGCGGATCTCAAGTCCGCCGCTACGCCGGACCCACTGGGGTGACTCTTTTCCTTCCGTGGCGACCGTCGGCGGTGCCGTACCTTGCCCGGGAGGCGCCAGCCCCTCGATCACTTGGCCTGTGGCGGCGATCGCTCGATCTAGCCACGGCAACTGCTCTTGCTCGACAACAGAGTCCGGCGACGTGCCTGTGATATAGTCGTGATGATTGGCCACGACCGCGTCCCACCATGCCTCGTCCAGAGCGTGTACGGCGGTTCGCGACGCGTCGCCATCCAACTGCAAGGCGGCAGTCTGCTCCCCACGCAGGAGCAGTTCGACCAGCTCGTAGTACCGCCTCTTTAGCGTCGGACGAGCGGTGTAGAAACCGGTCCAGTAAGGATTGGGATCGAGTTGCACGACGGGCAATCTGTCGCCATGGCCCTCCACCAGCGCCAGATAGTCGTCCAGGCCAGCGTTGAGGGCCCAGACACCAGTCGATGGATAGTGGATCCGATTATACCGGTCCAGCAAGTCTAGCAGACTCGGGATCGGCCCCACAAAGTCAAAGCCGATGGGACAGAACATGTAGGGTGTGCGACTGTAGGGAGCAAGCTGTGCGACGTACTGCTCAATCCGTCGGGAGACAAGGCGATCCGAGCGGTCGGGCACCGCGAATGGGAAGAGATAGATCCGGTTGAGTCCTCGGTAGGCGAGCATGTCTCCCTGCCCATAAGTGTAGGCGTTCCAATGGCACAGTACCTCCGCGCCGTTCATATCGCGCCACCAAAAGTCGAGTGTACGTTCTTTCTCCAGCAGGAGGGCGGCGCTCGAGTCTCTCCGCGGAAACCTGCTCCTGGGCTCATAGTCCGCGCCAACAAAGTACATCCCATCGACGCGTGTGATAGCTGTGCGGTCAAAGCCAGCGGCTGTGAGCAGCGATGGAAGTGCAGGGGAGAAGCCAAAGCTGTCGGCAAAGTACGCCAGCGTAGGCTCCTGAGCGATCCCTTGCGCGCGCAGCCACTCCTGTCCGATCAGCCAGTCGCGCAGGATCGCCTCGGTCCTGGGCAGCAGTGTGTCGGCGGTGGTCACTCCGCTGCTGGTCAGGCGCAGTCGCCCCTCATTAGCAAGCTCCCTGATCTCCTGCCGCGACTCTGGACGGCGCTCCCAGTACATGCGCAGGAAAAAGACGCACTCGACAGAGTAGACCCTGCGGGGATCTCGCTGCAGTTCGGCGATCGCGAGGTCAAGATTGCGCTCGACGAACCGGCCATAGTACGCCTCTGACGTGAGCAGCCAGTTTGGGTCCCAGTGACTGGACTCTGCAAAGAGGAGGACTTGGCCGGCATCGTCGGGGATGCCCAGGCGATGACGAAGGCAGACTTGGTCGGTCAGTTCGGACTTGCGCTGCATCCCAGTGTACTCCTTTGGATAGGCGACGGTGTCGGTCCATGCGGTGTTATCCATCCCTAGCGCCGGCGGAAGTAGAGCCAGAAGAGCAGTGTGCCCAGGAGAGTGAGCCCAGCTCCCGATAGAAACAGCACCCGATAGCCCAGCGACACGATCAGGTGTCCTCCTCCAAAGGCGAGCGTCGTCCAACTCAGCCCGAGAGCCAGACTCGACGCCCCGGCCATCAGCGTTCGCCAGCGAGGCGATACGGCCTCCATCTGGTAGATGCTGAACGCCGGGTCAGAGACCGAGGAAAAGGCATAGATTCCGGCGCGCCCGACAAAGGCCGCAAGCCAGTGCGGGATCACCGCCAGCAGAACCAGGCTGCCGGCAGCGCCGAGGGAGCCATAGACCACCGTATCGTGGTTTCCCCATCTCCGGACGAACGCGGGCATGGCCATCGCGGCAGGTGCCGAGACGAGCTGCACGGCGGCAAAGAGCAACCCGATGTTCGTGGTGGATATCCCCAGCTCATCGTCCAGGTAGACGTTAAAGAACGTGTAGGAAGCCCCTACAGCCGAAGCACGAAGCAGAACCGTGAAGGCGATGATCACGATCAGTGCCACAGGAGCGGCATCTGCCGGAGACGCTGCCTGATGTGCCTGCGCGTGGGCCGCTCGCGGCTCGTGCACAGCCAGCATGGCGAACACGGCTGGCACACACAGAGTGGCTGCCAGCACGAGAGCATATCGATAGGGAGCGGGGTCATCCGGTGATACGCCCAGAATTGGCGCGAGGAGGGTTGGCAGCGCTCCTCCCAGCAGGCTGCCCGCAAAGCCAGCAAGTGTCCCGGCAGCCATCTGGACAGAGTACGCATAGTTGCGCTCGTCGGGCCGGGTGGCATTCGCCAGGAACGGAATCGAATTCACATAGTACAGGGCGATGCCCACTGCGGCGAGGATGCGGCAGGTCAGGATCCAGGTCGCGCCGAGCGGGCCAGGGATGGATGCGACCAGAGGCTGCAGGACATAGCACACTGTGGACAGAGCCAGGCCGATCACCATGGTGCGACGGATCCCCAGGCGAGCAGCCAGCACACCGCTGGGCAGGGCAAGCAGGGCGTAGGCCAGCAGGCCAGCGGCGTTCACCAGGCCAATGAACTCAATCTCGTACCCGATGCGCAGCAGGTAGAGGTTGAACAGCACCGGATAGATCCCGCTCATGATGGCGAATCCGACCATGCTCGTGGCAAGGAGAAAGAGCTTGACGTCGAGTGGCAGGGCGCGGAGTCTGCGGATGTAGGTTTGTGCCGGGGGACTCTGTTCCGGTTCGAGCATCTCGCTCACAAGCTTGGCCTTCCGGGTCTTGCCGCAGACCGGGCATAGACCTTGAGGGGTGTGGGCGTTCGGCGACGGCTGTCGCATACAGTATACCACAAGACGTCGCTTTCGGCACACGCACGCCCTCGAACTGGTGCCAGTAGAACCAGCATCCGCAGCCAAAAACGCCCACCTTGGCGCTGCCATAGTCTCGCCTGAACAGGTCCTCTAGGGTGATCATGGTTGGGGCAACTCAGACAAAGGCAGGATGCTG
>JADHXD010000049.1 GCA_016783145.1 Anaerolineae bacterium
GGGAGGATACCAGGGGGGAGCCGAAATGAAGCGCAAGCTACTTGAAATGGAAGGCGTCCGGTTCGACCGGCGCGGCTATGTGATCCAGGGCTGAACCGCCCCACATCCGCCTCGCGCCAGATAGCGGGCTCACGCGCACGTGTAGCAGCGGCATCCACATGCCGCTGCCTGGCGTATTGGGATGCGCCAGCGATGAATTGGTCTGACTTTGCATCGGCTCTACTGGCGGGCGGGTCAGTCTTGCGCACCTGCCCGCAAGGGCACATATCCCTGCGCGATGAGGGCCTGCCCCTCCGCACTGAGACACAGGTCCACGAACTGCCGGGCGACCCCCTCGGGTTCTCCGGCGGAGATGAAAAAGAAGGGCTGTACCAGGTGGTAGGTGCCATCGGCGACGTGGTCCGGTATGGGCGCGGAGCCTTCGATGTGCACCGCTTTGAGTGCGGGCGAAAGCGCTTCGTACGCGGACAGGACTCCCTGTGAGACATATCCGATCGCCCCGGGGCGCTCGGCGATGAATTCGGCCATGGCCGAGCTGGCAGGCACGAGCAGGGCCATCGACGTGACCGGCGCCTTTTCACAGCCCTCTCCCTCGGGCGCGCCGTGATCCTCAGGGTCGACAGCCAGCACGGGTGGACAGTTCGCCTCAGAGGAGTCCCTTCGGGTCATCGCCAGCGCTTCGAACACGGCCCGCGTGCCGCTGCCCTCTTCGCGGGTCAGGACCGTGATCTCGTCCTCTATGGCCTGGACTTCCAGGTCACTCCAGTGCCACACCTGCCCGCCAAAGATGTCGCGGACCTGCGCCAGGGTCAGGTTTTCCAGCGGGTTGTCCCGATGGACGACGACTGCGACCCCGTCTACGGCGAACGGCGCGCTCCACAGTGTGTCCGGAGGGATGGCGGATACCGTGCCTAGCGTCGCGTCCCCAGCACGGACCTGTTGCACGCTCACGGTCGAGTTCCCGGTCTCAAGGACGACCGTCGTCGAGGGGTGGGTGGCCTGGAAACGATCGATCAATCGGGACAGCAGGGGAACGGTCGCCGTCGCCCCGAACAGGGTCAGGGAAGCGGGCGGCGGAGCGGGCGTCTCGGTGCTGGCGCACGCGGCAAGCAGCGCCGCGAGGATCGCCACCCGGGTGGCGGTGAAGAGAGGAGAGCGCTGGCACATGGCGCTAGCGGGACAACGAGATGAGCAGGCAAGCCGTCCCCGCCAGCGCGCAGTAGACCGCAAACGGGTACAGCTTGCCCTTGCGCAAATAGTTCAGCAGGAAACGGATGCATGCATAGCCGGAGACCGCGGAGGCCAGCAAGCCGACCGCCAGCGGCGCCAGGTGGCCGGCCCACTCGCTGTGGGCGATCAGGTCTTTGAGCTGCCACACGCCCGCGCCAAGGATAACCGGCGTGCTCAACAGGAAGCTAAAGCGCGCTGCCGCCTCTCGTCGCAGACCGCGCACGAGCCCGGAGGCAATCGTCGCTCCGGAGCGAGAGATGCCCGGGGCAATGGCTGCTGCCTGCCCGAGTCCGATCGCGATCGCATCGATCCAGTTCAGGTCCTCGAGCCCGCGCCCCTGCCCGCCCCGCCACTCGGAAAAGGCCAGCAGACCGGCGGTGACCAGCAGCAAGGCCGAAACGATGGGCGGTGCCCCAAACAGCATCTCGAAAAAGTCCTCGAGCGCAAACCCGATGGCCGCCGCCGGGATCGACCCGATCACGATCCACCACGCCAGGCGTGCCTGGGCGTCGTTCCTGACGCGCGCGCGAAAGCAGTCTATCCAGGGGGCGGCTTGTGTGCTCGCCTCCTGCCGGTCCGGCCCGCGTAGGGTGCGCAGTCCGGCGATCGTGATGCCCCACAGCTCCCGCCAGAACACGGCTGCCAGGGCCGCCAGTGTCCCCCAGTGCGTCAGCGCGTCGAACGCGGCCTTGAGCGTGGGGTCAAAGGTCCAGTTCAGCAGCCACGGTACCAGGGTCAGGTGGCCCGAGCTGGAGACGGGGATGAACTCGGTCGCGCCCTGAAGCAGGCCGAGCACAAGCGCCTGGAGAACGTTCATTCACACCCTCCGTATCTACGGTCCCGGTGAGGCGGTGGTTCTGGAACGCAGCGGTGGGACACGTATCTCTCATTATATCACAACTCATCCGAATTGACCCAAGCGTGGATCTGTGGTACAATCAATTCCGAGTTACGACTCGGAATTGACCTGCAGGATGGAATGCGATGAAAGTCACGGCCAAGGAACAGCACGGGCTGCGCGCTATGGCCAAGCTCGCCGGACGATACGGGGAAGGGCCTGTCCCCTTGAGTGAGATAGCGCGCGTGCAAGGGGTGTCTCTGGACTATCTGGAGCAGGTTGTGCCCGCACTGCGAGATGCGGGCCTCATCGACAGCACGCGCGGCGCCAGGGGTGGCTATGAGCTTTCGCGGTCGCCGGCCGCGATCACTGTGGGCGAGGTACTGCGCGCTCTCGATGGCGAACTCTTGCCGATTCGCTGCGTGCAGGAGGGGAACGCAGCGCCCTGCGATCAGAGCTCCACGTGCTCCGCCCGCACAGTATGGGAGACGGTGCACAACCGGCTGTTGGACGCGCTGGATGGCATGACCTTAGCCGACCTGTGATCGGGTCCCGGATAGACTTCCGAGGTCTGCCAGACCTCGGAAGTCTGGAGACAAAGGGATGGTGTATGAGCGGGTTCACGGAAAAGCACAGGGCCGCCTCGGTGACCGATCTGATCGGACACACCCCGGTCGTGCGCCTGCGAAGCGTGGTTGGCCCAGAGGACGCTGCCGTGTGGGCCAAGCTGGAAAAGCACAACCCCGGAGGGAGTGTCAAGGACCGCATTGCCTGGGCCATGATCGTGGACGCCGAGCAACGCGGCGCGCTCAAACCCGGAGGGACGATCGTCGAGCCGACCAGCGGCAACACGGGCATTGGTCTGGCGATGGTCGGCGCCGCCAGGGGGTATCGTGTCATCCTGGTGATGCCCGACACGATGAGCCTCGAACGGCGGCAGCTTCTCCAGGCCTACGGTGCCGAGCTGGAGCTGACCCCGGGCGCGGGTGGTATGAGGGGGGCCGTGAGCCGGGCCAAGAAGTGGGTCGCTCAGTACGGATACTGGATGCCCAATCAGTTTGAGAACCCCGCCAACCCGGAGGCGCATCGCCGCACCACCGCGCCAGAGATCATCGCTCAAGTGCCCGGCCCGATCGACGCGTTTGTCGCCGGCGTGGGCACCGGCGGCACGCTGACCGGCACCGGAAGTGTGTTGAGAGAACAATATCCGGGGATCCAGATCTATGCCGTAGAAGCGGCCGAGTCCCCGGTCCTCACAGGAGGAAAGCCCGGCCCGCACAAGATCCCGGGAACGGGCGCGGGGTTCATCCCCGGAGTGCTGGACCGCGAGCTGATCGATGAGGTGATCCACGTCTCCGGCGACGAAGCCTGGGCGATGACCCGCCAGTTGGCGCGTTCTGAGGGCTTGCTGGTCGGGATCTCGTCCGGGGCGGCGGCGCACGCCGCCCGGCAGGTCGCGCGGCGTCTGAGGGGTGGGCGAACGGTCGTCGCCATTTTCCCGGACACGGGTGAACGCTACCTGAGCACCGGAGTTTACGAGCGTACAAAAGAGGAAGGCGAATGAGCGAGGAGAGAAAGACCATCTATATGGATCACGCTGCCACGACCCCGGTCGATCCCAGGGTGGTCGAAGCGATGACGCCCTACTTTACCGAGCACTATGGAAACGCTTCCAGCCTGCACCACAAGGGGCGCGACGCCTCGGATGCGATGGAGAACGCGCGGGAGACCATCGCCGACATCCTGGGGTGCAGGCCCCGAGAGGTCATCTTTACCGGTTGTGGCACCGAAAGCGACAACTTGGCCCTGCGCGGCGTCGCCTTTGCCCAGGCCGAGAGCGGCAAGCGGCACCTGATTACGACGCCCATAGAGCATCACGCCATCAGCCACACCATGGAGCAATTGGAAAGCAAGTTCGGTTTCCAGGTGACCTATCTGCCCGTCGACTCGTACGGCGTGGTCGATCCCGATGACGTGGGGCGGGCGATCCGTGAGGACACGGCGTTGGTCAGCGTGATGTATGCCAACAACGAAGTAGGCACCATCCAGCTCCTTGGTGAGATCGCCAAGATCACCCGGGCAAAAGGCATTCCCTTTCACACGGATGCCGTGCAGGCAGGCGGATCGCTCGATCTGGACGTGGACCGGTTGGGGGTGGACCTGATGTCGCTCTCGGCCCACAAATTCTACGGTCCCAAAGGCATCGGGGTTCTCTATGCCCGGCGCAGGGTCAAGTTCTGGCCGATGCAGACGGGCGGCGCGCACGAGAGGAAACGGCGTGCAGGCACCGAAAACATCCCCTACATCGTCGGCATCGCTGCCGCCCTCAAGCTCGCGCACGAGGGACGCGAATCAGAGAACGGGCGGCTGATCGCTCTACGCGACCGGCTGATCCAGGGCGTGCTCGACCGAGTCCCGGACACACAGCTTACCGGGCATCCCACCCAGCGGCTGCCCAACAGCGCCAGTTTTGTGTTCAACTACATCGAGGGGGAGGGCATCCTGCTCAACCTGGATATGCTCGGTGTCTGTGCCAGCAGCGGCTCGGCCTGCACGTCTGCCTCGCTCGAACCTTCGCACGTGATGGCGGCGATGGGCTTCCCGCCCGAAATCGCCCACGGCAGCCTGCGACTGACGCTCGGCAAGGGGAGTACGGCGGAGGATGTGACCTTTGTGATCGATCATCTTCCGGGGATCGTGCGCAAACTGCGCGAGATCAGTCCCTTGGTGGATTCGGAAAGCTACGCGCCGTTGGCGGCGGTGGTCTAGCGCGGGATCTGGGAGAGGGGCGATCGCCTGGCCGGTCTGCTGCAGGACCGGTCAGGTCATGCTTACCGGCTTGTTGGTCTGCACGCGTCCATTGCGCCGTCGAAGCACGAGGGCGGTCACGACGCCCACAAAGGAAAGCGCCGAGCCGATCACGCTGCCGACCATCAACCACCGCCGTCGGCGCTGCCGGTCGGCTATCTGCGCGGCGGCGGTTGACTGCAGGTGGCGCTCAAGCGTCAGCACAAAATCCGACCGCGGCTGAATGGGGATCAATGTCTCGCACAGCAGGCGGACCAGCTTGCGGAGCTCGATGACCATGTCGTCAAAGGAGATGCTTGAGCCATGCCCCATCTTCTCGTATGCCGCATGCCGGATGTCTTGGCTCAGATTGTGGACGAAACGCGCGCTGGGGACAGCTCGCGGCGTAAGCAAACGAGCGAACTCGTCTGCGTCGTTCTCCAGACCTCGATCTGGCATCGATTTACCTCGCTTGATCTTGCGCCTTTTCGGATGCCCATGTCTCACGCATCGCCAGCAGCGTGCGGTGATACAGGGACTTGATCGCTCCCTCGCTTCGACCCATGATCTGAGCGATCTCTTGGTTGCTCATCTGCTCGACGAATTTCAGGATCAGCAGCTGCTGTCTGTCGTCGGGCATATGGCGTATGAGGCGTAAGAGCTGCCGCTGGTCGTCCTGGAGCTCCATCTCGCTCTCTGGATGCTGCCGAGGGGAGACCAGTACGATCTCGTCCAGCGCAATGACCTGTCGCCGGCTGCGGTCGCGATGCCAGTTTGCCACGAGGTTGTGTGCGATCCGGTACAACCACGCCGAAAAGGGCATTCCGCGGTCCACGTAGCGATGTATGTGCTTGAGTGCCTGGTAGAAGGTCTTGGCGGTCAGGTCTTCCGCGTCGTGGTGGTTCCCCGTCCGGTAGTAGACATAGTTAAAGATCTTGTCTATATACCGCTCGTATAACTGTCCAAAGGCTTCTGCATCTTCCTTGGCGCGGGCCACCAACTCGGACTCGGACACGGCCTGACTCACAAAACTACCTCCAGTGCAGCCACGCCTCGCTCTGTAGAACACCCCATGAAAGCGTGGGTTACGCAGGACCAGATAGGGTAAATCGCCGACCGCGCACGCGCCGCGCGGTCAGAGGGCTTTGATTGTACTCGAACTAGGGTCATTTGTCAACGAGGGCACAAGCTGGCTGACTCTACAGTGTCTGCGGCTGGCGGAGAACTTTCTCATCGCCGCCCACAGACGTATAATCGACATCAGTCCATCGTCTTTGAGCAGAGCGGCCATCTGCCGTTCCTTGAGGAGCCAGGGGCGTTTGTGCAGACCGTACGGCGATTCCTTGCCGTACGCTGAGGGGCAGTGGAGAGGCTGGTGGAGAATCGTGGGTGGCGGAGGGAGAGCACGGCGATGATTACAGAGTTGTTGAGAAACCGTTTCAGTGTCCGCAAGTACCAGGACAGGCCCATCCCCAATGACGTCCTACGGGAACTACTGGAGGCTGGACGCCTATCTCCCTCTGGTGGGAACGAGCAGCCCTGGGTTTTTGGCGTGCTCACGGATCGCACCTTGATAGCCCAGGTCTCAGAGACGGCCTACCGGCAGAAGTGGATTGCAAAAGCCCCACTTCTGATCGTTCTCTGCACGGTTGGTGTGGGCGATGAGCGCGGCGGGCGCGACATCCAGAAGGCTCGATTTGCCGAACACGCAGAGGCCATCGGGAAGATGGATCAGGACCTATACTGGGCATTGAACCAGGAGGAGCACCAAACCAAGATCGCGGGAACACATATGGCATTGGCTGCTTTGGAACACGGTGTGGGTTCCTGCTGGGTTTCTCGGTTCGACGCAAAGCGGCTGGCAAAGCTGCTGAACCTGCCCGAGGGGTGTATGCCTTCCGAGATCCTGGTTTTCGGGTACCCTGAGGAGGAGCGGGCGGCAACCAAGAAGAAGGGGTTAGATCAAGTTGTCTTCTATAACACCTTCGGATGACCCTGTTTGGCGCAAGAGCAGCAATCTGGGGACCGCCGCCAAGCTATTCCTTCCTGGCGCGCGCTCTGCTGTACCGGGCCGCGATGTACAGCCTGGCGATCCGTCCCGACTCGTCGAGCTCAAAGCGATACATCCCGCTGAGCGGGTAAGGAAAATCCCGCGTGAAGAAACGAGCGTGCACGGCATCGTCCTCTACCTGTATGCTCCTGATGTGGAACGAGCCTCCGACAGGGGGCAGCCGCAGGAGGGATTCCTCGATCTGCTCGATCCCGCTGTATATGCGTGGCGGTTCGCCCCATATGTAGCGCTCCACACGCGCTTGCTCGGCAAAGAGAGCCAGCAGTGGCCCGATCGGCTCGCCGGACAGGTAGGCCGTCAATCGCCCGGCATACGCCGCGGGCATCTCGGATCTATCCATGTCCCCCAGCACCGTCCACAAACTGTATGAGCCCCCGCTGTCCGTTGATCATCCAGGTCGGATCGCGGACAGAGAGGGCCTCGGCCTGGCCTGGCTGCAGGTCGACGATCAGCTCTCCCTTGAGCGTGCGCAGGGCGACGAACGGCGCGGGAAAGCTCGACGCGATCTCTGCCAGGCGTGCCGTGTGCGGCCAGTGACGATCGTCCAGCAGCCGGCGATAGTTGACATCCCCCTTGAGCAGCACCAGGCTCGACGCGGACAGCTCTTGCTGGACGGCGAGCGGCATCTGGCGGTAGGTCAGGCAGGTGCTCCAGAATGGGTCGTCGTGCAGGGCGATCCGGCCATCCTCGATGGCCTGCCTGAGGCGCTCCGCCAGCGCGGCGGCGGGTGGGGCCGATCCTGCCAGGCGATCCAGCGTGTGTTCCAGGTCGTCCATCCGCGCGTCGGAGACAAAGAAGGGCATTCGCTTGAGGTGGATGCGAACTTGAGCGACGCCGGTCTGCACCAGGAAGTCGATCAGCCGAAGGTCCAGCGCCAGCTCCAGGCCGCTGTTGTCGGTGATCACGTCCACGCGGGCTGTCCTCTCGCGGACCAAGTGCGCCCAGATCCGTGGCCGATCGTCGATCAGCAGCCGGCCCTGCCCCTGGTCTGACAGCCCTTCGTCTGCCCTGGCGGAGATGGTGCGATTGCTCAGGTCCGCGCGATTCCCCCACAGCGCGTCACGGATCATGCTCATGAACGTTTCTTCGGGGGTGGCAAAACCTTGCTCCAGGATGGTCAGCAGCGTCGGGAGGGCGCGATCCATCTCGGCGACCTTTTGTGGGGCGAATGGATCGACGCCTTGCCAGGGGCCGGGACGGTAGAAATCTACGATCTCTATCAGCCGCCGGTAGAAAAACGTCTCGGCGAAATACCACGGGATGTCCAGCCAGGTTCGGCCCTCGTACTGAGACCAGACGCCGTTCCAGAGCGCGGCGTCGCCGGCGTCCTCGCGCAAGGGCCGGACGGGTTCGGAAGCGATCTCGTCTGCAAAGGCGCGCAGCGCGGACTGGATCTCGGGGGGATAGGGATGGGCCTGGCTTACTTCTCTCAGGATCTGGGGCTTGCGCTCGACGATGGTCTTGCGGGCAAAAGAACCGGGTTCGGACGTCATCAGCGGCGGGGGAAGGGGGAATCTCTGGGTCCGCATGCCGCTCCGCCTATATCAGGCCATCGAGCAGGCGCACGGCGATCTGCCCGGCCCCCACGTCCACGTCGACCACCACTTCTTTGATATCGGGCACCAAGATCTCACCGCGTGTGCCGCGGACGACATATACCATATTGGCCCCGGTCTCGATCAGATCGACCACCTCTCCCAGTTCCTCTCCGTCTTCCGTCACCACGCGCATGTGAAGGAGCTGGTGGAGGTAGCACTCGCCTTCCTCCAGGGGGACAGCTTCTTCTATCGGCAGCCACACCCACTGTCCACGCAATGTCTCTGCCTGGGTCCGGTCGTCCACTCCCTCAAATTTGAGGAGCACAGTCTTCTGGTGAAAGCGATGTCCCTGCAGGACGTAGGGAGTGTGCTCGGGGCCCAGGTAGAGCTGCTTGTGATGCGCAAAGCGTTCCGGATAGTCGGTATGGATCTCGACCCGGAGCTCTCCGTTCAGAGCGTGGGGGCGCAGCACGCGCCCGACGGCCAAAAACGCAGGCTCAGATGGGGCAGGGGCCTCACCTGAGCCTCGAGGAAGAGAGGACACGGTAGAGTGTCTGCTCTTGCTCATGAAACGATCTCCAGGGTCGCTCGTTTGCCTTGCCGAGCGGCCACTACCCGCAGCAGGGCACGAATCGCGTTGGCCACCCGCCCCCCTTTGCCGATCACCCGCCCCATATCTTCCGGGGCAACACGGAGTTCGTAGATGATCGTGTTGGATCCTTCGACCTCGGTAACCCGCACCTGAGAGGGGTCATCCACCAGCGAACGGACGATGTACTCGATGAGTTCTTTCATGTTGCCGGTGCTCATTGTGTTCTGCCCTTTCAACAAGTTGGGTGAGTGATCGTGCTCTGGAAATCCAAGATCGCCGCTTGCCTCACGTTCAACCTTGGTGGCGGATGGGCGTCAGGACGATCACTCTGAATCGGCAGTGGGCTCGCTTTCGGGTTCTGCCTCTGTCTCGTCCTCCGCTGCAGCTTCTGCCTCTGTCTCGTCCTCCGCTGCAGCTTCTGCCTCTGTCTCGTCCTCCACTGCAGCCTCTACCTCTGTCTCGTCCTCCACTGCAGCTTCTGCCTCTGTCTCGTCCTCCACTGCAGCTTCTGCCTCTGTCTCGTCCTCCGCTGCAGCCTCTACCTCTGTCTCGTCCTCCACTGCAGCTTCTGCCTCGGGTTCGGCAGCGGTTTCGGCGACCGCTTGGCCACTCTTCATCGCCTCGAACTTGGCGAGAGTGCCCATGTTGCGCAGCAGCCTGGCTACCGCATCGCTGGGTTGCGCGCCCTGGGACAGCCAGTACAGTGCGCGCTCCTCGTTGATCTCGACGGTAGCAGGATCCGTACGTGGGTTGTAGACCCCAATATTCTCGATAAAACGGCCATCACGGGGGAACTCGGAATCGGCAACCACGACGCGGTAGCTTGGCTGCTTTTTCTTGCCCGTACGTCTAAGTCGAATTCGAACCATGTACTTTCCCTCTCTCTTGATAGATTTCTCAGTAGCTTGCGGTCAATAGGGTGCGCATGTCACTGGAACATAGACATGATGTTTCGCAGACCCCTCTTGTTGCCAGTGAGACGCTTCATCATGTTCTGCATATCGCGGAACTCGCGGAGCAGTTGGTTCACCTCTTGCACGGTGTGCCCGCTGCCCCTGGCGATGCGCCGTTTTCGACTGGCGTTGATGATCCGGGGCACCTTTCGCTCTTCCCGTGTCATGGACTGGATGATCGACTCGACACGCTTGAACTGCTCTTCTGTGGCGTCGGGTGTGAGCTGCTCGCTGTACTGCGACAGTCCAGGGATCATCTCCAGAAGCTGCCCCAACGGTCCCATCTTTTTGACCTGTTGGAGCTGTTTCATAAAGTCTTCCAGGGTAAAGCTGCCCTCCACCATTCTCTGCGCGGTTTCCATCGCCTCTTCTTGATCGAGCGAGGCTTCGGCCCTTTCGATCAGCGTGAGAATGTCTCCCATGCCCAGGATGCGCGAGGCCAGGCGATCGGGATAAAAGACCTCCAGTTCATGGGTCCTTTCCCCGGTACCCAGGAACTTGATCGGGACGCCCGTGATTTCCCGGATTGAGATCGCCGCGCCGCCGCGCGCGTCGCCATCGATCTTGGTAAAGACAATGCCCGTCAAGCCGACGCGCCTGTTAAACTCGCTGGCGACGTTGACTGCTTCTTGACCGGTCATCGCATCTGCGACCAGCAGCACTTCTTCGGGATGGGTGCGCTGGACGATCTCTTCCAGCTCGCCCATCATCTGGTCGTTGATCTGTAGCCGGCCTGCCGTATCGAGAATCACCGAGCTGTACGCGCCCTCGCGGGCCCGCTTGATCGCGCGCGCGCAGATATCGGGCGGGGAAGGGGCAGTCCCTTCACTGTGAACGGTGATGTCGATTTGCTTGCCCAGTATCTCAAGCTGATCCACCGCCGCCGGCCGATACGTGTCGGCGGCAACCATCAGCGGACGCTGTCCCGACTTGCGCAGTTGCAGGGCCAGCTTGGCAGCCATCGTCGTCTTGCCGGAGCCCTGCAGCCCAACCAGCATGATCACGTGTGGCGATGGACCCGACAGATTCAGGGCCGCCGGTTCACCCAGGGTGCGAATCAGCTCCTCGTGAACGATCTTGACCACCTGCTGGGCGGGCGTCAAGCTCCGCATGACCTCGGCACCGATCGCCCGTTCTTTGACCCGGTCGACAAACGACCTGACGACCTTGTAGTTGACGTCGGCTTCCAGCAGGGCCAGACGGACCTCGCGTAGGGCGACGTCCACGTCTCTGTCGGTAAGTTTGCCCCGTTTGCCGAGCTTGTCAAACGCTGCCTGCAGCTTGGCTGTCAGGTTCTCAAACACGGATCTCTGCTTCCCCTTGTGCTGCGATCCTCACCACGATCACTTTGGCTCATCGCACTGTGCTCTGCGACACGAAGGGTAATTGTAACGTAGAAACCGGTTTTCGTCAAATCACCTCGCCAAGGAGGGGTTTTGCTGCCCTCTGATCTGTGGTACAATGGGTGCCAGGAGTTCGCCCGGGAGCAGATGTGAGGGGAGAGGAATGCCGATTCGCGTACTGTCGCAGGAGGTCGCCGCCAAGATCGCCGCTGGCGAGGTGGTGGAACGCCCGGCTTCCGTTGTCAAGGAGTTAGTCGAGAACGCCATCGACGCGGGCGCGACCTACGTCCACATCGAGGTCCGGCAGGGTGGCAGGCGGTTGATACGCGTTGCCGACGACGGGTGTGGCATCCCGAGCGCCGAGGTCGAGCTGGCATTCGCTCGCCACGCCACCAGCAAGCTGCAGAGCATAGAGGACCTGACGCACATTGCCACGTTGGGTTTCCGAGGCGAGGCATTGGCCAGCATCGCCGCGGTCTCACACGTAACCCTGCTCACTCGCGCCCGCGACCAGGAGGCCGGGGTTCGCCTGCGCGTAGAAGGCTCGCGCGTTGTCCGGCACGAGCAGGTGGGACATCCCGGCGGAACGACGATCAGCGTGGAAAACCTGTTCTACAACGTGCCCGCCAGGCTCAAGTTCTTGCGGCAGGATGCCACCGAGCGCAGGCACATCGACCGGTTGGTCAGCCGGTACGCGATGGCCTATCCTCACCTCCGTTTCTCGCTCGAGAACGACGGACGCCTGGCCTTTCGCTCCCCGGGCAGCGGGAGCCTGTACGACGTGTTGATCGAGGTCTATGGGCTGGAGGCGGCCCAGTCGATGATCGAACTCGCTGGTCCCGGCGACGCCGACGAGAGAGGCATCCGTATCTCGGGGTACGTCAGCCAGCCGAGTGCCCATCGCGCCAACCGCGACCAGATCAGCCTGTTCGTCAATGGTCGCTGGGTGCAGGATCGGGGGCTGACCTTCGCTGTAGAGCAAGCCTATCACACCCTCCTGCCCGCCAACCGGCACCCGCTTGCCGTGCTCCAGATCTGGCTTCCCCCCGAAGCGCTCGATGTGAACGTACACCCGACCAAGAGCGAGGTCAAGTTCCAGCGGCGCGACGCGGTCTTTCGTGCTGTGCAGCGCAGCGCGCGAGAGGCGCTGATCGCACAAGCCCCTATCCCTGAGGCGAACAGCTCGTCGCTCACCTGGGATGGCGGTGGATGGCGGTCGCGACACGACATGCTGGTCGGTGCGGGGGCGACACAGGCGGCTATGGAACTCGGGCGACCGCCAGGGGCACAGGGCACTCAGCCCTGGCTGCTCGGGGCAGGCCCTCAGTCAGTCGAAAGACTGCCCCCTCTGCGCGTGCTGGGTCAGTTGGGCCAAACCTACATCATTGCCGAAGGGCCGGAGGGCATGTACCTGGTCGATCAGCACGCGGCACACGAGCGCGTGCTCTATGAGAAACTGGTCTCTAGCCAAGCCAATGCAGATGTGCCGGTCCAGGTCTTGCTTGAACCGCTCACCGTCGAGCTGACGCTCACCCAGACCGAGGAGTTGGGGACCTGGTTGGCGCCCTTGCACAGGCTGGGCTTTGAGGTCGAACCGTTTGGGGGGAACACCGTGCTGGTACGGTCGGTCCCCGTCATCCTGGCGCGCACGGACATTCGACAGGCGTTGGTCAGCATCCTCGATGAGCTGGCAGCGGAGGAAGAGCCGCTGGCCGACGAGGTCGATGCCCTGCTGGCGGCAGCCGCGTGCAAGCGAGGGGCCGTGAAAGCGGGACAGACACTGTCACTGGAAGAGATGCAGGCGTTGATCGCCGCGCTTGAGGGGTCGACCATGCCGCGCACGTGCCCGCACGGGCGTCCAACGATGGTCTTGCTCAGCCAGGCGTGGATGGAGCGGGAGTTCGGCAGGCGCTAACGGTCGACCGGAGGGCTAGCGGCCGAGCGTCGCCACGGGAGCTGCGTCGTCAGGGCAGCGGGCACCGTCCACAAAGGCTGCGAAACGGCCCTCCGCGTTATAGACGCCAGCCAGCACCCTGTAAGGCCCGCCCCCCTGGGCCAAGCTGACGTACCTCACGTCATCGATCCGATCCCCAGCCTGCCACAGCCCGGCGGGAACCATGCCGCCCAGCGCCGGCCCGTCCGCCTGGGCCGCCAGGTTTCCCTGCTCGTCGATCACGTGTAAAAAGATGTCCCCCTCCACCGGTCCATCCGCCAGCCAGGTGAGGTCGATGGCCCAGCGCCTCTCTCCCACCTCCCGGACAGATGCGGCCTCGATGGCCGGGCCTCCCTCAAATCGGACCAGCGGCTGCTTGGAGGGCGCGCCTTCCCCCGCGCGGATCGATCCCACGTAGGTCAGCTCGAACCGCCCCCCCTGGTAGCGGGTCAGCCAGACCGTGCGCTGATCGATGGCGAATTGGCGCATCTCCTCCCAGTCCAGCCAGTCGCCGTGGAACCCAAAGTAGAGGTCCTCGGGTTCGTACAAGGTGTGCACAAACATCACGTTGCGCGCCTCGCGCCGCTCCCGGTTGACGCCGATGAACTCCCACACATTAGTGTACAGGGGCAGTCCGATCGCGCCGTCTTTGCTCAGGGCATAGGTCTGGTCTTTGGGGGCCAGCCAGGCCGGGATGTTGACGAACCCCAGCGGGGCGTTCCCTTCCACCTCGGCGGCGTCCAGGATCTGTCCGTAGACGCCCATCAGCGAGAGGTGCACCTGCCGCTGGCCCCACAGAAAGGCGACGTTCGAGGCCAGGATCGTCCCAGCCAGCACACCCCAGACCAGCCTCCGCCCCCACGTGGGCCGTGCCAGGCTGCTCAGTCCGGCGATCGCATCCGCCCACAGCATCACCACGCCCACGGAGCCCAGGATGTAGAACCGCGGCGAGTTGACCAGGCCGCCGTAGCGAAACCGGACGGCGGCTGGGATCGATGCCCACGCCCACCACCACAGGGGGCGTGCGAGCCAGCGCCATTCCCGGCGGCGCCTGCCCAGCCAGGCCAGGATGAGCGCCAGCAGCGCCGTGGCTACCTGGACGAGCGTGAAATCGTGCCATCCCTGGCGGCGCACCAGCCAACCGGCGAGGGGCCCGAGGGGATAGGTCAACCCCTGGAAAAAGAACATCGCGTTCTCGTACAGGCTGTTCAGCCCATCGGGATCGAAGCTGCCCGTGCCCGGAAGCTGGCTGCGCAGGGCCAACGCCCCGGCGTTCAACAGCCCTCCGAGTACGATCGCCGCGATCCGCCGTCCGGAGCGAATGCCGTGTTGGATGAGGAGGGTCCCGCCCACGATCGCCCCACAAATGAAGCCGTTCTCATGCGCAAAGGGGGCCAGCGCGGTCGCCAGCAGGCTGATCGCCCACCAGCGAGGTTTGTTCTCTCCCTCCGCTCGCAGTGCGGCATAGACCGCTCCCAGGACCAGTGTGAGGACGAGCAAGTGGGGCATCGCCGTCACCCACGGAACGGCGCGGAACATAAAGGGGAACACGGCATACAGCATCGACGCCAGGGCCGCTTTTGCCCCCCGCGAGCGAGGGCCGTCCACGAGCCGGACGACCTGCGCCAGGAGAATGGCATTGGCCCAGTGGAACAGCAGGTTGATCCCGTGCAGAACGACCTGTTCGGCCCCCTTGGGGAGCAGGGAGCCCAGTTTGTAGAGGGTAAAGGTCAGCGGGCGGTAGTAGGCATTCTCACTGGACGTGGTCCAGATATCTCTCAGGTCTTGGCCGCTCAGCCAGGTCAAGACGGGCAGATCGTCAAAGTAGAAGGGGAGTCGCAGGGAGTACCCATAGCAGACGGCGATCAAGACCGCAGAGAAGGCGACCGCGGCCCAGGTTTCCTTGCCTTTCCAGGGCGAGGAGCTGCTCTTTGTTCGTGCGTTCACACGCCCATCTTGAGTCACTTGTGGACACTCCTCTGGGTTGGGGAGGCTCCCCTACAGCCAGCGATCGAGCAGCGCGTCCAGCTCTCCGCTCTCGCGCATCTCGATCAGCGCCTGGTCGATCGCCTTCTGCAGCGAGCTGGCGCGTGGATGGACGGC
The DNA here is from genome assembly GCA_016783145.1 of Anaerolineae bacterium. Classification (GTDB taxonomy): domain Bacteria; phylum Chloroflexota; class Anaerolineae; order JAFGEY01; family JAFGEY01; genus BS750m-G44. Next base: position 15,389 of record JADHXD010000049.1, read on the forward strand.
GATCACATAGAGCTCGTCGTACAGCGGCTCGCCAACGATCTGCAGGCCCGGGGCCTCCCGGATGAACATCCGGGCGGATACGGCATCCACGATCGCCGCGCTGTTGGGGTCGGCGGCGGCTGCCTCCAGCGCCGCCCGGGCCGTGTCGTGGGGCGCGATCGTCAGCCCGTCGACGCGGCGCCGCAGGCGCCGCGCCTGCACGTCTCCCTCGGCGCCATACTCGACGTGCACCGTGCGCCCCGCCAGGTCCTTGGTCCGCACGATCGTCCCCTCTTCCGCGTGGGCCGCGATCACCGGGCCCGCGTTCAAGTAAGAGATGGAATACAGCGCTTCCTTGGTCCGCCACCCATCGTAGGGCAAGGCCGAGATGATCGCGTCAAACTGCCCGGCAAACAGCGCGCCATACAGCCCTTCCCACCCGCTGGGCACGTATGCGACCTCGACGCCCAGCTTTTGGGCGACGGCTCGGGCCAGGTCCACATCCAGCCCCACCAAGTCCCCGCTCTCCGGGTCTACGGACTCAAAGGGGGGCCAACTGGGGTCCATGCCCACGCGCAGCACGCCAGCCTTCTGGACGCGCGCCAGCCACGGGTCGTCGTCCTCCTGGCATCCGGCCAGGCACGCGAGCGAGCAGCAAACGGCCAGCAAGGTGCGCACTGCCCAACTCACTTGCGTTCCGCGCCACGTGGAGCGCGATCTGCCCTTTGCCATGTTCTCATCTGCTGTGCGCGAGCGCCCACTTGATCAGCGCCACCTCGGGCATGCACCCGTAAAAGTCCAGCCGCACGCGCTGGCGGACGACCCAGCCATAGGCCCTGGCAGCCAGGCGTATCAGCGGCGACCTCATCGACTCGGCGACCGTCTTGCCGTCCAGGAAGAAAGTAAAGTAAGCCGCCCTTTGCAGGAACCGCTCCTCGCCGGGCGTGAGCCAGCTATAGTCGACGTGCTCCCACCCCGATTCGGTCCATCCCTCCAGGGTTTGGGGCATGTCGGTGCCCGTGCGCAGGCAGGTTTCATAGAGGGCGGTGCCCGGGTACGGGCTGTACAACTGCACCGGCGTCGTGCTGGCTTCGGGGTTATCCTCGATGAGCTGGGCCATCAGTTGGATCGTGTCTTTGACCTCGCCGATGATCTCGGTGGGAAAGCCTCCCATAAAGCTGAACTTGGGGGCGATGCCTGCCTCCTTGAGCTTCAGGTTCACGCGAAGGACCTGCTCGCGCCTGATGCCCTTGTCGATGAACGCCAGGACGCGATCGTTCCCCGACTCGGCGCCCAGGTAGAGGTGCTTGAACCCGGCGCGCCGGAAGAGGCGCAGGTCATCCAGGGACATGCGGTCGACATAGTCGATGCGGCAGTTGGTGCGCAGTGTGATCTGGATCCCGCTTTCGATGATCCGTTCGCAGACCTGGCTAGCGCGCCTGCACTGCGTGAAAAACTCGTCGTCGATAATGTGGACAGCGTTGATCCCGAACAGGCGCACCATGCGCTCGATCCGCTGCACCGTCCGCTCGGGGCTCTCTGCGCGATAGCGGCGGCCATCGGGGACGACGGTCAGGTAGCAGTACCCGCAGCGCATCGGGCATCCCCGGCTGGTGGTGATCTGCAGCGACCGCTCGCCCGGTACCTCGGCCAACACATAGTTCTCTATGTCCACCAGGTCATAGTCCAGGTACGGCCACTCGTCCATCGGCGTGTACGCTCGAGGAGGGTTGTGGATCACCTCACCCCCGCGCTGCCACACCAGTCCCGCGATGTCCTCCAGGGCGGCCCCCGGGCCGCCCTCTTGCAGGACCTGCGTCAGCTCCAGGGCGGTCATCTCGCCTTCGCCCACGACGACTACGTCCACCAGGGGATGGGCCAGCGTCTGCTCGGGTAGGATCGTGGGGTGAACGCCTCCCCAGACCAGGGGGATGGTCGGATCTGCACCGCGCACGATCCGCGATGCCTCCAGCCCCCAGTGGATCTGCCGCCCGGTCATCGAACTGATGCCCACCCACGTGGGCCGCTCGCGCAGGGCCTCTCGCAGCGTGTCCTGCCAGCGGGCATCGACGCGCTGGTCGATCACCTGCACCGAGAATCCGTGCTCCTGGAGCACAGATCCGATGTACAGCGCGGCGAGGGGCAGGCGTGTGGTCACGTTCTGGATGTCCCACAGCGTGCGCGGGTAGACGAGTATGACGTCAGGCATGGAGGTTCCTCTGTTGGACTCGGATCACGATCGGCCTCAAAAGGTCACCCTTCGGGGAGCACATAGACACCCAGCTCGGTATAGACCGCGCCTCCGGGCAGCAGCGCGCTGCGGATCAGGCTGACCGACGTGGCCCGCATCTCTCCTACCTGCACGGATGCGCGGGAAACATACGCGCCCAGCTCTTCTAGGGCGTCCGGACCTCCTCCTTTGACGCGCCCCAGGGTGAGGTGCGGGCTAAAGGCGCGCCCCTCTGGCGGGTATCCCAGCGGTTTCAGCGTCCGTTCGACGTCACGCTGCAGGCGGGCCAGCGCGCCGGTTGGCTCATCCACGCCCACCCAGATCACGCGCGGCCGGCGGGGGTTGGGAAAGCAGCCCAGCGTGCCGATGGCAAGCGAGAGTGGGGTGTGTGGCGCGCACGCACTGCGTGTAGCTTGGGAGATCGCCTCCACCCGCTCTGTGGGGACCTCCCCCAGGAATTTGAGCGTCAGGTGGATCCCTTCCGGTCTCACCCAGCGCACCAGACCAGGGGGAGTGTCGTCCTTGAGGCGTGCCTGGAGCTTTCCGATCCGCTGCAGGATCTCCTGGTCGAGTTCGATGGCGATGAACAGGCGAACGGTGTCCATATGCGGTTCTCCTCCCTCGGACCGGTCACACCAAGATGCGCGGCGCCTCACCCGGTACGGGCACATTATACCTTGCCCTGAAAATGGGCGCAATACACTCTTTTGATCGTAGGCCGCGACGGTGGTATAATCCACTGTGCGAACCTTGATCAGGCTTGGCAGGCTGTCGCTCGAAAGGCCAGGTGGACGTGCACCCAACTCGTACGGGCCCGGACAGGACCGTGACCGTCACCGTGTACACCGATGGAGGCTGCGATCCCAACCCTGGCCCGGGTGGCTGGGCCGCCATACTCTGCTTCCCCGACCGCGAGGTGGTGCTCACCGGCGGTTCCCCCAACACCACCAACAACCGCATGGAGATGCAGGCCGCGATCGCGGCCCTCGATCACCTGAGCGCGGGGCACGGCCCTTGCCACATCGACCTGCACACCGACTCAGCCTACCTATGCCAGGGCATCACGAGCTGGATCGAGGGCTGGATCGAGCGGGGCTGGAGTGCAAAGAACGGAGAGCCGGTCAAGAACCGGGCGCTGTGGCAAACGTTGTACGACCTGGCGCGCGGACATCAAGTCCGTTGGCATTGGGTCAAGGGGCACAACGGCGACCCGCTCAACGAACGCGTGGACCGGCTGGTCCAGCAGGCACGGTACGAGCTTGTCCGTGAGCGCCCGCCTGCGCCCAGCCCAGAGGCCCTCACCGGCATCCCGCGCGCGGTCATCTCGATCGGCGTCTCGTGCTGGGGCAGTACCGGCCCTGGCGGTTGGGCGGCGGTGCTCCGCTCCGAACGGGCGTGCGAGATGCTGTGCGGTCGCCAGGCCCATACGACGAGCAACCTCCTGCTCCTGCAGGCAGCGATCACGGCCCTGGGTGAGCTGACCGGGCCTCACGACGTCACGGTGTACACGACCAGCGACTACCTGGGCCTGGGCGCCAGCCAGTGGGTGCATGGTTGGCGGCAGCGGGACTGGGTCACGCGAAAGGGAGAGCCTGTCAAGAACCGCGGAACCTGGGAATCGCTGCTGGAGGCTGCTCGGGAACACCACGTCTCCTGGCAGGTCGTCCGGGGCGATCCACTGCCCCCTGACCTGGCGCAGGCCAAGGAAAGGGCGACCGAGGGTGCCGCATTGGCCAGGAGCGAAGAGGTTGGGGAGGGATCCGGTGCTCATTGACATTCACACCCACGCCACGCTCTACCGGACTGTACCCTGCTCGGACGGGCGCTTTTTCGTCACCCCGGAGGAACTGGTGTCCACGATGGACGGGGCCGGCATCGACCTGGCGGTCGTGCTTCCCCTCGTCAGTCCTTCCCAGCGCAATATCTTGATCCCCACGGAGCAGGTCCTCGCGGCGTGCGCGCGCCACCCCGACCGGCTGATTCCCTTCTGCAACCTGGACCCGCGCCAGGAGACGAACACGCCCGAAGCGGATTTCTCCCGCTACTTGCGCGTGTACAAGGACCTGGGCTGCAAAGGGGTTGGCGAGGTGACGACCAACCTCTACCTGGACGATCCGTTGGTTGCCAATCTCTTCGCTCACTGCCAGGCCGCCGGGCTGCCTCTCACGGTTCACATCGCGCCGCAGGTCGGGGGATACTATGGCCTGGTGGACGATCTACACCTGCCGCGCCTGGAAGAGGCGCTAAGACGCTACCCTGGCCTGCCCTTCCTGGGGCACTCCCAGCCCTTCTGGTCCGAGATCAGCAGCGACGTCACCGAGGAGAACCGGAATGGCTACCCTGCCGGGCCGGTGATCGCCGGAGGCAGGCTCCCGGCTCTGTTTGAGGCCTATCCCAACCTGTATGGCGACCTGTCCGCAGGCAGCGGGTTCAACGCGATCAGCCGCGACCCGGAATTCGGGGACCGGTTCTTGAACCAATACCCCGATCGTCTGCTGTTCGGCACGGACATCGTCTATCCGGGGCAGGCACTTCCCATCGTCGAGTACCTGCGAGACGCCGTCCGCCGGGGGGCGATTTCGCAGGAGGTGTACGACAAGATCGCGTGGCAGAACGCCGACCGGCTTCTGGGGCTCGGCATCGGCTAGGCGTGCGGTCTCACTGGTCACTTGTGGGTCCACTATGGGTTCAGAAAGGAGGCAGGAAATGAGATCTTCGATCAACCTCTGGGCGTTTCCAACCGAATGGCCGATGAGCCGGGTCCTGGCCCTTGCCCGCGATGCCGGGTTCGAGGCCATCGAACCGGTCTGCGGTCCGGCCCTTGCGTTGAGCCCAAACAGCACAGACGAGGAGGTGCGAGCCTACCGCCGGGGTTGCCTGGATGCCGGACTGGAGGTGAGCAGCCTGGTATGCGGTGGGCTTTCGCAGGTCAGCATACTCTCGGACGAGGAGGAGGTCCGCGCCCAGGCCAAGGAACACGTGCGCCGTGTGCTGCGTGTCGGCGCCGCGTTGGAGGTAGACACGCTGCTCCTTCACCCCGGCTTTGTCGGGCCCATCCGGGCCGGCCCGCCGGTCGTCGCCGACTATGAGGTGACCTACGACCGCGCGATTGCCGACTTCTGCGAGCTGGCTGTGGACGCTCAGGAGGCCGGGGTCGTGATCGGCATCGAGAACGTGTGGAACAAGTTCCTGGTCAGCCCGTTGGAGATGCGCGCCTTTGTGGATGCCGTCAACAGCCCCTACGTGGGCGTCTACTTTGACGTGGGCAATGTGATGCGCACCGGCTATCCGCAGCATTGGATCCGCATCCTGGGCTCGCGCATCCACAAGGTGCACGTCAAGGACTACAAGGTGAACGTTGGCACTCTGGATGGCTTTGTGGACCTGCTGCGCGGTGACGTGGACTACTGGGCCGTCATGGCCGCCCTGCGCGAGGTCGGGTATGACAGTGACCTGGTCGTCGAAATGTCCTCGCCAGCGGGCCGGGTTGAGCACTGCATCAGGCAGGCCGCGCAAGACGTTCGTTTCATCCTTGGCCTGTAAGGGGCCGCGTCCTGAGATTCGTTCTCCGCTGATCCGGGGAGAAAGGAGAGATCGATGCTTCGAGTAGGGATCCTTGGTCTGGGAATGATGGGTCGGTTCCACGCCTCCAGGTACGCGCAGGTCCCGAACGCGCGGCTGGTCGCCATCGCCGACATCACGCCGGAGCGCCTGAAAGCCGAGGACGCCGTGCCCGGCAACATTGCCGACGGCATCGCGCAGGCCGACCTGGGTGCGGTGGCTCGCTACGCCGACGCCAGCCAGCTCATCGCCGAGGCGGGCGTGGACGTGGTCGACATCTGCCTGCCCACGTACCTGCACGCGCGCTATGCGATCGAGGCCCTGGGGGCCGGGCATCACGTGCTCTGCGAAAAGCCGATGGCTCTGAACGTCGAGCAGGCCGATCGCATGATCGACGCCGCGAACCGCGCCGGTCGACGCTTGATGATCGCTCAGTGCATCCGCTTCTGGCCCGAGTACCGCTTCTTGAGCCGCTGCGTGCGCGAGGGCACGTACGGCAAGCTGCTCTCGCTGAACATGTACCGCATGGGAGGGCGGCCGATCTGGTCCTGGGAGAATTGGTTTGTCGACCCCGCTCGCAGCGGCGGGCCCCTCTATGACCTGCACATCCACGATGTGGACTATGTCAATTCCTTGCTTGGTCTGCCCGAGGTCGTCCACGCGACGGCCCGCATGTCTGAGGCCACGGGCACGTACGACGTGGTGCACGCGCTGTACAGCTATGACGGCGGACCCCAGGTACACATCCACGCCGGGTGGAGCACGGTCCAGATCCCGTTCCAGGCCGGGTTTGATGCCTGGTTCGAGCGCGGGTTCCTCCGCTTCGACGGCAAGAGTGACCCTCCCCTCCAGGTCTACGACGACCTGGAACATGCTCGTGCTCGTCCGGCCGAGTACGAAAAGGGCGACGCGTACTATAACGAGATCGCCTACTTTGTCGACTGCGTCGAAAAGAACGCTTATCCGGAGGAATGTCCCCCGGAATCCGCCCGCGATTCGCTGGGGCTGGTGACCCGCGAGATCGCGGCTATTGAGTGGAAAGGAATGAGACGATGAGCGCGCGTGCTGAAGGACGGCTAAAGCTGGGGGTGATCACCTCGCTGGCCAAGGGGCCGGAAGAGGAACTGAAAAAGGCGCACGACCTGGGCCTGCCCACCTGCCAGGTCACGTGCTCGGACCCCGACCTGTTCAGCGAGGAGATGGCCGAGCGCCTGCTCGCCGCTTCCAGGGACTATGGGGTGGAGGTGACGTCGATCTGGGCCGGAGGGGGTGGACCGGCAGTCTGGGACTTTATCGAGGGACCGACGACGATCGGCCTGGTACCGATCAAGTACCGTGCCCAACGCGTCGACGCGCTCAAACGGGGAGCGGATTTCGCCGTGCGCGTGGGCGTGTCGGACATTGCCACGCACGTGGGCTTTATCCCCGAGTCACCGAGCGACCCGCTCTATCCGGGCGTGATCGGGGCCCTGCGCGAGGTCGTGGAATACTGCAAGGAACGAGACATCACCTTCCTCTTTGAGACGGGCCAGGAGACTCCGATCACGCTGCTGCGGACGATCGAGGACCTCGGAGGCGAGAACCTGGGCATCAACCTCGACCCGGCCAACCTGCTGATGTACGGCAAGGCCAACCCGGTGGACGCGCTGGATGTGTTCGGCCAGTACGTGGTCAGCGTGCACGCCAAGGACGGCGAGTACCCCACCAACGGGCGGGAACTGGGGGTCGAAAAGCCGCTGGGCGAGGGACGCGTCAATTTCCCGGTGCTGATCCCCAAGCTCAAATCCCTCGGCTACACCGGCGCGCTGACCATCGAGCGCGAGATCAGCGGCCCCCGGCAGATCGAGGACATCAAGCGGGCGATCCGCATCCTCTCAGAGTTGGCCTAGCAGCTTGCCGGAGAGAACGTTCTGAAACCGGGTTTCCCGGAAGAAACCCGGTTTCTCCAACACAAGGCGACCCTCAAGCCCCCTGGGGCCTGGCCTGCCGCAAGAGCACGGTTCAGTAGGGCGGCTTTCTTAGCCGCCGCGGCCCTACGGGTCGCCTTTCATAGGCAACACCTCTGGAAGGGCAGGGGCAGAGTTGGCGAATCAACTCTCATTCCTAGCACATTCCACACGGCAGCGGATCGTGCCGATCAGGGCCTTCGCCCGCGCCATGCGGGAGAGGGACGCCGCATTTGCCGAGCGTGTGCGGGGTTTCGAGTCACGGTTCGGTCCGGTGGACGAGGACACGCTGGCTGTCCTGGCCCAGGCCAGCTACTTTTGCTGGTTCGAGGTCGAATACGAACGGGACTATATCGAGGTCTGCCGGGCCATCGGCGCGGGTTCGCCGACCTCGCTGTACCTCTGCCGCCAGGTCTCCCCGGGTCGGTGGGCAGGAATGCACGCCTATGTGATCGGCGTGCGACGCTGGCTCGGCGCGGACCGCCTCATCCCTGGCGTGATCGATCGGGGCAAGGTGGAACGGACCGCGCGCTGGCTGGGCGTTCGCACCCCGGCCGTGGAAGCGCTTGCGGAGCTGTACCTCTGCGCCCTGATCGCCGATCTCTCGCGCCTCAGTCTGGCCAAGCTGAGCGGTGCGGACGACCCGGACCCTGAAGCGTACGTGGATTTCAGGCCGTGGTACGCCGGGAGGGGCGGGACGCCCTGCACCACTGAGTGCCGGCGCTCCCTGATCGAAAAGTGGGCCGAACGGGCCCGCCTGGAGACGAACGGCGAGCCTGATGATGTGGAGGAACTGATCTCGAATCTGCTCAAAGCCAGCCAGCCGGCCTGCCAGCACCGTTTCTCCCGCTACCAGGACGTCAAGATCACCAGCATTGGCGCGCTGAAGTGGCGGGGAGCCGTCCCGCCCGACGATGAGGCACCCAAGAGGCAAGCCGCCGAATGGTTTGAGCGGGCCAACCTGGCGGGGTGGCTGGCGGGTCTGCCGCCTGAGACCTCGCTGTCCAGAACGCTGTACGATGCCCTTGGCACGCGGACGGAGCGCAAAGAGACCATCGTGCGCGATTTCTTTTGTGGGCCGCCAGGCGATGTGTTCTGGGACTGGCTGGAGCTGAATGCACAGCAGTGCGGGCTGACCGCTGGCGCGCGCTTTGCGGCGATCGACGCGGGGCATCGCCCTCCTGCAGCTCAAGGTCGCTGAGGAGAGACCTGCGTAGATGCGAATCGCCCTCTTTGCCGACGTTCACGGGAACTCGATCGCCCTGGATGCCGTCCTTGCGGACATCCGGACGCAGGGCGGCGTCGACGCCTACTGGGCGCTGGGTGACCTGGTGGCCGTGGGTCCCGACCCGGTTGGCGTGCTCGAGCGGATCGCCGCGCTGCCCGAGGCGCGATGTACGCGGGGCAACCAGGAGCACTGCCTGGTGACGGGCGAGCACCCCAAGCCGACGCTCAAAGGTGCACAGAACGACCCTCGTCTCTGGCCTGCGTTCGTCCAGGTCAGGCGGAGTTTCGCCTGGACGCTGGGCGCGCTGGCCACGTCTGGCTGGTGGGACTGGCTGGCTGCGCTGCCCCTGGAGCAGCGCGCCCTCATGCCCGACGGGACGCGGCTCCTGGGCGTTCACTCCTCTCCAGGCCGCGACGGCGACCCGGGCATCCATCCCGCCCAGGGCGAGGACGTGCTGCGCTCCCTGTTGGGGAGCTGTGATGCAGACCTGGTCTGCGTGGGACACACTCACTGGCCGATGGAGACCGACGTGGACGGCGTGCACGTGGTCAACGTCGGCAGCGTGAGCCTGCCCTTTGCTCCCGATCTGCGCGCGAGCTATGTCCTCCTGGAAGTGGAGGGCGCGGGATACCGCGTGCGACACCGGCGGGTAGCGTACGATCGCCAGGCCGTCATTGCCGCCGCTCAGCGCGTGCAGCATCCCGGGGCCGACTTTATCGCCCAGTACATGCTCGGGCGGCGCGTTCCCGAGTGGCTTTATTCCCTTTGTCACTCCGGCCAGAGGGGTGGGGGACATCCGTCGGACGGGTCACCGTCGGAGGAGGGTCCGTGAAGAGGGTCAAGGTGCCGCCACAGGCCTCGGGAGGGCTGATGCTCTCCTACAAGTGCTCTGCCGCCTGCCGGCACTGCATGTACGCCTGCTCGCCCAAGTGGGATGCGGATTGGATCTCGGAAGCCGACCTGTTCGCGTGCATCTCTGCGCTGCGCCCGAGCATCCAGCCGAGCCCGTGGGGAGCCGGCTCGATGAGCCTGAACCACGGCCTCCACTTTACCGGGGGCGAGCCCTTTCTGAACTACCCGCTTCTGCTGAGGGCGGTCGAGATCGCAGAAGAGCTGGCCATTCCCTCGACCTTTGTGGAGACGAACTGCTTTTGGTGCCGCGATGACGAGGTCACTCGCGAGAGACTGTTGACCCTCCGGGGGGCCGGCCTCAGGGGGATCTTGGTCTCGGTCAACCCCTTCTACGCCGAATACGTCCCCTTTGAGCGCACCGAGCGCTGTATCCGTGTCAGCAGGGAGGTATTCGGTCAGAACGTCATGGTCTACCAGATCGAGTACTATCACCGCTTCAGGGAATTGGGCATCCAGGGCAGGATCTCCCTGGACGAGTACCTGGGGCGGACGAAAAGCGAGGACCTCGCGGCACACGTCGAGCTGTTCCTGATGGGCAGGGCCGCCCGTCAGCTCGGCGCGTTCTACCCTGCCCACCCTGCGCGGGCCTTCTTGGATGAGCCGTGCCGTCCCGCCTTTCTGCGGAGCTGGCACAATCACTACGACAACTATGGGAACCTGGTCGCAGGCTACTGCGGCGGCATCTCGCTGGGTGACTGGCACGACCTGGACCGGCTGACGCAGGAGGGGATCGATCTCGAGGAGCACCCGGTCCTGGGGTTCTTGATCGCCCAGGATATGGGGGGTCTGGTAGAGTTCGCCAGGAGCTTGGGCTACCAGCAGCGGGAGAGGGGCTATGTCTCCAAGTGCGACCTGTGCCTTGACCTCAGGATGGACCTGGTTTCCAGGGGAGAATTCGGGGAGCTGAGCCCCAAAGCGTTCTACGCGCACCTGGGGGGCACAGGCGAGCCCGCGGAGCCCGCGAAATAGCTTGACATTTCCCTGTCCCCGATATACAATGTCAGCCGCCATCTGGCAAACAGATCGGAGTTGGGACGGTGCTCGCCATCGTGGGCCGCGGGTATCAGACGGGGCGGTCTGCCGTTCGGAACAGCGGACCGCCTCGCCGCATTCAAGGGGCGGAGGCTTGGTGAATCACAGATGAAAGCACTGATCGAGCGCATTCGCAAAGAAGCTGTGTACATCGGAAACGGCATCATCAAGGTAGATGGGTTCGTCAATCACCAGATAGACCCGGCCCTGACTACGGCGATCGGTCGAGAATTCGCCTCGCTCTTTGCCCAGGCGGGCGTGACCCAGGTGACCAAGGTCGTGACTGCCGAGGTCAGCGGGATCGCTCCCGCGCTCGCCACAGCGCAGGCGCTGAACGTACCTATGCTCTACGCCCGCAAGCACCGCCCGATCACGATGGCCAACGGATTCTACCTGGCCGAAGCTCCCAGCCACACAAAGGGCGGCGTGGTGCAGCTCATGATCTCTCCCGAGTACCTCGGAGAAAGCGATCGCGTCCTCTTGATCGATGACTTTTTGGCCACGGGGTCCACGATCGAAGCGGTCGTCCAGCTCGTTCAGCAGAGCGGTGCCAGGCTGTGTGGCATCGGGTGCGTGATCGAAAAAGTGTTCGAGGGCGGGCGCGAATACCTGGCGGACCTGGGTGTGCCGGTGATCACGCTGGCCAAGATCGACCTGGAGCAGGATGCGATCGTTGTGCGTTGAGCACACATTCCTCGGCAGCATCTTCCATAGGCGATGGTTTTCAACAGATCTGGAGTTGGCGGGCGGACGGGAGGAGGTCGCTCTATGAATGCCCCGGATCCCGGCACGCGGCTGCGCGTTATCAACAGCGTGGCCCCCATTCGCATCTGTGACAACGGTGGGTGGACCGATACCTGGTTCGCCGTGCATGGCAAGGTCTTTAACATCGGCGTCTATCCCTATGTCGAGGTGCAGATCGAGGTCTTTCCGCGCCAGGCACAGGAGGACCGCATCGTGCTGCACGCGGAGAACTATGGGGAACGTTACGCCGTCCGTCCCGAGATCCCAGGGTGGGACCGCCACCCTCTGCTGGAAGCGGCGATCGAATACATGCACATCCCGGAGGAGGTCGCGCTGCAGATCTCGATCTATTCCGAAGCGCCGGCGGGGTGCTCGACCGGCACGTCCGCGGCGGTCAGCGTGGCCCTCATCGGCGCGCTCGACAGCCTGACTCCGGGACGCTTGACGCCGCACGAGGTCGCCGACGCGGCGCACAAGGTCGAGACCGACCTGCTCAAGCTCCAGTCCGGCATTCAGGACCAGCTCTGCTCGGCCTATGGGGGGATCAATTTCATCGACATGGTCGCATACCCCCACGCTGCCGTGTCCCAGATCCACGTCTCCAACGCGATCTGGTGGGAGCTGGAGCGCCGCCTGGTCTTGATCTACTTGGGCAAGTCGCACAGTTCGTCTGCCGTTCACGAAAAAGTGATCGCCGAGCTGGAGGACGCTGGCCCGGACTGCACCAAGCTGGTGCCGCTGCGCAAGACGCCCGAGATGGCCCGAGACGCGGTGTACGCGGGCGATTTTGAGGCTCTGGGCCGGTCCATGATCGTGAACACAGAGGCCCAGGGCGAGTTGAATGCGGCGTTGATCAGCCAGGACGCGGGGCAAGTGATCGATGTTGCTCGAGAGAACGGCGCGATCGGATGGAAGGTCAACGGGGCCGGCGGCGAGGGAGGCTCGATCACCTTGCTCTGCGGGGACACCTCCAGCCAGAAACGTGCGCTGATCCGCCAGATCGAGGAGGCAAACCCGCTGTTCAGGAACATCCCGATCTACCTGAGCCGTTTCGGCCTGCGTATCTGGGCCGTGTGAACGGAGAGACCTCGTGAATCCCTACCTGACCGTGAATCGCATCGAGTTCCTCGTCACCTACCGCTGCAATTCTCACTGCAAGCACTGCCAGGTCGGCCCCGCTGCGCGAGCGTCGCGCCCGCCGGTGATAGATGCCGGCCTGGCGGCCCGCATCGTCGGCCGTGTTTGCGAGGCATATACCCCTTCCTCTGCTATGACCTTTGGCGGCGAGCCGCTGCTCTTTCCCGACGTCGTCTGTGCGGTTCACGGGGCTGCCAGGGCTGGCGGGATCGAGAAAAGGCAGGTGATCACCAATGCCGGATGGCCCCGTTCTGGAGGCGAGTTCCGGACTGTCGCCGCCCAATTGGCGGAGAGCGGGGTGAACAGCGTCTGCATCTCGGTGGATGCCTTTCACCAGGAAACCATCCCCGTGCCCGTCGTAGAACGGAACGTCCGCGCCCTCGTGGACGTAGGGATCGAGGTCCTCGAGTGGAATCCCTGCTGGGTGGTCTCCAAAGAACACGACAATCCCTGGAACGGACGGACCCGGGCTGTGCTGGATGCCCTATCCCATCTGCCGGTCGTCGAGGACGACGGGAACGTGGTCCAGCCCGAAGGCTATGCGCGGACGTGGCTCCGAGAGTACCTGCCCGCACAGACGGCGGCCCCCGAGGGCTCCTGTGGGGATATGCCCTACACCGGGCAGTTGGACCAGGTGGGCAGCATCTCGGTCGAGCCCGATGGCGGCATCGCGGTGTGCGACGAATGGATCATCGGGAACGCCGCCCAACGCGATGTCGTGGACATCCTGCGCGACTATGATCCGGTTCGCATCCCAGAGATGAAGGCGATCCTGGGTGGGGGTATTGCTGGATTGGTCGAGCTGGCCCGCGCCCGAGGGATCGAGCCCGATCCAGGTGGCTACTACTCGGTCTGCGATCGGTGCAGGTCGATCCGCCGCCGGTTGAGGGCCGTCCCTGGAATGGCTTTGGGAACGGACTGACCGAGAAGGCGCTATCATCCACAGGTCTGTGAATCTGCGTAATCTGCGCAATCTGCGGATGGGTTCGCCGGATCATCCAAAGTTCACTTGATCGCTCCGTAGGCGAAGGTTGAGAGAGGCATGCAGACTACACCGGGCTTTGACAACGCCAAGTACCTGCGCGAACAGACCGCAGCGATCCTGGGAAGGGTGAGAGGGTACAGCAAGCTGTACCTAGAGTTCGGGGGCAAGCTGGTCTATGACTATCACGCCTCCCGGGTTCTGCCCGGCTACCATGCCAACGTCAAGATGCAGTTGCTCAAGGAGCTCAAGGACAGCATCGACGTGATCCTGTGCATCTATGCCGGGGACATCGAGCGCAGGAAAATCCGGGGGGATTTTGGCATCACCTACGACTCGGATGCCCTGAAGACGATCGATGACCTGGCCGCGTGGGGGATCCCCATACGCGCGGTGGTGATCACGCGCTACGCAGGCCAGCCGGCGGCCACAGCGTTCAAGAACAAGCTAGAACGACGGGACATCGATGTCTACACCCATCCCTTCACCAAGGGCTATCCGACCGATATTGACACCGTGGTCAGCGAGCAAGGATACGGAGCCAACGCCTACATCGAAACCGGAAAGCCGATCGTCGTCGTCACTGGCCCCGGTCCGGGCAGCGGAAAACTGGCCACCTGTCTGTCCCAGTTGTATCACGAGGTCCGGCGGGGTGTGAACGCCAGCTATGCCAAGTTTGAGACCTTCCCGATTTGGAACTTGCCGCTCAAGCACGAGGTGAACGTCGCCTATGAAGCCGCGACGGCTGACCTGCGTGACGTGAACATGATCGACCACTTTCACCTGGAGGCGTACAACGAACGGACGGTGAACTATAACCGGGATATCGAGGCCTTTCCCCTCCTGCAGCGGATCATCGAGCGCATCACCGGGGCGCCCCCCTTTTACCGTTCACCCACCGATATGGGCGTTAACCGCGCTGGTTTTGGCATCGTCAACGACGAGGTAGTCAGAGAGGCCGCCCGGCAGGAGGTGATCCGTCGCTACTTCCGGTATGCCTGTGAATATGCCATGGGACTCACGGATAGAGGGACCGTGCAGCGCCTGGAGCTGCTGATGGATGACCTGCATCTCGTGCCCGAAGCCCGGAGAGTGGTGCTGCCAGCCAGGGAAGCGGCTCTCGAAGCGCAGGTAAAGGGCAAGGGCAACGAGGGAATTTTCTGTGGTGCGGCTATCGAGCTCGCTGACGGGGTGATCGTCACCGGCAAGAACTCGCCCCTGATGCACGCCGCGTCCAGCCTGATCTTGAACGCGACCAAGCACCTGGCTCGCATACCAGACGAGATGCACCTCTTGCCGCCGGCCATTATCGAGTCGGTCAACCATTTCAAGAAGGACATCCTTAACGGCAGGATGGTCAGCCTGGACCTGGGAGAGACCTTGATCGCCCTCAGCATCAGCGCGACGATGAACCCCGCGGCCCAGGTGGCGATCGAAAAGCTCCGGGAGCTGCGCGGATGTGAGGTGCACATCACCCACATCCCCGCACCCGGTGATGCCGAAGGGCTGAGAGAGCTGGGAGTGAACCTGACCAGCGACCCGGACTTTTCGACAAAGTCCCTCTTTGTGAGCTGAGAGAAGAGATCGCCTGAAAGCAAGAGGACCGATGCCCAAGAAGCCCCCTTTCAGTGACATTGACCTGGACCGCTGGCGCGAGTACGATCACGTCTACACGGACTCGCTGTGGCTCTTTGACAGCCGGGACAAGACGGGCGGGCACCAACTCGACTATCACGGCGATTTCATCCCCCAGATCGCGACCTACATGTTTACATAACGGGGATTCGATGATGGTTGACTTTCGTTTCGATTGTGCTATAATGGTGGTAATGGAAAACAGAACATGTGTTCTTAGGCGGGATGCTAGCATTACCTTTGAACGCTCTTTAACAACCACAGAACTGGAATTGACCTTTGGCCAAAAGGCTGGTAAACTCCAAGGCACTTGACCTCATAAGCTAACGGAGGAGGCGTGTTATGGATTACCCAACTGCTGTGATTG
>JADHXD010000199.1 GCA_016783145.1 Anaerolineae bacterium
AAAGCGTGCCTGCCCACACTATCCACCGCTCTACGGCGACGATGCCCCCCTCTTGTGGGTGGGGGCTCTGGGCACACTTCCAGAAGAGGATCACAATAAACACAGCCTCAAGTGGTACAACTTTTTGGGGGAACTTCCATAACGTAAAGATCCCGTTAGGGTTGTGTTGGGATAGGTTCGTGCTTTTGAGGAACAACGGACGGAGCTGGTCCACGCCCGCAAGCTGCTGCTCTGGGCGGTGGCCTTTACAGCCCTTTCTTCCATTTTTGTGATCCTTCGCTGGTCCGGGATTCGCCAGCCGTGGTTCCGAGCGATGATGATCACCTCAGCGCTGTCGACGGTCTTTGGCGCGGGACGGCACATTGTGTTCATGGCCGTCCAGTCACTCCGGCGTGGCATCCTCAACCAGCACGTGCTGCTCGAGTTCGGCGCGTTCGCCGGGCTGGTCGACGGCGTATTGGTTGTGCTGGCTACTTGACTCATCCACTCAGATCTCTGGCAGGCGAATGGCCAACATCGCCCAGATCGGCTATCATGCTGGTCGATCCGAAAACTTGTCTGGAGTCGACAACAGTATGATTGAACTCATCACTCGTCCCTGGAACAAGCTTATCGGCAGCGTCAAGCTGCGCATCAAGCGATGGACAACACCCGTCACGACCGGATTCGCCACTGGGGTCCTCTCAGACATGACGCGCAGCCGGGCTGACCTGATCGCAGAAAATGCCTTGCTGCCGCAGCAACTCATCGTCCTCAGGCGTCAGGTCAGCTGACCCGTGGTGACCGCATGCGCCTGGTTCTCCTGGCTCGCTGCACCCAGTTCTGGCAGCAAGCGCTGCACATTGTCCAACCGGACACATTGCTGCGCTGGCATCGGGACCTGTTTCGCCACTATTGGCGGCGCAAGTCACAGAAGAAGGACCGCAAGTCGCGCATCGCCCCCGAAACGATCGCCCTCATCAGGAAGATGGTCAAGGAAAACCACCTGTGGGGCGCGGAGCGCATTCGCGGTGAGTTGCTGAAACTGGACATCAAGGTCAGCAAGCGCACCATTCAAAAGGACATGCCCAAGGTGCGCCGGCAATCAGGCCAGACTTGGGCCACTTGCCTCAAGAACCACGCCGGAGACATTTGGGCCTGCGACTTCACTGTGGTGCATGACCTGCTGTTCCGGGCACGCTACATCTTTGTCATTATCGAGTTGGAGACACGCCGCAGTGTGCACACCGCTGTGACGAGCTCTCCCACGGACGCTTGGGTAGCGCAGCAGCTCCGGGAAGCCACTCCCTGGGGGAAAAGCCCCAAGTACCTCATTCACGACCGCGACAAAAAGTACGGTCAGCAGTTCACAGCTGTCGCCAGGAGCACCGGCATTGAGGAGCTAAAGACGCCCTATCAAGCACCGAAAGCGAACGCTGTCTGCGAGCGGTATATTGGCAGTATGAAACGGGAATGTCTTGACTACACGCTCATCCTCCATCGAAACCACTTGAGCCGTGTAGTCAAGGAATACGTCGATTACTACAATCGATCGAGGCCACATCAGGGAATCGGACAGCGCATCCCAGCTCGATTGGGTGAATGCAACCCCGCACAATCGGGAAGAATCATCGCCACCCCGGTGTTAGGTGGCCTGCATCACAGCTACTCTCGCGTCGCTTGCCCGAACTGAAGTCCCGTGATTGGACCCTCTCAACGGCACGCCTCCAACAGACTGTTGATGGCGTAGCCAAGGTTGCCTATCAGGCGAAACCGGATTGAGAACACCCTCTGCTGATGACCGTTCTTCCCCTCACTTGCGCGCTGTCGCCAGACTCATCCCCGGATAGGGCAAGACACTCAATGACGTCAGCCTACAACGTCTCACGAAAGCCCACGGATGAGCCAAGTAGCCAGCACAGCTGTACCGTGTTGGTGGGCTCCGTTCCAGAGCAGTCCTACCCAGACCGAACGGACCTCACGGCCCTGAGGCGCGGATGACGAATACGCCCGCGCACGTGGAAACCTGACGGTATGTGCAGTGCAGAGCGATCGCCTGACACGCGGCGATGGTCTCATCTGCCGCCCAGTAGTGCTCGCCTTCTCCCCACAGACGGCCCCAATGGCCCTGGGCCCGAGCACGCGCTGCCCGGTCTGGGTAGGCCACGTCGGCGATGACCATCCACCCGTTGGTGGCCAGGTGTCCCTCGGCCAGACGCGCCAGCAGGCGCATCTTTTGCGACAGGTCCAGGTCATGCAGAACATAGGAGGACACAATCCGGTCAAAGCGCTGGTTCAGCACACCAAACCAGTCATCGGCCAACAGATCGGCCTGGACGACGTGCAATCGCGGCAGTTTCTCCTGCGCGCGGGCAAGCATCTGCGCCGATATGTCCACGCCCCATACCACGCACCCCCCGTCCAGGAAGAGGGCAGCCATGTTGCCGGTGCCTATGCCCAGGTCCAGCACGCGCATCCCCGCGGTGACCTGGGCACGCGCGACAACCTCAGCAAGCACCTGCTCGTACCCCTCAAAGGACACCGGCGCCGTACCGGCCTCGATCCGCCGGTCGTAGGTGGCGGCCCAGGCGTCGAACAAGTCAACTCTACTATCTGCGGTCATCGGTGTACGCTTTCGTCGCAGAGGCAGGTAGCTGCCCCGGTTGTCTTCACCCCAGGCCTTCTGTGAGGGTCTTGTTCACGCGGTCCCCTCTGAGCCGTACACCCGCAGCAGTACCACCTCAGCTTGAGGGGCAAAGAGCAGGACGTTGTCGCGGATGTCGCCGAGATGTCGGGTCACGGCCTCCTGCTCGATACCGGGCGGGGCATAGACCGTAAAGAGCACGCGCCGGGTCTGCGGGTTGATGCACGTCCGGCGATCGGGGCCGTAGATGATGCTGGACAAGATGCCCTCCGCGTCGGCGATCATCATGTCGCCCGCCTTGAGCGTTTGGTCTTGCCCGTTGAGGCGCGTGTACTGCTCACTCTCGCCTGCCACGTCGACCCGCACTGGGGCCCGTACGCGCTCCAGATCGTGCCCGGCAGTGAGCAGCCCGTTCTTGAGCTCGGCCATAAACATCGACTCGACCAGCGCCGCGACGCGGGGGATCGACTTGTCCCGGAGCACGATGGACTCGAGCTGAAGCTGGACGTGATAGCTCTTTGTGAAGCGCCTATAGTAAGCATTGTATGCCTGCATAGTGGGGAGCGCCTTGAACCTGGCCCGGTCATAGCCAGCATACTGCGAGCGGAGGTCGTTCTCCAGTGCCTGCTTGTGCTCGTCGAGCCCCGGGTGCTCCTCGGGGTTGGCGACGTCGTGCATCGCCAACAGGCCAATGGACGCGCCTGGATAGGCTGCTTTCCATGCTTCGGATGTGACCAGCATATGAAGCCACTCCTCCCCCCTTGTCGAGGGCCAGCATACCCTCCTGGACCCCGATCCGGTGAGCGATGGCAGGTCAAGGGTACCGGGGAATGAACCAAAACGCTGCAAATGAGCGCAGCATCATCTTAGCACGAACCCGTACTGGAGACAAATCTCCAGTCCCCAAGTTGGACGTGGGACCGGTTTGTGGTATCATTGGGGTGCGGATCAGTCGTGCTGGTGGAGCAGTCTAGGAGAGGTCCATGATGGCAGCCGACGGGATAGCGGTTTTCGCGGGAAGCGGGAGCGTACAGCTCACGGACAAGATCTGCCGGTACCTGGACATCTCGCGTGGAAAGAACCAGGTACTCACCTTCTCAGAGGGAAACACATTTGTTCGCGTGCTGGAGAACGTGCGGGGCCGGCACGTGTACATTGTACAGTCTACCGTGTTTCCGGCCAACGACAACTTTATGGAGCTGCTGTTCTGGATCGATGCCCTGAAGCGAGCCAGCGCCGAATCGGTCACCGCGGTCATCCCCTACTTTAGCTACGGCAAGGGCGACAAGAAGGACGAGCCGCGGGTCTCGATCCGTGCGCGCGTCTGCGCGGATGCGATCGAGGTCGCTGGCGCCGATCGGGTGGTGACCATGGACCTCCACGCAGCGCAGATACAGGGGTTCTTTCGCGTGCCGGTGGACAATCTGTACGGCATGCCTGTGCTCTGCGATCGCATCCAGCAGGTGGAGCTTGTAGATCCTGTGGTTGTCGCGCCGGATGCCGGCTTTGTCAAGGGGGCGAGGGCCTATGCATCGCGGCTGGGCGCCCCTGTGGCGATCGCCGACAAAGAGCGCTCGGCGCACGACGAGCATGCCGAGGTGCTGCACATCATCGGCGAGGTGCGGGACAGGACGGCGATCATCGTGGACGACTCGATCATGTCGGGAGGCACGCTGGAAGAAGTGTCGATCAAGCTGGCCGAAAAGGGCGCCAAAGAGATCTATGCGCTTATCACCCACGGGGCGCTAGGCCAGGCTGCGGTGGACCGCGTCGATCGGAGCCCGGTGCGAAAGCTGTTCATCACCGACACGATCGAAAACCAGCCGGCCACGCTCTCGCGTAAGATCGAGGTGGTCTCTGTCGCGGCGGTGTTTGGCGAGGCGATCCGGCGCATCCATCATCGGCAGAGCATCAGCGAGATCTTTACTCAGTGGGGCCAGCATTAGGGGGGAGGAGCGAGCTTGGTCGTACACGGCGGGCCCCTGATCCTGGTGACCAACGACGACGGCGTTTACTCCCCAGGGCTGTGCGCAGCGCTGGCTGCGCTTCGTCCCCTCGGAGACCTGCTGGCGGCTGCCCCTCTACACCAGCACTCCGGTGCAGGCCGTAGCTTTCCCAACGGGAGCACAGGACGCATTCACCCCGTGACCCTGGAATGGGACGGCGATTCGCTGGACGCGTACGGCATCGAGGGCTCCCCGGCGCAGAGTGTGGCCTACGCCCTGTTGGAGCTTGCCCCGCGCCTGCCTGACCTCGCCGTGGTCGGGATCAACTATGGGGAGAACGTCGGGAACGATGTCACCAGCTCGGGAACGGTGGGGGCGGCGCTTGAGGCGGCATCGGCGGGCATCCCCACGTTGGCCGTCTCGCTGCAGACGGCGCCCGAGTACCACTATTCCCACTCGCCGGGCATTGATTTCCGGGTTTCGGGGCAGTGGGCGCGTGTCTTTGCCGCCCGGCTTCTCGCGCCGGACTACCAGCTCCCCTTTGACGCCGATCTGCTGAACGTCAACGTGCCGCAGGATGCGACCCTCGACACGCCCTGGCGCGTGACACGCGTCTCGCGGTGCCGGTATTGGGCGAGCCTGCCCCCTCAGCGGGAGAACCTGACCGACTCGCACCCCCTGGATTACCGTGTCGGGGATGGGTGGCCAGACCTGGAGCCGGATTCGGACATCTATGCCCTGGCCCGCGACCGCGTGGTTAGTGTCTCCCCGATCAGCCTCGATCTCTCATCCCGTGTGGACCGGCTCGCGCTGGAGAGGGATCTGGCAGATCGCAGCTTCTCGTAGGAAATGCCGACGCACTGAAACTGCTTGGTACGCCCGAACGTATGGTATTACGGACAGCGTGTCTTCTCACAGAGTGGGGGAACTGGGTCCAGACTTCCGAAGTCTGCCAGACTTCGGAAGTCTTTCCCCCGAATCATTGAGATGAACCTATGGACAGCCATCCGGAAGATCCAGGCCAGTTTGCTGGGGCGGGTCCAGCCTGTGGCACGCGGGCCACAGCGTTGAGAAGGGACAGGAGGGGAGAACGTGGCCGAGATCCATAAAGAACTCGGCAAGTGCACGCGACGGGCTCTGCCTGGGGCCCGGCGCGGCTGAGGGGACGCC
Organism: Anaerolineae bacterium; assembly: GCA_016783145.1. Classification (GTDB taxonomy): domain Bacteria; phylum Chloroflexota; class Anaerolineae; order JAFGEY01; family JAFGEY01; genus BS750m-G44. Next base: position 5,740 of record JADHXD010000199.1, read on the forward strand.
GGGGAGACCTGGCGACGGATATGAATGCATCAGGAGGCAAACGTGAGCGAGGAAAAGGTTCGGACAGAGGAGTTTCGTGTTACAGGCGAGGGGCTTCTGGCCAAGGTCAAGGAACTGGTTCACCAGGGCAATATCCGCCACATCGCCATCAAGAATGAGAAGGGCAGGGTGCTGATCGACATCCCGCTGACGTTGGGCGTGGTCGGCGCTGTGCTCGCGCCACAACTGGCTGCGATCGGCGCGATCGCCGCCCTGGTCACGGACTGCACCATTGTCGTCGAGACAGTGAACGAATAGGGCCCTACCTGCCCGCCGCCGGCAGGGGATGTGGCTGCAGCACAGGGGCAGGACCGAGGCGCCCGTGAAGACCTAGGGACAGTGCTCCCGTATCGACACCGTGTGCCCGACGCTCTTGCCGGTCCAGATTCGCATCGTTCCAAAGGGGATAGAGTCCGCCTCGCAGAGATGGGTCTGCTCCGTCGTGATGTTGCGCTCGACAAAGCCCCGCACGGTCGCGTCGACGGTGGCGCGCGGGTGGATCGAGCTCAGGAACGAGTATGCGAGCTGAAGCTCCTCAGGGCCAGGCCCTGAGGGCGCAAAGAACATCAGCGCGGAACGCACCGGAGTCCCGGCCTGTGTGGACACCTCGACCAAGACGTCGGGGTTTGCCTCGATGCCGAAGGTGTGATTGACCTCCCCTGGGCCCAGGTCCCAGTTGTGCCTGTGCCGGCATCCGTTGGCGCGGCAGAATGGGCTGTCCTCAAACTCGGCCAGCGAGGGCAGGAGCCCTGAGGCCGGTGCCTCCACACTGTCGTCTGCCGGAGGGCGCATACGGGTCCAGGTGACGAGGAGCAGGAGCGCAACGCACGCCAGCGCGAGGGCCAGCTCGAGCGCCCGCAGGGAGAGCCTTGGGGAGGCTTGGGCGTGCGATGGGATAGCGTCTGGAAAAGTCGTATGCCTATCCAGCTCGTGGCCACAGTGACGGCAGACGGTGGCGCTGTGCGTGATGCTCTGCGTGCAGTACGGGCACAGCACGCGCGGCGATGGCGGAGAAAGGGCGATCTCTACGGGCTGCAGCCTGGACAGGCGACGTTGAGCGGTCTCGTTTTGGGGATCGATCCGGAGCACGCGAACCAGGCAATCCCGTTCCCGCGCTGGATCGCCCACGATGGCCGACAGCCACAGCCACGCCGGGATACTGCGTGGGTTGGCCTGGATCGCCCGGTAGAGGAATCCCTGCCCCGCCGTACACTCCCCTCGCTGGAGCGCCTCTCGGGCTCGGCGCAGGGCTTGCTGCTCATCCATATCGACCTCTCCTGCAGTGGTTCGCCTCCACTCAATGATACCACAGAATCGGGCGCAGTCAACTGCCCCTGCGCGAGGTCAAGACTTACGATTTCTTGCCATTCACACGTTGTCGCGCAGTGCGGCGATAGCCTCCCCTCGACAGCGTCCGGCCTTCGGGCAGCAGAAATCGGAAGTCTGGGTCAAGGCGCTTTGCGGCAGCCGTGCGCAACGGGTGTGTCTGCCGGCCCGGGCACGTCAGAGACGCCCAACATCTCAACCTCGACGCACACCGTCCCTCCACCACGCATGTCACTCAGGCGGGCCTCTGGTGCTGGGTATCGGCACACCAGCGAACGCGCACCCACCGAACGACAACTTGACAAGGGGACGGAAGGAGCGTATGATCCTTAATGCGAAGCCTTCGCAATAGGTAGGTCGGAAATGGGTAATTGGGGCGAACAACTGCAGGAGAACCTGCGGGCAGCGGGCCGCCGGATGACCTCTCAGCGCCGCCTGGTCCTGCAGGTGCTGGAAGCGAGCGACGGACACCTGGATGCGGACGCTCTCTGCGCGCGGGTCAAGGCACGTGATCCCGACGTCAGCCTGGCGACAGTGTATCGTACGCTGTCCGTGCTCAGGGAATTGGGGCTGGTGGAAAAGCACCACCTGGGCGAGGACCACGGTCACTATGAAGCGGTGCGGGAGGTGCCACACTATCATTTCACCTGCCGTCGCTGCGGCCAAGTGATCGAGTTCGACAGCTCGCTGGTCGGGCAGATCGAGCAGGGGCTCTGTGAGCGTGAAGGCGTGCGCGTCACAGGTACGCATCTGCACGTGAGCGGGTACTGTGCGCGCTGCAAGGATGTGGCAGCCAGATGATCCTCAGGAACCTGTTTCGTCGCAAGGCGCGCACCATCCTCACGCTGGTCGGCATCTCGGTCGGAGTGACGGCCATCATTGTGCTGGGAGCGATGGCACAGGGGCTAAAGACCGGCTTTGCGGCCATGGGCCAGGGCAGCCAGGCTGACCTGGTGCTCAGCCAGGGTGAATCGATGAGCGCCCTGGTCAGCAGCGTCGACGAAGCGGTCGGTGACCAGCTCCGCGCGCTGCCCGAAGTGGCGGACGTCGATGGCATGCTGTATTCCAATGCCATGATCGACGGTCGAGACTACTTGCTGGTTTTTGGCTACGACCCCGACGGATTTGCGATCG
>JADHXD010000200.1 GCA_016783145.1 Anaerolineae bacterium
GGGGCCCGGTGGCAAAGGCGGAGATGGATTCACCGTCCAGATCCCTCAGCCACTCTGGCACGCCCTCCCCCTCGCCTTCCTCGACCTCGGGCGCTTCCTCCAGGCGGGCCAGCCAATCGGGGATCTCGGCCTCCTCGCCCGCCAACTCCTCATCAAGCAGGGAAAGCTCTTCGCCCGGCTCCTCACCCTCCAGCCCCTCTTCGGGCAACTGCAGAGGCCCGGTGGCAAAGCTGGAGATGGACTCACCGTCCAGCTCCCTCAGCCAATCCGGAAGCTCCGCTTCCTCGGGCTGCTCGACAGTAGACTCGGCCTCAGGCTCTTCCCCGGATAGGCGTAGGGGCCCAATGGCAAAGGCGGAGATGGACTCGCCGTCCAGCTTCCCCAGCCACTCTGGAAGCTCCGCTTCCTCGGGCGGCTCGACCTCGGGTGCCTCGTCCGGGCGGGCCAGCCCATCGGGGAGGTCCTCCTCAACATCCCGGCGCGCCTCCTGCCCCAGAGCCTCCCCTTCCGCACCGGCCAAGACCTCCTCATCCGCTTCGACTCTGGACTCTTCTTCCCGGTGCGCTAACCACTCGGGAAGGTCTTCTTCAGCGGCGGGTTCGGGCTGCGCGTCCTCCTCTTCCAGACGCGCAACCTGCTCGGGGGGTTCTGGCTCCGCAGCAGCAGGAGCCTCCTCGGCTTGTTCCACGGGTGGCGTTTTGTCCAGGCCCATCAGCCAGTCCGTGAACCCAGCTTTCTCGCCAGCGGGCAGATCTTCGATCTCGATCGATCGATCGGCGCCTGCCTCCCCGGCAAGCTCTTGACCGGCCTCCGTCAGCCAGTCCGTGAACCCAACTTTCCCGCCAGCGGGCAGATCCTCGATCTCGATCGAGGGCTCGGCGCCCGGTTCCTCAGCAAGCTGTTCACTCATGTGTGCTAACCAGGTCGAGGGCTCTGCATCCTCAACGGGAGGCTCTACCTCAAGGGGGAACAGCTCTTGAGGCTGGCCTGAGACAGGCTCCTCGCCCCCACCCACCAGCCACTCCGGGATGCCTTCTTGCTCGACAGGCTCCGCCGGCCTCTCATCCAGGCGTGACAGCCACGATGGACCCGCGGGCGGTTCCGCGGAGGGACGTGGGGCCTCAAGGCCTGGTTCCAGCGGGGACTCTTGCTCCAGGCGCGCCAGCCATTCGGGAGGTTGCGATTGTGCGCCGGCCAGCGGTTCGGCGGAGGGAGGCGGCGTTTCGGCACCTGGCTTGGTCGCGGGCTGCTCCTCTTTAAGACGTGGCAGCCTCTTGGGGGACTCCCCTTCCTCGCCAGCAGGCGGTCGCCTGGGTGGAGGTGGCGTTTCAGCGCGCGGCCCTGCGGCAGGCTGACCATCCAGGCGCGCCAGCCACTTCGCTCCCTCTGCATCTTCCGCAGCTGCCTTCTCTGGCTCGACCGGTCCGCCAGCAGGTTCTGTCGCCGGCGAGCCGTCCGCACCCTCCAACCAACCGGTGAAGCCGAGGCGTCCGCCTGAGGACTCCTCGGACGCGAATGAAGCTTCGGCGCTGGGTTCTCCCTCCGGCTTGTCGCTGAGCCCCATCAGCCAATCCGTAAAGCCCGGTTTCTTGCCGGCCAACTCGCCTTCGGGTGGGCTAGCCTCCTCAGGGCCTGGCCCGACCGCGGGCTCCTCGACCTGGCCCGCCTGTTGGTCCGCAGGACCGGGCCTCTCGTCAGCAGATGGCCCTTGGGGCGTAGACGGCGGCGGGGCGCTGGGTGCTGCCCTGCGTTCTCTGCCCAGATCGAGCAGCCAGTCCGTAAACCCAAGCGGCTGACCCGTACTCGCTTCCTCGATAGGCCACGAGTCATCTGCAGCGGGTTCCACCCCCGGCTCGCCTTCCAGCCCTCGCAACCAGCCCGGAAGATCCCCTTCCTCTTCAGCAGGTGCCACGTCGGAGGGCTGTGGGGACGCTACGACCGTGTCCTCAAAGGCGGCATCACCGGTCAGATCCGCCTGTGCGTGGCTGTCTTGGGCGCTGTCGGCGCCCATCCCTTCACCTTGCTGGACGAGCTTGCGCAGCCATTCGGGCGTCTCTTCCGACCCACTCATCCCGCGCAGCCAGCCCGGCATGTCGTTGGATTCATCATCTTGAAACGGCGGCAGTTCCTGATTCATACCCTGTCACCAATCCTGAACTGATCCCGGCTCACTCGGCACCAGGATCGTCCTTTGGTACCCTCCCGATGGTTCTGTGCCGGGCCGAGCGATCGAGCTCGCGCCCGTGCCGATCTCGCCCGAAGACGGCCTGGCGACCGGGATCGCCTAGTCACTATAGGGGCGATCGATGCCGGACAAGAGGCGCAAGCCGGTGACAATCGTCCCCAAGACAATGCCCAGCAGGATGCCCCGGGCACCCGCCATCACGGGCACGCTGAGTGCCCAGTTCTTGGTCTCCGTGACGAGCCTCCAACCTTGGCCAACGTTGATCTTGATCGAACCCAACAGGACCAGAAGGGTGGCAATGAACATCACCAGGGAGGCCGGGCTGCGGACTCGAAACGCGCGCCAGGCTGCAGTGGCGATGAAAAAGGCCATCAACGAAAAGAGCGCAGCCTGCAGCGGGCGCTGTACGTTCTGGTAGATAAAACCCACGACCGAACCCGTCGGCCCAACAAAACCCTGAACATACGCAGGGACCCTGTCCGAGGGCATGATCCCCGGCACAAAAACGATCAGAAAAGAAAAGATCAGGATCACACTATACGCAGTGCCGTTCGCGTGCTGGATTCGCCCCGCATGCACGCGCAGCACATTGAGCACGCCCAGAAGCATCGCAAAGGCGATGACGATCACCGACCACTCGACAAAAACGCTGCGCAGGAGCATCAGGACATCGCTCTCGAACACATAGGAGAGCAAGACGATCACTCCTATGGACAGCGTAACGACGACCAGTATGATGCGAAGGAGATGCTTCAGGTCGATAACCAAACGCGATCCTCCAGGCGTCTACCCAAACACGGTTTTAACTGCTACCCCGATGATGATCGCGATGACGATCAACACCCGCAGCGCATCCTGCACCTGCAGGCTGGCAACGTGCAGCGGATGGCGGGTCAGGTATGCCCCGACAGCAAAGACCTCTTCGCCCAGCAGGACGTTGTCAGACGTCGCCAGCATCAAGGGCTGCGTCTCTACGGCGTTTGAGCCAACCAACTGCACGATCTCGCGCTGTGCGCCTGCTTCTCCCATCAGCAGGTACTCTGGGCCCAGATCGCCGACCATCACGTTGGCAGCGACGTGTTCGCTGTTGACGATGTCCTGCGCGCCGACCGCGTAGGCTGTCCGGTCTGGGGCGATCATCTGCACGTCTGTGGGACGGTAATCCCTCGCCCGCCCCTGCCGCCAGTAGGCCTGATAGAGCACATTCTGAGCGGCGAGCAGCATCGTAGGATCGGCCACGCTGACCACCGGAGAGATGCCGATCGCGCTCCCCTGATCGGCAAGGTACCGGAGTACACTCAAGCCAGCGGAGGCGACCGCGGTCTGGTCCCCACCAATCCCCGAACTGCCCAGTGAGAGGTGGACGACCTTGCCGCTCTCGGCTGCCCGACCGAGCAGGCCGTGCAAGGCCTGGAAGGCGGCAATGGGCCGGAGTGGAAACTCCCCATGCGTGCGTGCGCGGAGAGTGAACCACCACAGGAGCAGGGGCACCCCCAGCAAGAAGCCAAGAAAGATCACAGTGGTTGACATGAACTTTATCTCTTCCTCACTCGGCGAGGCAATGCTCCAGGTGAGAGAGAACTCGCTCGACGTTGGTCGGGTCTTCCAGGAGCAACGCGTACTCGGCCAGCACCCGATCATCGTCAAACCAGCCCAACATCGGACCTACAAACCTGAGCAGCGGTTGAAGGAAAAGCAGTGCCTGGCTGCCAATGGGAGCCAGAGGCTTGTGTGCTTCGAGAAACAGAATGGCCGGCGATCTCAGTCCCCTGTCCTGAATCCATTCGACCAGGTGAGCGATCATCCGTTCCTCACGCTCTGTGGCTATGCTCTGCATCTCTTTGGGCCCCGAACCTCATTCGCTCCATAGACCCGTTCTGTACACAAGCGGGCGCGCGGCTCATTCCTGGCGAGTCTCTTCTCATCATATTACAATTTCAGGCTTTTGTCAAGCCGGTTATGTAAATGAATTTGAAAGGGAGGAAAAGTCAGATGGCAGAGCTCAAGAACACCGCGGGGAAGCCGAACGAAGAGAGCAAAGACGAGTCGCTTCAGCTCGTCGACCAGGCCGGTGAGGAAAAGCCCACCATCATTGCCGGCACAATCCTGGAGCACTACATGTCCGCCTCCACACTGGAGACCTTGCTGGAGCAGCTAGAGCGGAGGCTCGGCGTGCCCAGGGCAGCCTAGTCCTATCAACCGTCAATAGTTGACGGTCAACAACACAGGAGGGAGGGAACCGATGATCGTAGGTCTGGACGTGGGATATTCCCACACAAGGGGGGTAAGTGAGAAGGGACGCGTCAAGTTTGCGAGTGTGATCGGCACGCCGGATCGGGCTCGCTTCTCCCTGAACGGAGCAAGCGAGGGCATCATCCTGGCCTCGCCCCGGCCAGTCCTTGTGGGCGATGTGGCCGTGATCCAGTCCCGTCAGATCGAAAGGCGCGAGGACAGGGAATGGATCGAAAGCGATGCATACCACGACCTTGTGCTGGCTGCGTTCACAGAGGTCACGACGGCGACTCACGTTGACCTGGTTGTCGTCTCGGGCCAACCCGTCCGATTCTACGCGCGTGACAGGCCGATCCTGCGGGACCGGCTGCTGGGCGATCATACGGCCGCGCGCGATGGCCGGCGCAGGCAGACTTTCAGCGTCTCGCGAACGGTGATCATGACCCAGGGCTTCGGGGCGCTCCTCTCCGTTTGCCTCGATCGCCGGGGCAACGTGACTGACCCGGAGATCGCCAACGGGAGGATCGGCCTGATCGACGTCGGCGGCAAGACCACGAACCTGCTCAGCGTCAGCCGGCTGGCCGAGGTCGGGCGAGAGACGGCCAGCGTCAACACCGGGGCCTGGGATGTCGTCCGAGCTGTGGAGCGCTGGCTGGCCGACCACTGCCCAGGGCTGGAGCTGCGCGATCACGCCCTGATCGACGCGATCAGGGACCGGCAGGTCAGGTACTACGGGGACACTGTAGACCTGAGAGACGCGATCGACGAGGCCATCTCCCCTCTGGCCGATCAGGTGATCGCACAGACCACCCAGTTGTGGAATGGCGGGGCCAACCTGGATGCGATCCTCGTGGCCGGCGGAGGCGCCCACCTCGTGGGTCCCTACATCGGGGAGCACTTCCGGCACGCGCGTGTGGTTGCCGGCGATCCAGTCTTTGCGAATGCGGAGGGATATTATCGCTTCGCTCATCGCATAGCGCGGGGGTGAGAAATGGCAAACGTGACGATCGCCTTTTCCCTCGACGACAAGCGGGATCGAGCCCTCCTGCACTGGCTGGAATCGCTGGGCCGGGGAAAGCGATCTCAGGCAATCCGGAGGGCCTTGCTGGAACACATCGAAGGATCCAGAGTCACGATCGGCGATGTCTACCAGGTCGTGACGCGGATCGAGCGCAGCATAGGTCGAGGGATTGTGGTCCATATGAGCGGAGAAGCGCAGGCCAATGATAGCGATGGCGACGCGCCCGGTACAGAAGCGGCAGCGGCAAATCTCGATTCTTTGGCGCTGTAGGTGATAGAAAGAAACACACGGGGCGCGCTCGCCTGCCCTTGACTACGCAAGTATCGATCAAGGGGGCGAACTATGAACGATCCGACCATCGGTCAGCAGATGCTCACCGTGGCAAAGTGGGGAGCGATCATCGCCGGCGGGAGCGTGGGCATCCCCCTGCCCTACCGGGCCGCGCGGGGTGTGTATGATGACATCTACGAACGAGCCAGGCGGCGGTTCTTCGAGTTTTTTCCGCAACTGAGCGGAGAGAGGAGTCAGGACAGTGGCTTTCAGGAAAATGATCAGGAGTGAGTATCCGCCCAGGCTCTGGGCATTGGTAGGATATCCTGGCAGTGGCAAGAGTACCTTCGCGACCCAGATGCGCGGCCTCATCCTGGCTGTGGACGCCGATCACCGATTCTCGGAGGTCCTCGACCTGGCCCAGGGTGATGTCTATGCTCTCAGCGAGACGGCCAGTGATAACACGGATCCGGATCGGATCGCGGCGATCTTGGCGGCCAATATGCCGGCATCCGGAGTGTAGACGGTCGTGGTCGACAGCCTGACAGCGATCATCTGCCCTCTGGTGATCCAGGCGATGGTGGACAAGGACGCCGGCAGGGCCAAGAACCTGGCGGCAGCCTTTCGGACCAAAGCGCTGGCCATGCGCCAGCTGCAGGACGCGGTCACTCGCTGGGGTACGGACTGTCTGTGGATCTACCACCTGAACGACGCGCGAGATGAGAAAGGGAAAGAGGTCACGCGGGCGACGGTGAGCCCGACAGAGCTCGCACGGCTGCTGCGCTCGATCAACATGCAGATCGAGATTGTCCAAGAGGGCGCCCGCCGAGGGGCGAAGGTGGTATGGGCCAGGCGCGGGCGGGCCGGGATGGCCCTATGGGATGACACGGGGACCTGGGCAGGGATACCCGAGAAGATCGAGGCGGCTGCGTACGACAGCCTCAGCCGGGAGCAGCAGGAAGACCTCGAGAACCAAGTGCCCGAGGTTTTCCCGAACGCCGAGACGGCGATCGCCTGGGCGCTGGAGCGAGGCGCGTTTGATGCCCTACAGCACTCGCGCAACGCATACCAAAAGCTGAAGCGCGAGAAGGCACCCAAGAACGCCAGGGAGATGGCTGAGATCTGGATCGCCGACGTGCAACACCGCCTGGCAGAGATGGGCGGCGAGTAGCGCACGCCGTATGCCCTCATAGTCGGTGCGGCCGAGTCGTTTGGGGCACGGCAGAAGCTCGAGTACATCACCCAGCCGGATGAAGGGAGCGGATAGCTGACGGCCCGGCGGGCCGATCCCACCCGATCCCCTTTCTGAAGAGGAGCACCAGGCCCCGGCCGACTGCCTGGGCCGTGCGCCAGGTAAGCCCGCTTCGGAAATGGTGATCGAGGATCGAGGATCGAGGAGAGTAGTGATCCAGTGAAGGTACAGACAGCGCCGAGCCATAGATGAACCGAGGGGCAAGAGACAGGCTCTTGCCCCTCGATGAGGTGTGACCATTGGCCTGGACAAGCTTACGACGCGCGCTTCTCCCAGTGTTTCTGCGCCTGTTCATAGATCTCGTCTACGTTGGCATCGCCAAAGACCTGCTCCTGCCACTTCAGATAGTCACCTCGTCCTTCGCCAAGTTGGGTCACAAAGCGCACTGCGTCCGCATACCCCAGAGACTGGATCAAGGCCGCCAAGCCTGCTTCCCGCACAGCGACCTCGGTGCGCTCAAATCGCTCGTCCGTTAACGCCATCTCTTTTCCTCCCGTAGCAAGTCGACCGGGTTGATCACCTTTAGCCCCAATTCACCGGCCTCTACCAGTCTCTTGCCCTGTTGCACCAACTGATCGTCACAGGTGACCAGGTAGTCGCAGCCTGCCCACTCTGCACAAGCCAAATGAAGGGCATCACGTCCTCGTATCTCAAGGCGTTCTAGCCTGCGCGCCATCTCTCTGATCCCCTCGTTCGGCTCGATCGTACCCTCGCACGCCTGTGCCAAGTAGTGGGCGAAGGCACGCCGCTCGACAAAAGGGTTGCGACTGTTCTCATAGTCCAACACAAAGGACCATTTGGCAGCAAAGGTGCCTGACTGGATCAGCGCCCAGACCATTGTGATCGCGGTAGTCTCTAGCCTGATCCGCATCTGCCCCTGGTCATCGAAAGGTCGGTTATTGATGTTCATATCCAGATAGAGCGTCGTCACCCAGGACTCCCAGCGCCCGATCGTGATGCACAGCTACTAGCTCCATTATAGTCGATCAGCGGGCATCAGGCAACACGCACGCTCTGCTGATCGGTGGGCGTCCGTCAGTTTTTTGCAGGCAAGGCGCGAGAACGTTGGTGGTACCGAGCTATCTACTACCCACATCTCGATAGTGGTGGAGAACTGTGGTAGAATGATATCCAGCCGAGACTAGGTTGGAGGTATGTGAACATGACTGAGGATCATTTATCAGCATCAGAGTGCCAGTGGAGCCTTGACGAGTTTGCCACTGTCAAGTTGCGGGACGCCCGCCTGAATAGGCG
>JADHXD010000201.1 GCA_016783145.1 Anaerolineae bacterium
GAGCCGTTCGTGCCGCTGATGCCGGACGTTCACTTTGCCCCCCTTGACGACCTGGCAGCCGCTGAAAAGGTCATCGCCGAGGTGCAGCCGTGCGCGGTGATCATCGAGGCGGTGCAGGGTGAGGGTGGGATCAATATCGCCAGCGATGCGTTCCTGCAGGGCCTGCGAGCGGCGTGCGATGCGCACGGCGCGCTGCTGATCTGCGACGAGGTGCAGTGCGGAATGGGACGGACCGGTACGATGTGGGGCTATGAGCCGAGCGGCATACGGCCCGATTTGGTCGCTGTAGCCAAGCCTCTGGGTGGAGGGCTGCCGATCGGGGCGGCGCTGGCGGTAGACCGGGTGGCTTCCTTGCTTGAGCCGGGAGATCATGCCAGCACATTTGCTGCCAACCCGCTGATCTGTGCCGTCGCACGTGCGGTGCTGGGTACGATCAACACGCCCGAGTTCCTGGCGAGCATCCGCAAGAAAGGGGACTACCTTGGGGAGACGCTCAGTGGCCTGGCCGAAAAGCACGACTGCATTACCGAGATCCGCGGCCGGGGTTTGATGTGGGGCATCGAGACGACGCTGCTCACCAAGGACATCCTCACTGCCGGGTACCAGGAGGGCATCCTGTTGGGCTCGTCGGGGGATCACGTCGTGCGTCTGCTGCCGCCGTTCATCGTCGAGGAAGAGGACATCGATCAGGGCGTCTCCATCCTCGACCGCATTTTAGGCGCGTTGTAGGGGCAACCCTCACGGTCGTCCAGCGAAGAGGCGGCAAATGGGGAGTGGCATGAGCGAGGTCATCATTCGTCGGGCCACGCTGTCCGATGTGGAGGCAATGCATCGCCTGGTCAATCACTTTGCCGACGAGGGGTGGATGCTGCCCAAGTCGCGCAACACGCTGTACCAGAACATCCGTGACTTTGTGGTTGCTGAGATGGATGGACAGTTTGCGGGATGCGGCGCGTTGCACATCGTGTGGGGTGACCTGGGTGAGATCCGCTCGCTGGCTGTCGAGGAGCGATTTCAGAAGGACGGCCTGGGACGAGTGATCGTCTCAGAGCTCTTGGCAGATGCAAGGGCGCTCAAGCTGCCACGTATCTTTGCACTCACCTACCAGAAGTCGTTCTTTGAGCGTATGGGCTTTGTAGAGGTGCCCAAGTCGACGATGCCGCAGAAGGTGTGGGGAGAGTGCATGGACTGCCCCAAGTTTCCGGACTGCGACGAAATCGCGATGATACTAGAGATAGAGGGTATCGAGTAGAGTATGGACGCGTTGCTCGTGTTGGAGGATGGGACGGTCTTTCGTGGACGGTCTTTTGGCGCGACAGGTGAGCGAACGGGAGAGGTCGTCTTTAACACCGGGATGACGGGATATCAGGAGATCCTCACAGACCCCTCCTACCGGGGGCAAATGGTGGTGATGACCTACCCACACATTGGCAACACGGGGGTCAACGATCAGGATCCAGAGTCGGTGGGCCCTCACGTGCGTGGTCTCATCGTCCGCGACATGAGCCCGAGGGAGAGCAGCTGGCGAGCGCGGCAGACGCTGGACCGGTACCTGCGTGATCACGAAATCATGGCTCTGACCGATGTGGATACCCGTGCGCTGACGCGCCATACCCGGAACTATGGCGCGATGCGCGGCGTGATCTCGACCACTGACCTGCACCCGGATTCGCTGCGGCAGAAAGCCCTTGCCGCACCCACAACTTCGGACGAAGACCTTGTAGCGCAGGTGACATGTCCGGAACCGTACGAGTGGACAGAGCCGGTCGATGAGGCTTGGCGAGAGCCAGGAGGGGAGGCACAGGTCGTCGAGGGCAAGGCCAGGCCCCACGTCGTGGCGTATGACTGCGGGCTCAAGCGCAACATCCTGCGCCAGTTGGTCTCGAGCGGGTGCAGGGTCACGGTTGTTCCTGCGCACATCCCGGCAGCAGACGTGCTGGCCCTCCACCCAGACGGTGTGTTCCTCTCCAACGGCCCGGGAGACCCGCAGAACGTGCCCTACACGGTGGAGAGCGTGCGAGCGCTCTTGGGACGCGTGCCGGTCTTTGGCATCTGTCTTGGACACCAGATCCTCGCCCTGGCGCTTGGGGGCCGGATCTACAAGCTCAAGTTCGGCCATCACGGCAGCAATCACCCCGTCAAAGATGTGCGCACGGCCAAGATCGCGATCACGGCGCAGAACCACAACTTTGCGGTGGATATGGGCTCTCTTGAGGACGAGGCTGAACTGACGCACATCAATCTGTATGACAGCACAGTAGAAGGCATGCGCTGCCGGCATCTGCCTGCGTTCAGCGTGCAATATCATCCCGAAGCCGCGCCCGGGCCGCACGACGCGAGCCCATTGTTCCAGGACTTTGTAAAGTTGATGACCGGTGGATGATGCGCGCTACCCAGTGAGAGGGTGCGACCCCATACGGGATCTGCAGTATGAGAGATGTGATTGAGCTAGGCTGACCACGGGAAACCCACTATGCCCAAACGAACGGACATCCACACGATCTTGGTGATTGGCTCCGGCCCCATCGTCATCGGCCAGGCCTGTGAGTTTGACTACTCGGGCACGCAGGCCTGCAAGGCCCTGCGTGAAGAGGGGTATCGGGTCGTGCTGGTCAACTCGAACCCGGCGACGATCATGACCGACCCCGAGATGGCCGATCGAACGTATGTCGAACCGCTGACCGTACCTGTGCTCGAGCGGATCATCGCCCGTGAGCGCCCCGACGCGCTGCTTTCCACTGTCGGCGGACAGACCGGCCTCAACCTGTCCTCCGACTTGGCCGAACAGGGTGTGCTCGATCGCTATGGTGTGGAACTGATCGGGGCCAAGTGGGAGGCGATCCGTGTGGCCGAGGATCGGGAGATGTTCAAGGAGGCCATGATCGAGATCGGCCTCCAGGTCCCCTACAGCGGCGTGGCGCACTCGGTGGAAGATGCGATCGAGATCTCACGCCAGACCGGGTTCCCGGCCATTCTGCGGCCCTCGTTTACACTGGGGGGCACGGGAGGGGGCATCGCCTACAACGTGCAAGAGTTCCGCGAGATGGTGCGCCGTGGTTTGGATGCAAGTCCCATCCACCAGATCCTGATCGAGGCTTCCGTCATCGGCTGGAAAGAGTTCGAGCTGGAGGTGATGCGCGACCTGGCGGACAATTTCGTGGTCATCTGCTCGATCGAGAATTTCGATGCCATGGGGGTCCACACTGGAGACAGCATCACCGTGGCTCCGGTTCAGACGCTTACCGACCGTGAGTACCAACGACTGCGAGACATGGCAGCACGCATTATCCGTCGCGTGGGCGTGGAAACGGGCGGATCCAACATCCAGTTTGCCATCAACCCGCGCGATGGCGAGGTGATGGTCATCGAGATGAATCCCCGCGTCTCCCGCTCCTCTGCCCTGGCCAGCAAGGCGACCGGTTTTCCGATCGCCAAGATCGCCGCCAAGCTGGCTGTGGGGTACACGCTGGATGAGATCCCCAACGACATCACCCGCGAGACGCCCGCCTCCTTCGAGCCCACGCTCGACTATGTGGTGGTCAAGATCCCGCGCTGGACCTTTGAAAAGTTCCCCGGGGCCGAAGCCACGCTGGGAACGCAGATGAAGTCGGTCGGAGAAGCGATGGCCATCGGGCGCACGTTCCAGGAAGCGCTTCAGAAAGGGCTGCGCTCGCTCGAAATCGACCGCTATGGCCTGGGGGCGGATGGACACGACAAGATCGAACCTGAGCGGCTGCGCGAACGCCTGATCACCCCGCATCCGGAGAGGATTTTCTACATTCGATACGCTTTCCAGGTGGGGATGTCGGTGGAGCAGGTGGCCGCGTTGACGCACGTCGATCCCTGGTTCCTCTCACAGATCAATGACCTGGTCAATCTCGAGGGGCGCTTGCGCGCGTTCACACTGGATACGCTGCCCCGCGACCTGCTGTGGCGCGCCAAGCGAGCGGGGTTCTCTGACGTGCAGTTGTCGCACCTCTGTGACGCCAGTGGGGTGTCGGCGGGAGAACCAGAGCACGCGGAAGGGGCCGAGATGCGCGTGCGCCAGAGGCGCGCTGAGCTCGATGTGCACGCCGTGTTCAACCGCGTGGACACCTGTGCGGCCGAGTTTGAGGCGTACACGCCCTACCTCTACTCGACCTATGAGACCGCCTGCGAGGCAGCCCCAACCGACGGGCGCAAGGTGATGATCCTGGGTGGGGGGCCAAACCGCATCGGGCAGGGCATCGAGTTTGACTACTGCTGCTGTCACGCTTCCTTTGCGCTGCGCGACATGGGCATCGAGACGATCATGGTCAACTGCAACCCAGAGACGGTCTCGACGGACTATGATACCTCGGACCGGCTCTACTTTGAGCCGCTGACCCTGGAGGACGTTCTGGACATCGTGGACGTGGAGCGTCCCGATGGCGTCCTGGTGCAGTTTGGCGGGCAGACCCCGCTCAAACTGGCCCGCGCGCTGGAAAGGGCAGGCGTGCCGATCTGGGGCACATCGCCTGACAGCATCGACCTGGCGGAGGACCGAGGCCGGTTTGGGGCCCTGCTCACTGATCTGGGCATTCCGCAGACTGATAACGGGACGGCATTCTCCTTGGACGAGGCTCGTGAAGTCGCCCGACGGATCGGCTACCCGGTGCTGGTGCGCCCATCCTACGTGCTCGGTGGGCGGGCGATGGCGATCGTACACAGCGAACGCGATCTGGATGGCTACATTCACGAGGCCGTGGAGGTGACCCCCGATGCGCCCGTGCTGATCGACCGCTTCCTCGAGGATGCGTTCGAGATGGATGTGGACGCCGTGTCCGATGGCACGGACGTGGTCATCGGCGGGATCATGGAACAGATAGAGCAGGCGGGCGTGCATTCCGGGGACTCGGCATGCGTGCTCCCGACCTACATGGTCGCGGAGGAGCACATCGAGACCATGCGTCGGTATACGGTCCGGTTGGCAAAGGCGCTGAACGTATGCGGGCTGATGAACGTCCAGTACGCGATGAAGGACGGGGTCGTGTACGTCCTGGAGGTGAATCCCCGCGCCTCGAGGACGATTCCCTTTGTGAGCAAGGCAACCGGCGTCCCCCTGGCGCGGATCGCCGCTCAGGTGATGGCAGGGAAGACCTTGCGTGAGCTGGGACTGCTCCGTGAGCCAGAGGTGCACGGATTTTGGGTCAAGGAAGTCGCCCTGCCCTTTGACAAGTTCCCGGGCGTGGATTCGCTGCTTGGGCCGGAGATGAAGAGCACGGGCGAGAGCATGGGTGTGGCCGATAGCTTTGGCTGGGCCTTTGCCAAGGCCCAGATCGGCGTCGGCGGCGCGCTGCCACTAGAGGGGACGGTGTTTCTCTCGGTGAACGACAACGACAAGTCGACTCTGCTGCCCATCGCTCAGCAGTTGGGCGCGCTGGGGTTTCACCTGTTGGGGACATCGGGCACGGCGGCCTACCTGAACGCCCGCGGGCTGGAGACGCAGGTCGTGTTCAAGGTGAACGAGGGGCGTCCGAACGCCGTCGATTTCATCGTCAACGGAGAGATCGATCTGGTGATCAACACGCCTCTCGGCAAGGCCTCCTTCTTTGATGAGACGTCGCTGCGCAGAGCGGCGGTGACCCACGGAATCCCCTACACGACCACGCTCTCCGCGGCGTCAGCAGCGGTGGCGGCGATCCGGGCGATGCGAGAGGAGCAGGTCAGCGTGCGGAGCCTGCAGGAATGGCACCAGGCACGGGGCCCGAATGCTCGCTGACCGTGCCCGATGAGAGTCACCCGTCGCTGAGGGCGGTGTGGGCGAGCGCCTCGAGCAGCTCCCCTCGTCCTGCGTCGCCCAAGGCCGCTCGCAGGTCGCCGAGGATCTCGGCCCAGGGCATACCGTGGTTCAAGGCCTGCGCCCTGCTGGTGTCCAGCACGCCCCGGCAGTACTCCACGTTGGTGATCCCGTGCGCGGCAGCCGACGACAGCATAGCCACGGCCACAGCAACGATGTTCCGGCGAACATCCTGCTGAAAGTAAACGTCTAGTGCCAAAGGTTCTCTTCTCCTTCACCCAGGCTTGCCGCATCTGATGCATGTGCAGAATGAGCATCCGCCGGGTCTCCACACATCTGGCGAGGGCGGCGCGCCCACCGCCCTCGCCTCAGGCCAGTTCCGTTTCCCTGCTTTTCATCGATCGCACAGCGAGCTCCCACAGCTCGTCGGTCACCTGCCTGGCCTCTGTCACGGATGCCGGGCGGGTCAGCCAGCCGACGTTTTCCCATCGCCGCCCCAGTTTGACCAGTTGGCGGTAAGAGATCTGGCCCTGGAAGCGCTCATACAGCCTCTGGATCGGGAAGGCGCCCCCCAGTTCCTCTTGGGCGCAGACTACCAGCTCGCCCTCAACCGGCGACAGCCGAGTGCCGCTCTGTGCTCCAAGTCGCCTGGCAAGCGCAAGCACATCTTCGTCGGATACGAGATAGCCCTGGAGTTCGACCATCGAGTCGTCCAGTCGGGCCAGCATTCGACCGCGGATCGTGCGCGGCAGCTCCTGCGCCCCACCCCGCCCGAGAATGGTACGCGAGTGTTCGACGCTGCTGACGCGAAAGGCGATGCGTGTCGACATGTTCCCCCGAATGAGGGTGTTGAGCACCTCGGCCTTGGGGTTCTGTGTGGCCAAGACCAGCACCAATCCGAATGCGCCTCCCTTGCTGGAGAGGCGGATTAGGTTGCGGTAAAAGGCGCTGCTCAACCCACACTGCAGGGCGATGTCGCTCACCTCATCGATCACCACCAGGATGAGCGGCAAGGGCGAGGCACCCTGCTTGGGAGCCCTTTCGTTGTAGGCCGCCAGGTTGCGCGCATAGACGCCAGCAAAGAGCTCGCGACGTGCGTCCATTTCTGTGACCAGCCAGTTCAGCACCGCCGACGCCTGGTTGGGCGTGATCGCGACCGGCTTGACCAGGTGGGGGATGCCCGAAAAGGGCGTGAACTCGACCCCCTTGGGATCGACCAGGGCCACGCGCAGTTCGGCGGACGCGTAGGTGGATAGCAGCGCGACCAACATCGCGTTCAGCCAGGTCGACTTGCCGCTGCGGCTCTCCCCCCCCACCAGGATGTGAGAGGTCTCGAACAGCCCGCGCCACTCTGCGCCCTCGGCACCCTGTCCGACAGGGATCATGTACTGTCCCGAGGGGCGGGTGTCCAGGTCGAGGGGCGCACTGTGTGGGAGGCGCTGCTTTGCGCCCGGCTGGAGCTCAATGCAGTAGGTCAGGCCTGTGGTGTTGAGTTTCTTGACGCCTCTGCCGACCACGGCGGTCAGGTGGTGCAGCGTCTCTGCGTTGGTCAGCTTGCCGATGCTCACCCGGGGGGGCAGGCGCTGGACGTCTACTTCCAGCAGGCCATAGCGGTCGCCCACCAGCCCAAGCTGCTGGAAGCAGATCTCGACCAGATCTCCGTTCTTGGTACGATAGCAGAGGCCCAGTCGAGTCAATGCATTGCGGATGCGCTCTGCGGCCTGGTGCACCTCTGCCCTGGGGTCTAGCATCGGCCTTCCCTTTCAGATCCGAGGATCGCCGTCCTCAAGGAGCAGTCGCTCAACGTGTGATGGTTCCAGTTCCAGTGTCCTGACTTCGGGCAGCGGCGGCGCGAGGCGCCTTTCTCCGAGCAGGTCTGCGGGAAAGCGGTCCGGTGAGGGAAGCGGAGCGGACCCGCTGACTGCAGCACGCAGGGCTTGCGCGGCCTGCGCCTGCGCGGTGATCTGCTGCTGCGCGCTTTGCTGTCCCACCGGCATCGCGTGCAAGACGTCGATGTCGCGCCCGCCCGCGGCGTACACCGTGCTCCCGGCGAACGCGCGATTGGGATCGTGAAAGACCTTTGCGCCGCCGACCCGCTCCTCGCGAATGGGGTACAATCCTGAGCGGTCGGGGTACACGGTTCCCGCGCGCCGGTGGAGCCAACGTACAACTCCCCATCCGAAGCCAGCGAGAAGAAGGAGGAGGATGACGCCCAAGGCTATACGAAAGGCGGCTCTGAAGGGCAGCATCGTGCGCGTAAGCTGAAGGTCCATCGCGGTGCGCTGGATTTCATAGGCGGACGGCTGGCGGGGCTGTCGTCCGAGCCAGAGTCCTATTCCGAGTGCTGCGACAACAAACAGCCCGGTGAGCACGTAGCGCTTCATGG
>JADHXD010000202.1 GCA_016783145.1 Anaerolineae bacterium
GGCATTGTTGTTGACCACCAGCGCCCCCTCAGCCCCGGTGAGGCGGCACAGCAGATTCTCGGCGTGGACGTAGCGAGAGCCGCGCACCCCGGCCTGCAGGTCGTATTCCAGGTTGCTGTACCCACGTCCAACGGCGACCATCGCCTCCAGTGCCGCCGCACACAGTGGGGCGCGTCCCAGGTTAGTGTGGATAACCACCCCGGTGGCATTGATCACCGGGCGCAGCGTAGGGCGCACAGACGCCTGCACGAGCTCCCCGATCCACACCAGGAGCGCACCGGGCGACGGCGCGGGATGCCCGTCCAGGATCGAGCGCCGGGCATCGGCCAGCGAGGCACGTATCGCTTCTACGGCCAACTCGCGTCCGTGCGCCTCTATCAGAGCG
The DNA here is from genome assembly GCA_016783145.1 of Anaerolineae bacterium. Classification (GTDB taxonomy): domain Bacteria; phylum Chloroflexota; class Anaerolineae; order JAFGEY01; family JAFGEY01; genus BS750m-G44. The sequence continues at coordinate 386 of JADHXD010000202.1, forward strand.
CGGAGGGCGGGGTCTTGCAGCAGCACGTCCACACTGGGCAAGCTGCGAAGTTGATCGTGTACGGTCATGGGCTCGCTCCGTCACGCCCCTCTCAGAGACGATTCGCGCATGACGAGAAACGTCTCAACGAGGATAAACACAGCCATCAAGATGACGATCAGCGTCGTGCTGAGCAGCCGGCGAGGCTCCATCCTCAGCCAGGCGGCGAGGACCACAAACAGCCCGCACCACACGCTCTGGCGCGCGAATCGCATGCGGTAGGTACGGCGGTTGCGGGGTCTGCCAAAGCGCGCGTTCAGATAGGCAGCGGGGGGCATCACCGTGCAGGTGATGGACACAAAGAGGAGCACAAAAAAGAGGACCGTGGACGTGCTGTTCACGGGGAGCTGCATGACCACGCTCCACAGCCCTACCCAGGCTATGATCGCGATCAAGATCGCGTACAGCACCCAGCCTCTTCTCTCGACGATCGGATCGAACTTGGGCATCCCGTCTCCCACGCTCAGTCTTCTAGGGCGTTGCGCGCGATCAGGTCTCTGTACCACAGCGCGCTGGCCTTGGGCGTCCGCTCCTGGGTCTCGTAATCCACCCGCACGATCCCAAACCGCTTGGCGTAGCCACGGGTCCACTCAAAGTTGTCCATCAGGCTCCACACATAGTACCCCTGGAGCGGAACGCCCTCCTCAATGGCCTGGTGCGCGGCGCGAAAGTGCCCTCGCAGGAACTCGATCCGGTCGCGGTCGTCCACCGAACCCGTGCCGTCGGGCACATCCACAGCCGCACAGCCGTTCTCGGTGACATAGATCTCGGGTACGTGGTAGCGCGTCTCAACGTCCACCAGCACCTCGCGAAGTCCGTCGGGGTAGATGCCCCAGCCCATATCGGTGGTGCCCAGGCCCGGGGCAGAAATGTTCCACGCCCGCAGTTTGATCACCCCGGCCTCAGAATCGAAGGCCACGGCGGACTTGTTATAGTAGTTCACGCCCAGGAAATCGATCGCCTGCTGGATGACCTCCAGGTCTCCATCGGCGATCTGAGGGGCATGGGGGCCGAGCCAGGTCATCAGCGGCTCGGGATAGCGCCCGTTGAAAAGGGGCTCGCTAAAGATGCGCGTATAGAGCTGGTCGATGCGCTCGCAGGCTGCGCGGTCTGCCTCGTCATCACTGGCCGGCTGATAGGGGGAGATGTTGAGCACAATGCCGATCTTGCCGGGATACCCTCCCCCCCGGTAGGCCTGCACCGCCCTCCCATGCGACAGGAGCAGGTGGTGGACGGTCTGCACGGCCTGCGATAGGTCCGAGATACCGGGGGCAAAGATGCCCGCGTGATAGCCGAGGTAGGCAATGACCATGGGCTCATTATGCGTGGCCCACATGGGCACCCGGTCGCCCAGCCGCTCAAACGCGACCTGCGCGTACTCGGTGAACCAGCCTACGGTATCACGGTTGGGCCAGCCGCCAACATCCTGGATCGCCTGCGGGAGATCCCAGTGATTTAGGGTCACGTTGGGCTGGATACCCGCCTCTAGCAGCCGATCCACCAGGCGATCGTAGAATCCAAGTCCCGGTTCGTTCACCCGCCCCCTGCCTTCAGGCAGAATGCGCGGCCAGGACAGCGAAAGCCGGTACGTCTTTAGACCCAGACTGCGCATCAGGGCCACGTCCTCCGCCCAGCGATGGTAGTGATCGCAGGCCACGTCCCCGGTGTCGCCGTCCCGCACCCGGTACGGCAGATGGCAGAAACGATCCCAGATGCTTTCGCCCTTGCCGTCCTCGTTCCACGCCCCTTCGACCTGGTACGCGGCCGTGGCCGCACCCCACAAGAAACCATCAGGGTACACCCGTGTGGTCATTTCTCTCTCCCCTGCCTTGAGGCATCTCTGCTAGTATTTGTAGTCACTTCCGCCGATGAACTCACGCAGCAGCGCCGTAGACGGGATCGCCGAACCATCCTCCACAGGGGTGACCCTGGTGAGCATCTCGTACACGCGGCTGGCGCGGTTGAACGCGTCCTGGCGCTGAGGGTCGTCGCGATAGTCCTCCACCCACTGGGCAAAGTGGTCGATCAGCCGGGGGCGCATGATCGGCAGCTCGTACGGCATCGCGCTGTTGATGACATAGTCGGCCGTGTTGACGTGGGGGATGATGTGCCGCAGCTCACTGCTCCGGACATAGTGCCAGTGCTCCAGGGTTTGCCGCGGGTTGTAGCCTCGGAAAAGCGAATCGCGCACCATGCGGCGCATCAGGCGCACGTCTGTCCAGCGGATAAAGCGGTCGTCCGAGCAACACTTCATCTGCAGCAGCGTCTCGATGTACAGCTTGAACTTTTTCTCGTCGGGGACCCCCTCGGTCATACCACCATACAGCCCGTGTAGGCTGTCGATGAGAATGATGTCCTGCGGCCCGATGTGCATCGGCGTCGCGTTGTCCGTGCGCTTGCCCGTCTTGAAATCGTAAAAGGGAATGAGCACCTTCTCCCCGGCAACGAGGCGGACCAGGTGCTCGTTGATCAGGTCCAGGTCGAGGGCCTGCGGGGTCTCGAAATCATAGTCGCCGAACTCGTCCTTTGGATGCAGCTCCAGGTCGAAAAAGTAGTTGTCCACATTGAGGGCGACGAGGTTCATGCCCATCCCTTTGAGCAAAGCCTCGAGCTTGATCGTGGTCGTCGTCTTGCCCGAGGAAGAGGGGCCGGAGATGATCACGATCTTGACCTCGTCCAGGCGCTCCTTGATCAACTCAGCGGCAGTGGCCACATCCTCTTCGTACATCCGCTCCGACTCGCGGACGACCTCGGCGAATTCGCCGCGGGCGATGCGCGCGTTGAGCCGCTGGACGGTGTGCACGTCGTGATCTACCGCCCAGGAGAGCACCTCCCAGAGCTTGCGATAGGGAATGTTGGACGAGTCGCGGTTATGGTGAGCGATCTTGCGGCTGCGATGGCGGGAGCGCTCTTCGCGGTAGAGGATGAATGCCTTGGCCGTGCGCGCGTGACCGTTCTCGATGAGCACCTCTTCGACGATGTCCTGGATCTCTTCGACGGTCGGAATATCTCCAGGGGGCATCGTCTTCTCGAGAGTGGCCTCCACCTGTCCCGCCAGCCGCTCGGCAGTGGCGCGGTCGCGACCCCCGACGGCGACGGCAGCCCGGTAGATGGCGTTGGCGATCCGCTCGCGGTTGTAGGGAACGACCGCGCCCGTGCGCTTGATGACCTGCGTGATCTTGGGAGACATCTCACTCCTCCTCTTCAGATGGACAGGTTTTGTGGGCGATGCCGGACCTGAACGCACCAGCGACCTCCACGCGGTCGCCGGACCAGAGGCTCGGCGGTTGTTATCTTCCTGTCGTATCATCTCAATGATTCGGGGGAAAGACTTCCGAAGTCTGGCAGACTTCGGAAGTCTGGACCCAGTTCCCCCACTCTCTGAGAAGACACTTCCTATCTCTCTATGCATTCTCTATGTTGCCTATTTTATCACGTTCCAGGGGGAATGACAAGCGACCCGATTCGCACTGAGTTGATCCCCATTCCGACCTGTGATAGAATCCAGTGAGCAAGAGTGAACCATCCTCAGAACCCATCCAAAGGAGAGGTCCGTGAAACGGTACACGATTTCCGATCTGGGGTCCGAGGGCCCCGAACACGTCGCCTCCGGGTTGGTGCCGGGCAAGTACATCGCCCGCGGCGCACTGAGCTTTCACCGGGTAGGCATGCGAACGCACTCTGAAGGCAACCACGTGCACGACGACGCCGAGATTTTCGTGATCATGCAAGGACAGGGAGAGATCGAGATCGACGGGCGCCGCGAGCCACTGCACGCTGGCGAGGTGCTGGTCATCGAGCCGGGCGAGGAGCACTACATCATCGGCGATCCAGAGCACCCGATCATCAACCTCTGGTTCCACTGCGGGAATGAGCGGCATCCAGCGCAGCAGGGCGAGGCGTGAGGTAGGCCCATCGATCCGCATCACCAAGGCAGAGTTCGGGGCACGCGGGGCCCGGCGGGTCGATCACCTGGACGAGCAAGGGCTGTCCGGCGCGGTGCTGTTCGACGGTGGCCAAAAGCGTCGTATCTTTTCTCCCAGCACAAGGTTATAGAGAGTAAGAATCACTTTCTCTCTCAGACCTTCCGAGAACCTCGGGGCCGGGAGGGCTGGGTAGAAACCAGGAGATGGACATGTCCCCTGCCCAACACCTCACCCTGCCGCAAGGATCCAGGGTCGCAATCGTCACCGACAGCGCATCCTCTCTGACCCCAGAGATGGGCGCATCGTACGGCATCCACATCGTGCCTATCTATGTCATGTTCGGCACGCAGACCTACCGCGATGGGGTCGATCTGGACGCCGATCTCTTTTACCGCATGCTGTCGGGCAGCAAGCAACTGCCGACTACGTCCCAGCCGACCGCAGCCGACTTTGTCGAGGCGTACACCACGCTCTCGCAGCAAGCAGAGGCGATCGTCTCCATCCACGCCTCAGGACGAATGAGCGCGACGGTCGATTCGGCTCAGGCTGCCCGCGCGCAGTTGCCCGATGTGCCGATCCACGTCATCGATTCCCGGCTGATCGCAGTGGCCCAAGGGCTGCTGGTCCTCACCGCCGCTCGCGCCGCGGCCTCCGGCCAAAATGGGGAAGAGGTCGCTCGCTTCACCGAGGAGATGATCTCCAGGATACACATCATCTGCGCCATGGAGACGATGGAATACCTGCACAAGGGAGGGCGAATCGGTGGAGCAGCCGCGCTATTGGGCTCTGCGCTCCGGATCAAGCCCATCTTGCACATGGCGGACGGGCAGATCGAGCCGCTGGAAAAGCCGCGCACCCGGAAGCGAGCCATCGACCGCGTCCTGGATCTGATGGGCGAACGGGTAGGATCGTCCAAGACCGTACACGCGATCGTGATGCACTGCAATGTCCCCGACGAGGCGCAGGCCCTGGTCGAACGAGTGGCAGCACGGTTCCCGTGCCAGGAGCTGCTCACTATGGAGGCCGGGCCGATCATTGGCACGCACGCTGGTCCTGGGACCCTGGGCGTGGTGTTCTATGCCGAGAGCACAGCTTGAGTTTTCCCCCCGCACATAGTATAATGCCCCGCATCTGACCACGAGGGACGGTTTGAGGAGCCCGTTGTTCAAACGCTGCCTATCTTGCATCCTGCTTCTGTCCACGTTGCCGCTCTGGGGTACCCTGGCTGTTCCGCCCGTTCACGCCCAAGGGCAGCGCCCGGTGCTGGCGTTCTACTATGCCTGGTACGACGAGAACACCTGGAGCCCGGACAAAGTGCCCGATATGCCCCGATCTCCGTACCGTTCTGCAGAGCGGGCGACCATCGAGCGGCACGTCCGGGAAGCACGGGGCGCGGGAATCGATGGCCTGGTGCAGTCATGGTACGGCCCGGGCACCAACCCGACAGAAGCCAACTTTTGTACGCTGCTCGACGTGGCCCAGGCGCACGGGATGCAAGCCACCGTGGATTTTGAGGCCACTTCCCCGTTTATGCCCGACTTGGCTTCCCTGCGCAACGGGCTCTCCCACCTGATCGGAACACACGCCCGCCATCCGGCTTTTCTGCGCTACGATGGCAAGCCCGTGGTCTTTTTCTGGCAGCAGCGGCGATACTCGATGGACACGTGGGCAGCGCTCCGCGAGCAGGTCGATCCCACGCGGAGCACCATCTGGATCGCAGAGGGGGATGACCCCTCCTGGCTGGGGGTTTTTGATGGGCTGCACCTGTACACGATCACCTGGAGGGTGAACACCAACCCGACGTACACAGCAAACAAGATGCGCAAGCGAGTGAACGACGCCATCGCTGCGCGAGGGGCACATCGATACTGGGTGGCAACGGCCATGCCCGGTTACGATGACACGCGCGTCGAGGGACGCGACGCGTCGTTTGTCTATCCGCGTTCGCCCGAATACTATCGCAGCACGTGGGAGGCGGCGATCGCCAGCACCCCGGACATGATTGTCATCAACAGCTACAACGAGTGGCGCGAAGGAACGATGATCGAGCCCAGCGTCCGCTATGGCGACACGTACCTCGACCTGACGCGTGAGATGGCGGCCAAATACAAGAACAGCACGATCCCGGCGCTTGGAATGAGCAAGCCCTCGGTCACGCCCACGCCCAACCCGCCGCCACCGCCAACCGAGACGCCCACGACGGCGGCTACGCGCACGCGGACGGCAACCCCCACACCGACCGCGACGCGCACGCCTACAGCCACCGCGACGCGCACGCCTACAGCCACCGCGACGCGCACGCCCACAGCCACCGCGACACGCACATCGACGCCCTCGCCTACACTCACGCCCTCGGCCACCCCGACGCGTACGCCAACCGCGTCTCACACGGTCGCAGTGGTGAAAGCGCCCACAGACACGCCCACCGTGGCGCAAACTTTAACCGCCGCTCCCACGTATACATCTATGGCAGTGATCGCAGAACCGCCCGGGTCGCAGGCGCCCCCTTTGTCCGGGCCGCTGTGCGCGCCCCTGATGGGACTGGTGGGCTTTGTGTGGCTCCTGCGCGGGCTTTGGAAGGAGTGAATGGATGTACGGTCTTTGGTGGGACCCTATGTACCTTGTGTTTACGCTGCCGGCCCTCCTGCTGACCCTGGTCGCGCAGGCCTGGGTCAAATCAGCCTATCGCAAGGGCCTGAACGTACCCAACAGACAGCGGGTGACCGGCATGCAGGGCGCGGACGCGCTGCTCAACCGCGCCGGCCTGTACCTGGGCGTCGAGGTGATCGGCGGAGAGTTGAGCGACCACTATGACCCTCGGAGCAACAAACTGCGCCTCTCCCAAGGAGTTGCCAGCAGCGCATCGGTCGGAGCACTGGCGATCGTCGCTCACGAGATCGGGCACGCGATGCAGGACGAGGAAGACTATGCCCCGCTGCGCGTGCGCAGCGCTTTGGTCGCACCGGTCAACATCGGCACCAGGTTGGGATACGCCCTGTTTTTTATCGGGTTTACCCTCAACTATCTGACCGGCCTGGGCAGCATCGGCCGTTTCATCTCCTGGGTGGGCATCCTGGGCTTTTGCCTGGCGGTGCTCTTTGCCCTGGTCACCCTGCCGGTGGAGTTCAACGCCAGCCGGCGCGGCCTGACCTTGCTGACGGAATCGGGATTGGTGGTCGAGGAGCAGATGGGGTATGCGCGCAACGTGCTGACCGCCGCTTCGCTGACCTACGTCGCAGCGCTCGCGCAGGCACTGGCGCAGGTGATGTATCTCGTCTTTCGGCTCACCGCTGGGCGCTCGCGGCGCCGTCGCTGAGCGCCCTACCAGGCCACCGGCACACGTCCGCGTGCCGGCGACGGTAGCTACAGCTTGCTATCCTTCGCCTATGATCGCCAGGTAGCGGCCATAGGCATCCTCCCAGGGCACGGGGCTGTCCGGTTCGTACGTGCGAACCTGGAACGAGTTGCGCACGACCTCGCGTCCCTGGCTCAACGAGCCGATATGCCCCAGGGCCAGGGCCTGCATCAGCATGTTCCCCAACGCCGTGGCCTCGATAGGGCCGGCGATCACCGGACGCTGCATCGCATCCGCGGCGAATTGGCAGAGGAGCTCATT
>JADHXD010000004.1 GCA_016783145.1 Anaerolineae bacterium
AGGTTTTTGACAAGATCGCAGGTGAACGGACAACCGGATGGACCCGAACCACATTCGCAATTTCTGCATTATCGCCCACATTGACCACGGCAAGTCGACGCTGGCCGACCGCCTCCTGGAGCATACGGGCACCCTCACCGCGCGCGAGATGACCTCACAGGTCCTGGATACGATGGACCTGGAACGCGAAAAAGGGGTGACGATCAAGGCTTCGGCGGTTCGCATGGCCCATACCGCCCAGAATGGCGAGACCTACGAGCTGAACCTGATCGATACGCCTGGACACGTGGACTTTAACTACGAGGTCTCGCGCGCGCTGAACGCATGCGAGGGCGCGCTGCTGGTGGTCGACGCGTCACAGGGGATCGAGGCCCAGACACTGGCCAACCTGTATATGGCCATCGAACAGGGCCTGACCATCATCCCGATCATCAACAAGATCGACCTCGCTTCTGCTCACCCTGAAAGTGTGGCACGCGAGTTGGAGGACCTGTTCGGCTTTGACCAGGCAGAGATCATTCAAGTTTCGGCCAAGGACGGCACCAACGTGGCCCAGGTTCTGGAAGCCATTGTGAGACAGATCCCGCCCCCGCAGGGAGATCCGGCTCGTCCCTTGCAGGCACTGATCTTTGACTCGCACTATGACTCGTACAAAGGGGTCGTTGCCTATGTACGCCTGCGGGAAGGCACGCTGGATTCACGTGCCCCACTGCTGATGATGTCCAACTCGGTCCCTCTCGAGCCGATCGAGATCGGCATCTTTGCCCCTCAGATGAAGCCGATCAAGCAGCTCACCGCGGGAGAAGTGGGCTATGTGGCCAGTGGACTCAAGACGGTCAAGGACTGCTCCGTGGGCGATACGCTGACAACTGGAGCCAGGCCCGCACGCGAACCCCTTCCCGGCTACCGCCCCGCCAAGCCGATGGTGTTCGCCGGCTTTTATCCCTCTGAGGGCGAAGACTACAGCCTGCTGCGCGACGCGCTGGAAAAACTCCAACTGAACGACGCCGCGCTGTTCTACGAACCCGAGACCTCCCAGGCGTTGGGGTTTGGGTTTCGCTGCGGATTCCTGGGGTTGTTCCACATGGAGATCGTGCAGGAGCGGCTGGAGCGCGAGTACGGACTGGACATCGTGGCTACGGCCCCAAGCGTCGAATACCGCATCGTCAGGACGAGCGGTGCCGAGACCACCATCGACAACCCTGTGGACCTGCCGCCCGAGACAGAGATCGCCGAGATCGCCGAGCCGTGGATGACATTGAGCATCTTTACCCCCGCTGAGTATATCGGGCAGGTGATGGAACTGACTACCACCCGGCGGGGCATTTTCCAGAACATGGAGTACCTGGACACCCTTCGCGTGCTGATCTCTTTTCACATCCCTCTGACCGAGATCCTGGTCGACTACTTTGACAAGCTCAAGTCCTCCACACGTGGGTATGCCTCGATGGACTATGCCTTTCTACACTACCAGCCCGCCGACCTGGTCCGGCTGGACGTGCTGGTCAACCAGCAGCCAGTGGACGCCCTGTCGATCATCGTCCATCGCGATCAGGCTTTCCACAAGGGGCAGCTCTTGGTCTCAAGGCTCAAGAGGGTGATCCCGCGCCAGCAGTACCAGGTGCCCATCCAGGCCACGATCGGCAAGAGGGTTGTCTCGCGGGCAAACATCAAGGCCCTGCGCAAGGATGTCCTTGCCAAGTGCTATGGGGGCGACGTGTCGCGGAAGAGAAAGCTGCTCGAAAAGCAAAAGGCGGGCAAGAAACGGCTCAAGATGATCGGGCAGATCTCCATTCCCCAGGAAGCCTTTATGTCCGTCCTGCGTCTTGAGGACGAGTAGCGAACTCGAGCTGCACACCCCGCTGTCCTTTTTTCTGCTGCCCGTGGGCGCGCGGTCGCCGGCGTGCCCTGCCTGCGGTCCCGTCACTCGATGCGTACACGCGGGCAGCGAGCCACCAGCTCCTCGTTGAGCGTCACCGCCAACCCCGGTCCTTCCGGCACGGGCATCTGACCGTCCCTGACCAGGAGCTCAAGTGGCTCGTGCACCAGCTCGTAGGCGATCCGATCCCGGAAAGGCACCAGCTCCTGGATGACGAAATTGGTGATGCAAGCATCGACCTGCGCCGCCGCAGCGGTGGCAATGGGCCCGTGGCAGTTGTGAGGCTGCACGTGCAGCTCATAGATCGGGCATCCCAGCGCCTTACCCTTGATATCCCACAACGCCTCATCGATCGTGCTCATCCCGCCGTAGACGATCGGGCCGCCGCCCTGAGCCCAGAAGGTGCGGCGAAAGAGGGTGTGCCACATCGACTCGATACGCATGGGATCCGCACCGATAACAAAGCGCTCAACCAGATCCTTGAGCATGCCGATTGCCCCCTGGCGTCCCGTTCCATAGGCCAGAGGGAACTCTCCCAAGCCATAGATCCCCTCATCGGTCATCAGCCGCAGGATGATCGGCGGCTTCCATTGGTGCAGATCGGTGTCATAGATATCGGCGGCGACGATTTTCATGAGTTGTTCTCTCCCTTCAGGTGATCACTGCCAGCCAAGAGCGGATTCTCCACCCTCATCCTACGCATCTCAAGATACCACACTGGGCAAAGGTTGTCAAAGATCGCCGGCAGGCGCAAACATTATGTTGACTTGTCCGCTCTTTTGTAGTATAATCCTTAGTATAAGGGCACAGAAGTCTTTGTGACTTGCGCTCAAAGCGTTTCATGGTAGGATGAACCCGGTAGTTTGCATAACATGAGGATCGGGACAGATCCCAACAGAGGAGAGCGAGGTAGGGGGAATGAACCAAGAAAACAACGTGACAAGGCGACTCGTGATTGGCCTGGTCGTTGGCGGTGTTTTCGGCCTGGGCCTGGGGCTGCTCATCGGATTGGTCTTTGCGTACGTTATCGCTCCTCTCGAGTGGACGGACGCGGCCCCACAAGACCTGAGGGAAGACTATGCAGCATACTACTGGGAGATGGTTGCCGAATCCTACGGTAAGCATGGCAGCCTCGAACTGGCCCAGAAGCAGCTAGGCGAGTGGAGCGACGAAACGAGAGAGATCGCCCTGTCTCGCGCTCGCATCGAATCCAGTCCCGAACTGCAGATGATCCTGGACTCTCTGGGGAAAAAGGTCGCGGGTCAGGCCGCAGCGGGTGAGGCACCCGTGGCCGAAGAGGAACCCGCAGACGCAGGCTTGCTGTCGCCACTTCTCGTGGTCCTCCTCTTTGTGCTCGTCTTGGCGGCGATCAGTCTGCTGATCGTCCGAATGCGCAAAAGCAGGGAGCAGCTTCCTGCCCCGCGGGCGGTGGAAGAAGGGCCCCCGGAGTGGCTGGCGACGATGCACCCTGAAGAGAGAGCGCCCTCTGCACCCGCACTGGGGCATTTTGTCACCAGCTACGCTTTGGGCAACGACACGTACGATGAGTCGTTCAGCATCGAGACGAGCGCGGGTGAGTTCTTGGGCGAATGCGGGGTGGGCATCTCTGAGACCATCGGCGTAGGGGACCCAGACAAGGTCACGGCTTTTGAGGTCTGGCTTTTCGACAAGAACGACATTCGCACGGTCACTCAGGTGCTGATGAGCGAGCACGCCTACAACGATCCAGATCTGCGCGCTGGCCTGGCATCCAAGGGAGAACCGGTGCATGCACAGGTCAGCCAGCCCATGGTGCTCGAGACCGCGACTTTGCGCCTGGAAGTCATGATCACCGAGCAAATCTATGGCACTGCAGCGTTGCCGCCAAACAGCTTCTTTGAGCGGCTGACGCTCGAGCTGGTCACCCGCTCCAAAGAGCCTGAGGAAGGCGGCCTGCCCGGGGTCTAGGTCAGGTCCACCCTTTCACGGCACACAGACAGCCCTCCAGAGTCACTGCGAACTCTGGAGGGCTGTTGCGCACCACCAGCGGGCGAGATCGACCACCCCATCTCTCGCACCGCGACCTCAGCCGGCGGGCACGTCAGAAGTCGGCAGCCGGACCAGGCACATCCTCCCCAGGCCGGTGAGGGACACGGCGAGCGCATCTTCCTTGGGCAGCAGATCGCTTCCCTCGTACTTGTCGATAGAGAGCTGTATCACTGGGGCCAACACCCAGGCGCTCTCTGCTTGGGTGAGAAGGCGCAGCCTCGAGCCCGCGCTCTTTTCTGCAAAGACAAGCTCGATTGGGGCCGGGAAACGCGCGACCTTGATGTCGGCGCCAATCTCAGTCATCCGGTACGCGTGCAGGTCGTACGCGGCAGCGATCTCTGCGTCTGCCCACTCCGGAGGGAGGGTGATGGAGGCCGGATCTCTGGTACTGACCTCCAGGCGAAGCAGGTCGTCTGCCCACCCCTCATCCCAGGCCGTTTCAGGGATGCGGATGATGATCGCGCCCTTGATAGCCGAACGCACACTGCTTTCCTCACGGTAGAACAGCAGCGTATCGCTGGCGCGCTCAAACTGGCGTGGCTCAGGCGTATCCTGCATCATAGAGGGCGCACCGCGCTTAAGGGTGGCCCTCAAGACCACGCCCAACGCCACGATCACCAGCAGGGCCACTCCCCAGACGATGAATAGTGCCGTGCCCATAGCTACCTCCTCAGATGAGCGCCGCCGAGATCGTCCACCGTTCTCACACCCTGGATTGTATACCAAAACCAGGTTCTGTGCGAATGGCAGAGGAGTCCCGATGCTCGCTCATAGGCCATTCTCCAGCCGGTCTTCTGAGGATCTCTTTGCTAGCGATGCAGCTCAGCATCCAGCGCGGTCTCCCAATAGGGTCGGAACTGAGCCAGGTAGGGAGGAACGTGTTGGTAGCCGGAGGTATCGCCTTTCTGTCCGCTCTGGAACCAACCCACCAGGGCCGGATGGGCTTCGTGATCCACGAGAAAATCCAAGAGCTGTTGGTGCAGTCTCTGCGCTTCCTGAGGATGTTCCGAGATCACATCGCGCTCTTGGGCGTGGTCCAGCGTTTTGTCGTACATCTCGCTGCGCGACGCGTCGGGCCGGTCGATCAGGCACCAGCGCTCGTCCTGGACCGTGAGGACCGCATCCTGAGCAGACGCCACATCGATCGCGCCCCCACTGACTGCCACCTGGCGGCCCCTGGCACTCGGACCAGGGATCATGTGGATGAAAGACCTGCCCTGCACCCCCTCAGGCACCGGCAGGCCCGCCAGATCGAGGATCGTTGGCATCAGATCCGCGGGCTGCACGATACCCGTTCTGCGCCCCGGTTCAGCCACGGGAATCCGGGCCATCAGCACCACGTGCCCTACCTGCTCGTAGATCGGGCCTCCCTTGCTCAACTGGCCATGTGCGCCAAGATTGGTCCCATGGTCGCAGGTGATGAACACCGCGGTATCGTCATCCCTGCCGCTGGCTGACAGGCGATCCAGGAACAAGCCCAGGTGATGATCGACCATCGTCACCTCCGCAGCATAGTGGGCCTGGACATGGCGCAGCTCTTCTGGGCTCAGCCTCTCCAGAGGCTCCCAACCCATCATCGGACAGTCCCGGTCAAAGTCAGGGTCGTCATAGAGCGCCACATAGTGATTGGGCGGGTCCCACGGCTCGTGGGGGTCAAAGCAGTCTACCCACAGAAAAAGCTTCTGGCGGCTACGGTTCATCTCGATCAGATCCCCGGCCGCCTTGAACACCCGGGGCGATGGCCACTGCTCCTCCAGGTAGCGGTGGCGGTTGTTCCGCACGTATTGCGGATAGGTGAGCCGCCCTACCCGCTCGCTGTAGTGCCGGGCATAGGTATCGGGCCGATCTGCTCCGAGGTCGTCGACGATGTGTTGATCGACCTCGTTGCCACGCTCAAAATGCCAGCCGTGGAAGGGGTAGTCAAAGCCGTGGCCTCCATTGATCAGGTGTGGCGTATCAAACACCAGGCTGGTCGCCCAGCCCGCCTCGCCAACAAGGGCAGGCAGCGTGACGGCGTCAAAGCCAAGCGGCAACCAGGGATGCAGCGGCCTGCCGAACCGTCCGGTGAACACATCCGTTCGATGGGGGATGGTCGGAAAGCTGCCCAGGTAGGCATGGTCAAAGACCACCGCGTCCCGGGCAAAGGCATCGAGGTTTGGCGTGTGGATCCAGTCGTTGCCATTGCAGGCCAGGTGATCGTAGCGCAGGGTATCTATGCAGATCACGACAAAGTTCACGGCAGTGCCTCCTTCTGGGGTAGACGGACCCGGGTGCCAGATCGCGCCCCCTCAACTGTAGACAGCGAGACCATCGATCTGTCCCAGCAGCTTCGCCAGCCCCCTGACCCTTTGAAGCTCGGGATAGTCTCTGGCCACCATGGCCGTATACTCTTGGAACCAGTACTGGAAATCCTCGTACCGCCCCCACCGGGCTATGGCTTTTGATTTCTTGAACGACCAGGGTTTGAACCCTGCATAGTGCGTGCCAAACAGCACCGACATGCACGGATATCCGCTGAACCCGCTGAAACGCAGATCGATATTCGTCCACCTGCCCGACCATCTTGCCGTCAGATACTGCATGTCTGGCCAAGCGTACAGGTCACCGACCAGGCTCAGTACCTCGGGGCGACGCAGGTCCTGTTCGATCGCCCTGAACTCGTCCATAGAGGGCTCAAACACAAAGAGCGATCCGTTGATCCCCAGGTTGGACACGTCCTCCATCACGCGATCGGTGATCTCGCGGGGGATCTTGTGCCCGTGAGGGCACACCCCATCGTACAGCCTGTGCCACTTCCACTTGCCCGTCGTCTTGACACTCTCCGGCACGAGGTAGCTACCGTCGGGGTTGCTCTCGATAAAGTGGGACTTTAGCTCGTTGAGGATCCCAGCCGGAGCGTTGAGGAGAAAGAGATGGTCATAGTTTCTCAAGGGCAGCACATCGGCATCAACGACAACGACCTTGTCATAGCGGAGGCCTAGGTCTCCGTCCGCGCCCAGCCGGAGGGCATTCATCCTGGTGAAAAAGTAAGGGCGATCCTGGCGTTCCTGGCGTCGCTTGTGGGGGACAAAGATCTTGGGCACTGCGACCACCCGATCGAACAGCAAGTCCAACGCTCGGCAGGCGCTGGGCGTGACTCCCTCTGTGACCATGCACACCAAATCTCCCTGGGTGTGCTGCTTGCGCAAGGCATAGGCCAGCATCAGTGCCCCAGGAAGGTAGCTGTCGTTCAGCATCAAGAACGTCACAAAGGCGTACCGGCTCGTCCCATCCGCCCTCTTGACGTGATCGGGCATCGCAAACTGTTGAGAGGACATCGTGTGCTCACCCAGAAATCGGAGACTGTCTCTGCATCCATTATACCACAAATGGCGCCGATCTAGAGTACGTCCTCATCGGAACCTTGACGGCGCTCTGAACTAGTGATACAATCACCCCGTCGTGCCTATCCCTGCTCGTTCTCTTTGGCTTGAGACGGTTCGGCCTGCCGGCGAACAGGGTCGCCAACGCGGCTAGGAGGATACGTGCCCGTGAGATGCACCTAGGCGCGCTTGAGCCCCCTGAAGAGCAGATCGCGCGATCCAAGAAGGGGAGACATCCGTGAGCGCTGCCCAACAAGCATCTTCCGTCGCGCGGGAGCGGCGAATTCCCAGCAGTCGCCAGACGCCCGCCGCGTGGACTTGCTCGATCCTGACCCAGGTGCGCACCACGTTGGCATACTTTGCCCGGCCCGTACACTTGATCCGGACGTACGACCGACGGAATCTGCAGCCCGACTTGATGGCTGGGCTGACCATCGCCATCTTGGCTCTCCCGCAAGCGATCGCCTTTGCGCTCATCGCCGAGCTCCCCCCCCACGTCGGGCTGTACTCCGCTATCGCCGGCTCTATCGTCGGTGGGCTGTGGGGTTCCTCTGACCAGCTCCAGACCGGACCCACCAATACGACCTCTCTGCTGGTGCTCTCTGTCTTGCTGACCATCGCCATACCAGACACGCCAGAGTATCTGCAGGCCGCGGGGATCATGGCACTGATGGTAGGAGTCTTCCGCCTGGTCATGGGGCTGGCCCGGTTGGGCATCCTCGTCAACTTTGTCTCCGGCGCTGTGGTCGTCGGCTTTACCGCTGGAGCGGGAATCCTGATCTTTGTCAACCAATTGCGGACGCTGCTCCGCCTCAATATCCCCTCGTCTCCTATGCTGGATCAGACGATCGTCAGCCTCATCGCACATATCACAGAGACGCACTGGCCAAGCCTGCTGATCGGCGGGGGGACGATCATACTGGTCCTGTTCCTGCGCAAGGTGAGCCGGAGACTGCCCGCGCCGCTGATCAGCATGGCCGTCGCCGCCCTGGCAGTCGGCCTGCTGGGCCTGGACGCGGGTGGGGTTCGCATCGTCGGCGAGCTGCCCAAGGGGCTCCCGCCCCTGGCACAACTGCCCATCACGGACTGGAGCTTGATGCAGAAGCTGCTGACCGGGTCTCTGGCCGTCGCGGCCATCGGATTGGTGGAGAGTATGTCTATCGCCCGGGTCATCTCGGGCAAGACCGGGCAGCAGCTAGACAGCAACCAGGAATTCGTGGGCCAGGGATTGGCGAACATCGTCAGCGGGATCTTTACCGGTTATGCCTGCTCGGGGTCATTTACCCGCTCAATAGTCAACTTTAACGCCGGCGCACGAACCGGGATAGCAAGCGTGTTCGCCGGGCTATTCGTTTTGTTTGCGATGCTGGCACTGGCACCGCTGGCAGCCTGGGTGCCCCTTGCTGCCCTGTCCGGCGTGCTGATCCTCACCGCCTACGGGCTGATCGACCGGCAGGTGATGGCGCGCATCTGGTACAGCGGACATGGCGACAGGGCGATCATGGTCGTCACCCTCCTGGCCACGCTGGTCCTTCCCCTGCAGTTCGCCGTGCTCACCGGTATTGCGCTCTCCCTGATCTACTACCTCAAGCGCACCAGCACCCCGCAGGTGCGTCCCGTGCTGCCCGACGACAGCTTCCGCCACTTTGAGTACCAGCCCGACAAGCCCCAGTGCACACAACTGGGCATCATCGAGATCCTGGGAGATCTCTACTTTGGCGCGACCAACCACATCGAGGAAAGCATCCGAGCCAACCTGGAGCGCAACCCCGATCAGCGCTACCTGCTCCTGCGCATGCACACCGTCGAAAACTGTGACATCAGCGGCATCAATGCCCTGGAGAGCATCGTGCGCACCTACCGAGAGCGCGATGGAGACGTCTACCTGGTGCGCGTTAACCAGCCCGCCCTGTACCTGATGCGCACCACAGGCTTCTATGAGTACCTGGGAGCGGACCACTTCCTGGATCCAGATGAGGCGATCAGCCATCTCTTCTACAGAGTGATCGACCCGGCGATCTGTGTCTACGAGTGTCCTGTCCGCGCGTTCATAGAATGTCAGGATCTACCCAAGCAAACGTATCCGCACGAGGTCCGCTTTGATGCCGACATCTCGCCAGACGATGTCCCCGCCGTCGGCGCGCAGGCCCTGTGGAGCGAGCTGCGCGAGGAAACGCCGCCCCAGATCATCGATGTGCGTGAGCCGCGCGAGTTCAACCGCGGCCACATTCCCGGTGCTCATCTGATCCCGCTTCCCACACTGCTTGAGCGCATGGATCAGGTTCCGAGCACCCACCCCGTGGTGATCGTCTGCAGGGGCGGACGCCGGAGTACACGGGCCACAGCCCTGCTGCGCGAACGCGGATACAGCAACGTCCGTGTCCTCAGGGGCGGTATGATCGCCTGGGAGCGCGAGAGACTGTTGGAGGCTGTAGAGTAAGATGGAAATGCAGAGCACGATCAGGCGCCCGTTTGGCAGCTTGGGACTCGATCTCGTTCGAGCTACCGAGGGCGCTGCCCTGGCTGCCGGAACCTGGATGGGACTGGGCAAAGCGGAAGAAGCGGATGAGAAGGCCACGGAAAAGATGATCTCCATCCTGGACACCATCGAGATGGATGGGCAGATCATCATTGGAGAAGGGACAAGGCTGAACCATCACGGACCGCTGCAGACGGGCCGGAGCGTGGGCACAGGAGACGGCCATCAGATTGACGTGGTCGCGGATCCGATTGACGGACGTGCTCTTCTGGCTCAGGGACATCCAGGGGCCATCTCTGTCGTCGCCGTCGCCCCCCAGGGCACACTGTGGGCCCCCACGCAGGGGGTGTATATGGAAAAGATCGTCGTGGACTCACAGGTGGCCCCCTTCCTGGTTCCCGAATGTATGGATGCCCCTGCTGCGTGGACCCTGGCCCTGGTCGCTCGGGCCAAGCACAAACGAGTCAGCGATTTGATCGCTTTTGTGCTGGATCGCCCTCGCCACAGCGACCTGGTCGACGAGATCCGCCGGGCGGGGGCACGGGTGATGCTGCGTTCCGAAGGGGACATTGCCGGAGCTCTGATGGCGATCTCTTCTGACAGCGGCGTGGACATTCTCATGGGAGTAGGCGGCATTGCCGAAGGATTGATCGCAGCATGCGCGGCCAAGGCCACGGGTGGAGGGATGTTGGGCCGGCTGGCTCCCCAGGATGCGGAAGAAGAGTCCGCCATACGGGCCGCTGGATGGGACGCCGGGCGCATCCTGACGGTCGATGAGATGGTGGCCAGGAGCACGGTTCTCTTTGCCGCAACGGGCATCACAGACGGGCCGCTGCTGTCTGGTGTGCGCTACCGCGGAGACCGCGCGACGTCCAACTCGATGATCCTGTGTGGAGAGACCAGCACGCGCCGGGTCATCTCTGCGGAGCACTTGCTGGAGACATAGGGCGGCACGCCTCAGGCACCCTCCAGGTCGCTGAACATCCGTCGCTGGCTGACACCGAACAACCGCTTGACCCACGGAAAGTGAAACAGCTCATCCAGGCCGAGCAAGACCTCCAGGGAGATTTTTTCTCGCTTGCCCGCGTGGCGCACCACCGCCAGCTTGCGAGGGACGATCATATCGGCCAGACAGCGCACACCCAGTTCCAACTCGACGGGTCTGCCGATCTCGGCGCTCTCCATCGCCGGCACTGGCACACCCGCTTCGCGTATCTCCCCCTCACATCGGACAGCCTCGACCAACAGCACGTGATCCAGTCCGTTCGTCACGCGAGCAGCGCGCGTGAGGCCCTCCGAAAGAGGGTAGGCTGGTAAGCGCGCCGGATATCCTGCTGGCGTCTGAGCTGGTTTTCTGCGCTTTGA
The DNA here is from genome assembly GCA_016783145.1 of Anaerolineae bacterium. Lineage (GTDB taxonomy): Bacteria > Chloroflexota > Anaerolineae > JAFGEY01 > JAFGEY01 > BS750m-G44. The sequence continues at coordinate 11,114 of JADHXD010000004.1, forward strand.
TCGTGGTGAAACCGGTAGATAGCCTGCACCGCTTCCAGTGCTGTAAAGCCATTCGCTCATCGGGACCTCTCCTGCTGTGGATGCTGCCATTGTACCACAGTTGCGCCCGATGCAAGATGCCCGGCCTCGCCTGCGGACTTGATCTTTGTCGCAAAACAAGTAGAATGGGGCCAGTTCAGTCACTTGAGGAGGCACCTATGATAGACAAGCCTGTGCGCGTGCGGTTCGCACCCAGCCCGACCGGGTTTTTTCACGTCGGTGGGGCGAGGACCGCGCTCTACAACTGGCTGTTTGCGCATCGCCACAATGGCAAGTTTATCCTGCGCATAGAGGACACCGATCGGTTACGCTACCAGGAAGAATCCGAGCCAGACCTGATCTCCAGCCTGCGATGGTTGGGTTTGGACTGGGACGAGGGTCCGGAGGTCGGAGGCGACTACGGGCCGTACTACCAGTCACAGCGACTGCCTCTCTATGCCCAGTACGCCGCGCAACTTCTCGCTGAGGGCTACGCCTACAAGTGCTTTTGCAGTCCGGAACGCCTCGCTGCGCTGCGCAAGGAGCAGAGAGCGTCGAAGCTCAGCCACACCGGCTATGACCGTCACTGCCGGAACCTGACCGCCAGTCAAGTGTCCGAACGAGAGTCTCAGGGCATCCAACCCGTCATCCGCCTCAGAACCCCGTTGGAGGGTCAGACCTCCTTTCACGATGTCCTCCGAGGCACGACCACTGTGGACAACGAGACCCTGGAGGACATCGTGCTGGTCAAGTCGGACGGGTATCCTACGTATCATCTCGCCAACGTCATAGACGACCACCTGATGGAGATCAGCCACATCATGCGGGGCGATGAGTGGCTCTCTTCCTGCCCGATCCACGTCATTCTCTACCACGCGTTCGGCTGGCCGATACCTCCCTACATACACCTGCCTCTGTTTCTCGACCCCGCTGGAAAAGGCAAGATGGGCAAGCGCAAAACCGTAGGGCCGGGCGGGAGAGAGTACCTGGTGCTGGTCAAGGACTTTGGTGCAGCCGGGTACTTGCCGGAGGCACTGATCAACTTTATCGCACGCCTTGGCTGGAGCTATGACGACCACACCGAGCTCTTTACGCGCGAGGAGCTAATCGTCAAGTTCTCCCCAGAGGGGCTCAACGCGTCCCCTGCTCGCTTTGACTATGATAGGCTGGACTGGATGAACGGCGTATACATCCGCGAATTGGCGAGCGATGACCTGGCAGAGCGCCTGCTGCCCTTCTATCATAGAGCCGGTCTGAACGCTGACCTGCCCACCCTCCAGCAGCTCGCCCCTATCCTCCAGGTACGGCTCAAGAAGCTTACGGACGCCATTCCGTTGAGCGGGTTCGTTTTCGAGGAGAGCTTTGACCTGGACCCTGTGCTGCTGGTCGGCAAAAAGATGGACGCGAGGGCATCGCTGGATGCCCTGCGAAGGACGCGCCAGATCATCAGTCAGGCGAACCCTTTCGCTCCAGATACGCTGGAGCAGCCGCTGCGCGATCTGGCCAGTGACCTGGGCATCAAGGCCGGATCGCTCTTTGGCATCCTCCGCGGGGCGGTCACCGGGCAGCAGGTCTCCCCGCCTCTGTTCGAGACGATGGCCATTATGGGACAGAAACGAACGTGCCAGCAGATAGACAGGGGAATCGCCGTGCTCCAGGAGACTGCGAACGCATAGGCGATCCCGAGTCGCAGACAGAGAGGACACAGAAATGAAGCTTGGTCTTCGAAAGGACCGAACATCCGACGACAGCTCTCAGGTCCGGTGGAGTCGTGTCTTGGAGGAGGTCGATGAGGAGTACAATACCGGAAATCCGTGGTGGAAAGAGGTCGGGATCTTTTTCGCGTGGGCCGGCGGGTTCGCAGGTGCGGCGGGCGTTGTCGTAGCGGTGCTGCTGCTCATCGCCGACCTGTTCTCGGCGGAGCGGCTCTTCACCGGGCGTAGTCTCTCGGATTGGACGTTTTGGTCGGCAACCATCTTGATGCTGATCGGGCTGATCGCACCGGCGAGCACGGACGTCAACAAGAGCACCGGCAAAAACAAGCAGCGCGAAGAGCAAGGAGAGGACAGAATGACCCGCACCGTCCGCAAGCGTCTCCGTCGGGTCTACGATCCGTGGCGGTGGCGGCTCTGGGGCTCTGCCCTGCTGGCTTTTGGGCTCTCCATTCTCTTTGGCATCCTTGCTTGAGGCCCCATCAGACCTCGCTCAGGGCACGTCCAGCCCCCTGATACTCGAGTACCCATGATCAACCGGAAACGCCTCCAGATCGCCGCTTCCGCGCTGCTGGTCTCTTTGGCTGGCACGCTGCTGGCGCTGGCCTGGTGGGATTGGGCATACCCGGGGCAAGTCGCGAGGTGGGCGCAAGGAGAGTCGGTCTACTGCTTCTTCTGGCGACAGCTTGGATGGGCGCTCGCGATCTCGGAAGCCGTTTGCCTGAGTCTGTGGGCGTTCTCAGCTTCCATTTCAGGCGACTGGAAGCGAGGACTGGTCCCCGCAGCGCGGCCGTTTCTCCTGGCGTACCTTGTCTCTCCCGTTTTCCTTCGCTACACATTCCATCCAGTCGGCGTGCAATCCGGGAGCTCGGTATGGGCGTACGGGCTCACCGCGGTCACCGCCGGTGTCCTGTCCTTCCCCTTGGCCAAGATCGTTGAGCTTGTCTGGAGACCGGCCTTCTTGAGACGCAGGGCAGACACGATCGTCTATGTCTTGGTCGCCCTCTATGCACTGACCTTTGGTCTCCTTAGCTCTGCCCAACACATGTCCTTTCGCACCCATGCCCTCGATCTGGGCACCATGGATCAGGCCGCGTGGAACACGGTTCAGGGGCGCGTTCTGGAGAAAACGCCGCTGTACCGCCACCCGGCAGAGGGATCGCGATACGAGAACCGTCTCCTGGACGCCAAGTTGGAGCTGATTTTCATACCCCTATCTGCCCTCTATGCGCTGTGGCCCGACCCACGTGCCCTGCTCATCGTGCAAACCTTGTTCCTGGCGGCGGGTGGGATCTCCCTGTTCCGGCTCGTCGGTCAGCGCGACCCGGACGCCAGGGATGCCCCAGAGAGCGAAAGAGGACGATACGCGCTGCTCGGGGTGCTGTTGGCCGCCGCGTACCTGGTCTACTTTCCTCTTCACTATGTGAACATGGCTGACTTTCACCCCTCCGCGCTGATGATCCCTTTCCTGATCGCTGCCTGGCGAGCGGTTGTGCTGGGCCGGTGGAATCGATACTACCTTTGGCTGGCCCTGGCACTCTGTTGCCGTATCGATGCGGCGTTCGTTGCCCTGGCGCTCGGAGCGGCGATCGCCGGGTGGCAGAAAGGCAAGAGACGGCACGGGCTGTTCACCGTGTGCCTGGCGGTAGCGTGGTTGGCCCTGGACTTTGGGGTTGTCGTACCCGCTGTTCGCCAGGTCTACGGACCTGGCGCGGGCAATCTGGTATCGCGGAGGTTTGGTGCCCTGGGCAGCGATCTGGCGGAGGCGGTGCGCACCCTCATCACGCGGCCCGGGTTTGTCCTGACACAGTTCGCGGACCGCGACAAGCTGCAGGCTATCGTCGATCTGGTAGCGCCACCCGGCCTGACCCCTCTCTTGAGCCCGGTAGCTCTGCTGCCAGCGCTCCCTGTCCTGGCGATCAACCTGCTGGCTGAAAGCTCGTGGCAGAGCTCGGTCCACGCCCACTACATGGCCCCGGTGATCCCCTTTGTCTGGATCGCCGTCGGGGAGGGGGTAGCCCGGCTGGCGGCCGGGCCAACCGCCGCTCAAAGGGATAGAGCGCCAGACCGGGCGCAGACTCCCACCGGCGATCGTCTGCGGAAGGCGATCTACGCCTTACTCTCTTGTCTCGCAAGGGGCAAAGGCCCCAGGGCCGCGATCACGCTGTCCACGTTCATACTACTTCACAGCGCTCTGACCTCCTACGTGCTCAGCCCCTTTCCGCCTGGGAAGACATTCCGATTGGCGGATTTCTACCAACCCTCGACCTATGAACAGGACCTGCGCGCCGTGCTCGCCCTCATCCCTGAGGGTGCGTCGGTGTGCGCGCAGAGCGACCTGCACCCCCATCTCTCGCAGCGCCAGGATGCGTGCCTCTTTCCCCGGTGCCGGCTGAGCGACGAGGAAGAAGCCGAATACGTGTTGGTGGACCTGGATCCCACTTCGATCAAGAGCCCGCTGGATTACCACACCTTCTACCAGCTGGTGGATGCCTGGCTGGATCGAGAGGAGTACGGAGTCATCGCTCAGCGCGGAAGCGCCTTGCTTTTGGGCCGAGGGGCGTCACGGGAAAGTCTGCCTGACGTCCTATCGGACATAGAGGAGTACGGGCAGGGATTCTACCGTGTGGAGTATCTCAAAGCGGCAGTTCCCACCCATCTGCGGGCAGAGCAAGTGTTCCGCATTCCCCTCGAGGTGCGCAACACGGGCTCGCAGTGCTGGGCTTCGCGGGACCGGCTGCCGGTCCGGCTTACCTATCGTTGGTGGACAACCGAGGGCACGCCGCTGTACGTCGAGGCGCTGCGCACAGACCTGCCCCATCGCGTAGAACCGGGTCACAAAGCCCAGCTCCACGCCTGGCTGCTCACGCCCTCGCAGCCAGGGGAATACGTGCTAGAGTGGGATCTCGTACGTGAGGGGGATGCCTGGTTCAGCCAGATGGGCGCGAGCACGTCGCGTCACACGGTCGCCGTGCAGCCGGGTCGGTAGGACTCAAGGACGCTCGACGATCAGCGTGACCGGGCCATCGTTCTGGATCTCAACCTGCATATAGGCCCCAAACACCCCGCCTTCGACCTGGCCCACCCCCGCCGCTCGCAGATCGTCCACAAACCGCTCGCACAGCGGCTCAGCGATCTCGGGACGGGCTGCGTCGGTGAAACTGGGCCGCCGGCCCTTGCGGCAGTCTCCGTACAGGGTGAACTGAGAGACAACCAGCGCGCTGCCGCCGATGTCCAGCAAAGACCGGTTCATCTTGCCTGCACCGTCCTCAAAGATGCGCAGCCCGGCAACCTTGTTCGCCAGCCAGCGCGATTGCTCCTCGTCATCACCGTGGGTGACGCCAAGCAAGATCATCAGCCCAGGGCCGATCGCGCCCACCGTCTCCCCATCTACGCTGACGGACGCTCTCTTTACGCGCTGCACAACCGCTCTCATCACGTTCTCCCAGTAGAGAGGTGTCTACTCTGCGATCACAAAGTCGCCGGCCCACACCGGTCGGGGAGGGACCTCTCCGGCAGCAAGCAGATCTCGCCAAACGGCATCCGTCAACGGCTCCTCGATGGGCCAGGCGAACTCATAGTGGCTGTATACACCGCCCCGTGCGAGGTACCTCTTGCGGTCACGGCAGACGACGACATAGATCTCGTCCACGCGCCCAACGGCCTCTATCCGCTGCATCTCTCCGGCAGTGGCAACCGGCACAGCTACGGCCGTCTGGGTTTCTGCACTCGACACCGAATCGCCCGCGCTGGGCTCTCCCCTGGCGATCATCCGAGCCAGCTCCTCGAGCACAGGTCCATACTCTCCCAGCCGCTGGTATTCCTCCGCAGCCAACGATTGGCCAGTCAGTTCGCGTCTGGCAACATCCTGGAAAAAGATCAGCCACGACTCGAGCACGAGCAGTGCGTCTCGATCGGGTTCGGAGAGCATGGATCTGGCATCCAGACCATCGATGATCATCCGAGTCAGCGCAGCCAGCCGCGCATAGACCTCCGGCTGCGGCTCCACATACCCCCAGGACGGTGCAGTGCCCCCGTCGTCCTCCGTCCTTGCATCCTCCCCTGTCTCTACGAGCAGGTCTGCGTCGTGCTGGACATCGACCCAACTCCCGAACATCGTCTGCAGCTCTTTGCGTTTCCAGGCCGTGGTGCGCATGCTTTGTGGATACGTGGCGGTCTTGTCCTGGAGCAGAGCCCGGTAAACATACAGCCAGCCCCAGTACAGCTCTTCTGTCCAGCGTGCCTCGCGCAAGGCCGCGAGTTCGTTGCGCACCTTGCCGACCTGGCTTGTGTACCCCTCGCGGCCCGTATCGCCCACCTCTGATGCGATACGATATGCCTCCAGCGAGCCGAGCACCGAAGCAAGGTCGATGCTGGACGGAAGCGCTCGCCGATTGTCCGGGCTCCCCACATACTCACCGGTCACTTGCTGAAAAATGTAGGTATCAATGGCATAGGGCCGGCCCAGAAAGACCCAGTCGCGCTCGATAGGCAGTCCGGGTCTCCAATCCCAGATCCACGGCCACATCGTGTTCTCTGGCGGCGGCACAGCGCGCACCGAGAGGGCAAATTCGTCCAGTTTCTCATCGTCGGCGAACGCGGTCAGATCGGTGATCTCGCCCCACACCTGGGCCAGCAACGCGCCATAGTTGGCCGGGGAGAGCAGGGACTCCTGTCCTTGGAAAAAGGAAAGAGTGGCCTGGACCCGTTGCCAGAGAATGCGCGGCGCGGAGTGCGTGTTCAGCGTGTGGACGATGAGAGCAGCAGAAAGCGTTTCTTCACGCTGAGCGAGACGAAAGGCGGCCAGTCGATGCCAGGCGATCGCTTGGTAGTACCGCGACAGCCCGGCGTCTGGGTCGCAGTTCTCGCATGGGGCGTAATGCCCGGTGGGCGAAAACTGCCCATAGTCTACGCGCAGCTTGGCTTCGTCTGCTATACCGGGCAGGGCGAGCAGGGGCGAGACAGTGATCCCTGCACTCGCCCGGATCAGTGCCAGCTCGGCGGTAACCAACGGTGAGATGACCTCTGGGGGCTCGAACTCGGAATCCAGGAGGGCCAGGGGGACGGCAAAGTAGGCTGCGTTGTGCAGAGCCGCACTTGCTATACGCTGCGCCCCTGGCGTGGATGATGACTGCATCGACTCGTACTGCGCCCAACAAAGCTCAAACATCTCTCGGTCCAGCATCTCCAGTTCGGGAAGCAGGCGCGTCTGCTCTGTGGAACGCATGATGCGGCCAAACAACAACTGAGAGAGGCGCATGACCGAATCGGCCGAAATGAACACCGGGTAGGCAGCAAGCTGGTCATCGTTGTACAAGGCGGCAAAGGTCTGGTAGCCGGCGGGCACGACCACGAACCCATCTTCGGTGAGCGCGTGGGTTTGCGTCAGTCCGAATGTCTGGCTCAGTGGAAACGTGGTCGAGATCTGGTCGACAGACAGGGGCAACTCGCATCCATCGTAGATCGTGGACAGGGTGACAGTGCGTGGTCTGTAGGGTGCAAAACCCAGGTCATCCTTGGGCAAGGAAAGTACGGCGACGTGGGCGGCCTGGATAGACCCGCTCTCGCTCGAGTAGCCGATCACCCTGATCGTCGCGCCGGGCACGAGGCCCCGCAGCGTGGCCGGCTGCCCATCGGGGGAGAGGACCGAGGTCGTTTCCATCAGGTCCACATACTCCCACTCTCCGTCAGCAGGCACGATGCGCAGGGTTGGTGGGTCCGTCTTGACCTCCAGCAATGTGCCCACCACCTCCAGGTTAGGCACTGGCGTCGAAGTCGGGACCGGAAGTGGCACCAACGTGGGGGAAATGGGTGCCGGGGTGGGATACAAGGGCTCCTCTCCTGGCAACCACAGAATGTCCACTGCGACGATGTCCTCAATCTGGCTCGCGAGCTGTCGCCCTTCTGTACCTTCCCCACTGCCCTCCACGGCGACAAAGTCGAGTGTCAAGGGACCCAGCGGCAGCTCTGTGCGAGGCACGCGGACCAGGTGGAATGGATAGGTGACCCACGAAGGATCCGCATCGGATGGAGCAGCGGCAAAAGAAACATTCACCACCACCGTGACGCCGTCGACATCCAGATCTGTGATCGTGATACCGTGTCCCCTGCCCTCACGGGCACCCAGCAGGGCGCCGATCAGGATCTCTTCTTCCCAGCGGACGGGTTCCCAGATCTCTTGTGGCTGGCCCATCCGCGATAGAAACTGCGCCCACCCCTCTTCAGAGTCAATGACTACGTACCAGCCCCCTTCGCCTGTTTCGCTGCGCTGGATCGGCACCCTCATGTCCGGCAGCAGTTCGCCCTGAGCATAGGTGCGGAATATCTGCCTCTCAGCCGGGGCCAGTGTAGGCATTTGGGCGGGGGTCGGGGTGCGTTGGCGCGCCGTCGGCGTAACGCTCGAGACCGGTATCTCTGGCTCTGGCTGACAGCTCATCAGAGCCAGGGCCAGAAAGCCAGCGAACATCGCGCACACGACAACGATCGGGAAAGGTCTCCTCAAGGCATACGATGGCGCGCGTTCACCCTCGAGCTTATTCTCGTGACGCGGTGTGCGCCCCGTGTTTCGATCGCGCATATCTGCATCCCTCAGGTCGAGGCAGCGTCCGCTGCCCTGCCAACATCCCGGTACGCGGCGAGCTTGCAGAGGAGCGGCCTTGCCGCCCGGATCGCTCGCGCGCGATGGCTGAGCTCGTTCTTGATCTCGGAAGGGAGTTCTGCCATCGTGCACCCAAACTGGGGCAAGTAAAAGACAGGATCGTAGCCAAAGCCGTGCTCGCCCCGCGGCTCAAAGGCGATCACACCCTCGCACGTTCCCTCTGCGACGGCGACATCGCCGTTAGGATAGGCCAGCGCCACTGCACAGCGAAAGCGAGCGCTCCTCTGCTCCAGGGGCGTATGGCCCAGCGCGTCCAGCAGCTTTCGATACCGGTCTTGATCGCTCGCTCCAGGCCCGGCATACCGGGCCGTGTGGATCCCCGGCACCCCCCCGAGCGCGTCCACTTCCAGGCCCGAATCATCGGACAGAGAGGGCAGGTTGCTGGCGCGGGCATAGACCGTCGCCTTTTGAGCAGCGATCTCGGCAAACGAGGCGCCCGTCTCCTCGACCTCGATCTCCAGGCCCAGGTCCTGGAGAAAGACGTACTCTCCAGACCAGTCCGCAAGCAGCGAGGCATATTCCCGCTGCTTTCCTCGATTGGCGGTGGCAATCAGCAGTCTCGCCAAGAGCGTTCCTTTCTTCACACCGTCCGCAAGCCGGGTCCTGGGCAAGTGGGCGTGATATGTCGCCCACAGGTCTCCATCTATAAGCGGGGCAACGTCAGGCCGCCATCCACGGTGATCACCTGACCTGTGGCATAGGGCAGGTCCCCCCGGACCAGCGCGGCGACGACCTTGCCGACATCCTGCGGCATTCCCCAACGAGCCTGGACGGCCAGGCCCTCGGCAAAGAGCTTGTCGTACTTTGCCTGGACGGTCGAGGTCATATCCGTGCGGATCACCCCAGGACGGACTTCATAGACCGGGATGTCGTATTCTCCCAGACGGACCGCCCACAGCTTGCTTGCCATGCTCACGCCCGCCTTGGAGACGCAGTATTCGCCGCGGTTGGGCGACGCCGCTGTGGCCGAGATCGAGGAGATGTTCACGATACAGCCCTCAAAGCTCGCGTCCGCCTCGCACTGCTGGATCATCCAGTTGGCCACAGTTTGCGTAAGGAAGTACGGCCCCTGCAGGTTGATCCGCATCACACGCTCAAAGCTCTCTTCCGACGCCTCAAGAATGTCGGCTCTCACTTGAGGCGCCACGCCGGCGTTGTTCACCAGTACATTCAGGCGGCCAAAGCGCTCCCGGATCTCGGAGAGCATCTTGTCCCGAGCCACCGGATCGGATACGTCTGCGCGGCAGTAGAGAACCTCGACGCCGCGCGCGCGCAGTTCGTCCAGTGCCCGCTGGACAAGCTCCTCCGGTCGGACTCCACACACGACGATATCGCAGCCGTCAGAGGCCAGGCACCGCGAGATCCCCAAGCCAATGCCTCGACCCCCGCCGGTTACCAGAGCGACCTTTGCCATATCTCTGCCTCTCCTGACAAGCGGGCACGGGTTCAGTGCGCACAGCACACCGTCCTATTCTAGCACCAAGTGGGGTCTGGGGCAAGCTGATTGCCCGGCCCGCGGCACAAGCCCTCTTCGACAGCTTGCTTGCCTAGCCCCTGCACAAGCGAGCCCTTTGTGCTATGCGATCCCCGTAGGGCAAGCGGCACAAGCGAGCCGCTCGCCTTGTCCAGTCCGGGCCAGGACGGGGTGCGATATTGGGACCGCATCCAAGATGTGTGGGGCCCGCCAAGCTAGGTTGACTCGCTGTCCAGAAGATGCTATAATCTCTCTCCACAGGTCCAATTCCAAAGACGATGGGTACATTTGAGTCGGTGCCCGGTGCTCCCAACTGAGTGGGCATCGACCGGGAGAGATGAACAAAGATGAAGAACCAGATAAGGCGCACACTTGTTTCTGTAGGGTGGGGAGTGCTGGGTATCTTGCTCCTCACGATCCTCCTTCGACCGGCCACTGCTCGAGTGATGGCCGGAGAGCAAGACAAAGCATCCTTCCCCGAGATCACAGAGAGCGCTGCCCTGGATCAGGGAGACTGGCAGGTCCTGCTGCTCGATGCATTCGACAGCGACCCGGAGGGAGACATCACCTCGACCGGCAGCGCAGACTATTCGTGGGGCAGGGTCATCACCGGCAGTGAGGGGTTCACCGACACACTGTGGTGCGTGCAGGGCGCGCAGGGCGCGTCGCTGACCGCAGGGCTCGATCCGTACACCAATGGCGTCACCACGACCCTGACCTATGGTCCGCTCGATCTGCGCGGCACCCAAGTCGAGCTCCAGTTTGCTCACTGGATCTCTGTGTCCGAGCCCGATGGACTGGAATGGGGGGTTTCCTCGGACGGCGGGGTCTTTACGTACACAGAGGTGAGCGCGGAACCGGCTGCCGAATGGTACACGACCACCCTGAGCAACGGAACATCGACTGCGCTGGCTGGCTTGCTGGGCAGCGACAGCGCACACATTGCGTTTCGCTTCCAGAGCAACGACGACGACCAGCTAGGCCAGGGCGTCTTCCTGGACAACGTTCGCGTCCGCGTGCAAGAGGAGATCACCGCGGCGTTCACCACAACGGCGCCGGCTTGCCTGGAAAGCAGCGTCCACTTTAGCGACACCAGTTCAGCCACCAGCGGCATCGCCGGGATCGAGTGGGACTTTGGGGATGGGATCACCAGCACCACGCCCATCACCGACCACGTGTACGCGAGCGCCGGCACCTACACCGTGTGGCTCACAGCCACGAGCCAACTCGGCTCGCAGCTCGCAGCGTCGATAGACGTTCAGGTGTCCGAGCTGCCGACGCCTGCCATAGCGGTCAGCAGCCTGAGCACCGAGGTAGGCATCACTCTCTACTTTACCGACACGGGCGGGACGGACACCGATCTGCGGCAGTGGGACTTTGGCGACGGGAACGTGACGCCGCCCACGGCATCCCGCTATGCGCAACACGTGTATCAGCTTGGAGGTCCCAGGACTGTCGTCCTCACCGTCACATCTGCGGACACTGGCTGCTCGAACACAGCGCAGAAGACCCTTGCGGTCAGGGCGAAGCTACATCTGCCCCTGATCACCAACAAGCTCTGGCTCGGGTACTATGACGACTTTAGCGACCCCGACAGCGGCTGGCCCACCTGGCACAAGCTGACCCATAACTCGGACGGCTCCGAGTCCGAGAACCATCGTGGGGGGTACCTGATCGAACGAGGAAGTGCACAGATGCTCACCGAGCTGGCTGCCGCAGAGAGGCCGCTCGGGGTGTACGAAGAGATCACGGACGATGGCGAACGCGCCGTATACGTCAAGAGAGCGGGTGAACTCTCGGTGTCGCCCACTGAGATAGCGGCCGACGAGGACGAGGAAGTGTTCTACGCGGTCGTCCGAGATGATGGCGACGAGGTGTTCCTGACCAGCCCGAGGCAAGTACCCGCTGACTTTGTGTACACAGTGTGGGCGCGATACGTTTGGATCGAGCGGAGGTTCTGGGGAAACGAGTACGGGATCTTGATCACCAAGGACCCGGTCCATCCGGGCGACGCAAAGACCGTGCAGGGATACTCGTTCCAGGCGCAGCTCAACACGAGCACGGACGGTGGTTTTGCCCCGGCCAAGTTTGTGGCTAAACGGTGGGACCGCGTCAACTGGAAAGGCGGCGCAGCAGGCGTCTTGCGGTACACGCAGGACAACCACGGCTACTTTGATTCAGACGTCGGTGCTTGGAACAAGTTCACCATGGTGCGATATGGATCGACCTTCAAGTTCTATATGAACGATCACCTGATCGGCGAGGAAGAGGATACCAAGTACACGGGTCCTATGTATGTAGGATTCTTTTTCGCCCACACCAGGGATGCATCCTACGATGTCATGGTCGAGTGGGACGACGTGGCAGTCACGAAATATCCCTGACAGCGGGCAACCGCTCGTGACAGGCGCTCAGAACCGCACGGCGTTGTTGCCCTGAGCGCCGAAATCGCATACAATAGGCGAGAATGCGCAGTGTTGGATTCTCGCCTATTGCTTTTCATCGAGGAAACGTGGAACTGCTCCGGAGGGTACCTGTGACAAAGTACATCTTTTGCACCGGGGGGGTCGTATCGTCGATCGGCAAGGGGGTCACGGTGGCTGCCATCGGGCGGCTGCTCAAGAGCCGGGGTCTTGGCGTGACCGCTCAAAAGCTGGACCCGTATATCAACGTCGATCCGGGCACGATGTCTCCCTACCAGCACGGGGAGGTATTTGTCACGCAGGATGGAGCGGAAACCGACCTCGACCTGGGGCACTATGAGCGTTTCATCGACATCGATCTGGGACAGCACTGCAATGTGACCACCGGTCAGGTGTACGAAGAGGTCATCGCCAAAGAGCGAAGGGGGGACTATCTGGGGCGGACCATCCAGGTTATCCCGCATATCACGAACGAGATCAAGTACCGCATTGCCCAGCTAGCGCGCGACGAGGTGGACGTGGTCATCGTCGAGATCGGAGGGACGGTCGGCGACATCGAGAGCCTGCCTTTCCTGGAAGCGATCCGCCAGATGCGCAAGGACGTGGGGCGCGAGAACACGGTCTACATCCACCTCACTCTCTTGCCCTACATCTCGGCTACGGGTGAACTCAAGACCAAACCCACCCAGCACAGCGTAAAGGAGCTGCGCGCCATCGGCATCCAGCCAGACGTGATCGTCTGTCGTTCGGACTATCCTGTGGACGACGACATCAAGGAGAAAATCGCCCTGTTCTGCGACGTAGACAAGCAGGCCGTTGTGCCCTTGATCACGGTGGACAACATCTACAAGGTCCCTCTCATCCTGGCCGACGCTGGCCTGGACGCGTTTCTGGTCGAGCGTCTGGGCCTGCCGGATCACGGGTCAGACCTGAACGACTGGCGTGAGCTGGTGGCCAAGATCGCGGATCCCCAACATACAGTCCGGATCGGGCTGGTGGGCAAGTACGTCCAGCTCAAAGATGCCTACATGAGTGTCAAGGAATCGCTCTATCACGCCGGGATCGCCAACGATGCAGCGATCGATATCCACTGGATCAATTCTGAAGACCTGGAAAAGGGACGTAACATCGAGGCGCTCGCAGAGGTGGACGGCATCGTGGTCCCCGGCGGTTTCGGCTATCGAGGCATTGAGGGCAAGATCGTCGCCGCGCGATATGCCCGCGAACACAAGATCCCGTACCTCGGGCTGTGCCTGGGCATGCAGGTGATGGTGATCGAACTCGCCAGGCACGCGCTGCAGTCGGATGAAGTCAACTCGGCCGAGTTCGATCCGCACGTCCGGCATCCAGTCATCGACTTGATGCCCGATCAGCAGGCTGTAGTCAATATGGGAGGGACGATGCGTCTTGGCCTCTATCCCTGCTGTATGACGCCCGGGACCCTGGCCGCAGAGGCGTATGGTGTAGAGAGGGTCCAGGAGCGACATCGCCATCGCTTTGAGCTCAACAACGCCTACCGAGACATCTTGGCTCGCCAAGGAATGGTCTTTTCCGGTCTATCCCCCGACCGGAGACTGGTCGAGATCGCCGAGATGGACGACCACCCGTGGATGTTGGGATGCCAGTTTCATCCCGAGTTCACCTCGCGTCCGACGCGTCCCCACCCGCTCTTCAAGGCGTTCATTGCCGCGGCGAGGGAACACAACCGGAGCGGATCGCGGGAGGATCCACAGAGTCAGAAACCGGCCAAGTGAACGGCCCCTGATCGTCACTCCCGCACCCGCAGATCCCGCTCTCCCGCAGCAGCGGTGCGGGTTCGGGAGGTAACCAGGACGGTGACGGACAGCAAAGCGCACACCGCCACGCCTGCACAAGCGTGGCGGTGTGCGCCATTTGGGTTGAGCAAAAGCGTCCCTATCCCTGGGCAGCCACTGGCTCCTGAGCCGCTTGCTCCGTCGTCTCCCGGGGCTGGACCAACCGCGCCAGCAGAATCCCCAGAAAATACAGGGTCACCAGGGGAGCCATCACCAGCCCCATGTTGAATGGATCGGGCGTCGGGGTGATAAAGGCGGCCAGGATGGCGATAGCCACGAGGGCAAACTTCCACACTTGGAGCATCTGCCTGGCAGTGACCACTCCCAGCCTGGCAATGAACGCCATCACCAGGGGCATCTCAAAACTCACCCCCACCCAGAAAATCAGCCCGGTGACAAAAGGCAGGTATTCATCTATCATCCACTTCTGAGCGACAATGCCTGACCCAAAATACCTGTCCGAGAAACCGAGCAGGAACGGTATGGCAGTCGGAATCATCACAAAGTAGGCAAAGAGCACCCCGGTGAGGAAAAAGAACGTGGCGCCCGGGATGATCCACACCAACGACCTCTTTTCTCTCTTGGTCAGGCCTGGCAGGATAAAGAGTAGCACCTGGTGGACGATCCAGGGCATAGCCAGGACCGCGCCGGTGAATAACGAGATCTTCATAAACAGCCCGATCATCGTCGTCGGCTTGGTGGCGATGACCTCATAGCTGCCTTCATACTTTTGCATCGGCCGCAGCAGCCAGTTCAAGACTGTGCTGGCCAGGACAAAGCTTGCCGCGCTCCAGACAATGATCGCGAGAGCGATGCGAACAATACGATCCTTGAACTCGTTGAGGTGCTCAAGGAGCGTCATCAGCTTTTCGTTGTCTATCTGACCGACCTCGCTCATGCGGGCTCCTCTACAGACACCGCCGTCGAGCTTGCTTCAGCCGACATGGTGGCCGCGTGGTCCACCTGTGCCGTGGCTGCGGGGCCTTTCGAGGCAGGCACGTCCTTTCGGAGAATCTCAAGTTCGCTCTTGAGAGCCTGTATCTCTCGGTTCAATACGGTGACCTGGATGCTCAACTGCGTGAACTCGCTGTAGGTGATCCCATCTCGTGCGGCTTTTCCTTGTGTGGACCGCTGCGCCGGGTCGGTCGCGGGTTCCGCGCCCAGGGAGGTACCGGCGGCCATCGCGACTTGTGCCGATCCCTCGCCCTGCTCGGACTGGGCCGCAGCGGAGGTGGGTTGCGCCTCGGGGGATTTGTCTCTCTTCTTGCGCAGGTCCTCGAGGATGCGCTGGGTCCGGTCAAACGCGCTCTCTTGCTCTTTTCCCGGCTCTGCCTCTTGGACAGATGCTGGCTGCTCGCTCGGATCGTGTTCAGCAGGGACGGACGTGGGCTGCGACTCCCCGATCCCACTCCTCTTCTTGCGCAGGTCCTCGAGGATGCGCTGGGTCCGGTCAAACGCGCTCTCTTGCTCTTTTTCCGGCTCTGCCTCTTGTGCCGCCTCAGACAAGCTTTCTCCCGCTGGTGGAGCGCTCGGCGTCCCTACAACTTCTGGGGCTTCTTGGGTCTCTTTCTTGGGTTGCGCCTTGGGGCCAGAGCTGCGGCTCATGATCTCCTGGACGGCCTGCATGTTCCTGGTCCATTCCGGATCCTCATCCCCGGTCCCTTCTGGTTCTGTGTCGCCCTGATCAGCGGCCTGGGCCCCTGAACGCTTTCTGACCAAGTCGTCCAGGATCTGCTGGGTCTTGGCAAGAGCAGCCACCTCTCCCCCGGCAGTCCCCGCTGCGTCTTCGGCGGTACGTGCGACCTCTGTGGCCCGGGACGCCCCCGCTGCTTCGGGGCGTGCTGTCTGTGCTCCCCGCAGTACCTTCTGAGCACTGGGCGTTGCTTCGTTTACCGTCCCCCGCGCCTCCTCAATGGTCTGGGAGATGTCCTGCCGCGCTGTGTCCAGCGAGCTAGAGATCTCGGCCTGTGCAGCCACGATCTCGTCGCGGATTCCTTTGACCTCTGCGACTGCATCCCGGATGACGAGTGCCTCTTCGCTCCACTGGTTCATAAAGGCCTTGGAATACTGGGTGAGGCTTGACAACCAGCGACCGAGACGCGCCCCCATCTGGGGCAGGCGTTCTGGGCCAAAGAACAAAAGGGCAAAGAGCGCGAGGATGAGGAACTCGCCCATCCCGAAATTGTCTAACATCTCTTGAACACCTCAGCTAGTGTCAACCCGTTTTCGCCTTCTCCCACGCTTGAGTGCCGGCGCCTTCTGGCTCAGCAGGGCTCCCAATACCCCGTTGACAAACCTCTGCGAGCTGTCGCTGCCAAACATCTTGGCCAGTTCGACAGCTTCGTTGATGGCGACTTTGGGGGGCGTGCCCTGGTCGATCAGAAACTCAAAGAGCGCGATACGCAAGATGTTCCGATCAATGATCGCCATCTGCTCAATCGGCCACTCGGGCGCGTATGTGCTGATCATCTCATCCAGTTGCGCCTGGTTGGCGAGCACCCCCTGGACGATCCCCAAGACGAATGCTTGGCTTTCTGCGGGCAGCATCAGATCTTCCATACGCTGCTGCACCACATAGCCAACGGGGTGATCCGCACAGTCGATTTCAAAAAGAGCCTGCAGAGCTGCAATGCGTGCCTGTCGTCGAACCTGCAACCGCCAAACCTCCTAGGATCAGGTTCTTGAGCACGTGTCCCGCTATCACTGTAAGCGACACACCATCCTTGACCACCAGTCCCTCAGAAGCGCAGGGCAACCACCGCGCACACGACCAGGCTAGGCTTCGGCTGGGGGATAGCAGACGTCTTCCACGTGTACGTTGACCTCTTCGATCTCCATACCCACCATCTTTTCGATGGCCCGAGTGACCTCTGCCTGCACGCGTCTTCCAATCTGCAGCATGCTGACATCGTGGTCGACGACAATGTATAGATCCACCCTCACACGACTGTCCTTGACCCGAACCTGGACACCATCCCCCGTGTGCACGACGCCAAACACGCGGTTCATACCGCGAGTCCAGTCTACGCTCATTCGACGCACACCGCGAACATCCTGTGCGGTCAGTTGAGCGATCGTGACCAGGACCTCGGGAGCGATTGTCACCTTGCCAGGTACGTTTTCGTTCACCGGTTTGAACTCCTCGTGGCTTGGATAAGGACCAGAACCACTACAGGCATAGTCGGCTCAGAACTGAGATCTGTTCTTGGGCTTCAGTGATCATGCGCTCGATCAACACCTTGACGGGAACGATGTCGTCGATCAAGCCACTGATCTGGCCACTCATCACCGAGCCGTGTTCGATGTCGCCCTCTTCGGCTGCCAGGCGAAGCTTGCCCGTGCCAAACGCGATCAGCTCTTCTTCGCTGATCCGGGCCGTCTGTTCCATCCGGGCCATTTCACGACTCATGCGGTTCTTGATCGTGCGAACCGGGTGCCCCAGAGAAGTCCCAGTGACAATGGTCGCCCGATCGCCCGCCTTGACGATCCGGTCCTTGTAATTGATGTGCACCGTGCACTCGGAAGTACAGATAAAGCGCGTTCCCATCTGTACGCCGACAGCCCCCAGGGCCAATGCTGCAACCAGTCCCCGGCCATCGGCGATTCCCCCGGCAGCAATGACCGGCACGTCAACCGCGTCGACGACCTGCGGGATCAAAGGCATCGTGGCCACGTCGCCCACGTGCCCACCCGACTCGTGCCCTTCCACGATCAATCCGTCCACGCCCTGACGGGCAAGTCGTCGCGCCAGAGCGACAGAGGCAACCAGAGGAAAGACCTTGATCCCCGCTCTCCGCAAGGGGTCCAAGAACGGGCCAGGGCTGCCTGCCCCCGTCGTTACCACGGGCACTTGCTTCTCGATGCACAGGTCCACGACCTGCTCGGCAAACGGAGAGAAAAGGGGGATGTTTACGCCGAACGGTCGGTCCGTCCGTTCACGCACGGCATCGATCTGTCCAGCGACCCAGTCAGGCGGCGCGTTGCCACTGCCGATCACTCCCAGTCCGCCAGAAGCCGAAACGGCCGCAGCCAAGTCGGCATCGGCAACCCAAGCCATGCCCCCTTGGACAATCGGGTACTGAATGCCCAACAGAGCGCACAACGCAGTGCGTATCATCCCACTCCCTTTGCGGAAAACTGGCCTGCACGGATCTGCGGTCGACCGGCCTTGAGCGGATTGCCCTTTCCTGGCTTCTTCTGCGGAGACGCGGCGCCAATCAAGGGGGAAAACAAGGGCCGTGCTGAGTTGCCACGACGGCACGGCCTCAAGTCCGACGAAAGGGGTCTAGAACGCTACGTACAGCCTAGACATCAATAACTTGGACGCCTCGATAGTTTCCGCAGGAGAGACAGACGTGATGAGGCAGCTTCTTTGCTTTGCACTGCGGACACTCGACAAGGCTCCTGAGCTTGAGAGCATCGTGTGCGCGCCGCCGGCCCCGACGACTTCTGGAAATCCTACTCTTTGGTACAGCACCCACTTGACCTACTCCTATCCGATCCCCTCAGGGAAGATTCTCGATACACAGCAACCAAGGCGGTGCAGAACAAGCCGCGACCGCCAACATGGTCGTGTATTATAGGCAAGAGTACCGCTTGTGTCAAGCCGGACCACTCAAGATACAGGAACAACCCTTCCGCCGAGGCGTCCGGCGCTTTGTCGTCTTGAGGGCCCGTTCTTGGTGGTGGCTGAACACACTCAGCCGATCCTGTTTGAGCGAAAGGTTTACCGCGCCACTGGTTCGGAAGCCTCTTCGCTCTTGCTATCCAGCGTATAGATCCCGTTCTGCACGGTCTTGAGATGTTCGAGCAAATGCTCCTCCAATTGCTTGAGGACAGAGAGTGCATAGTCATCGGCGCCGTACTTGACCTCTTGCGCCTCGCGCTGTGCTCGCTCCAACACGACCTGGACTCTGTTCTCTGCCTGCGCAGTCACGTGATGGCTCGCAGTCAGCTCCTCACCCTGCTCTCGGGCCAGAGCGATGATACGCTCCGCCTCTTCGTTGGCCTGGGCAACGATCCGATCTCGCTCTTGATACACGCGCTTGGATTTCCTGACCTCTTCAGGGATGGAAACCCGCATCTGGTTGATGATGTCAAAGCATCGCTCACGATCGACAATGACGTTGGCCGTAAACGGCATCTGGCGGCTCTCGACCAGCAAGGCCTCCAAACGGTCTAGAAGCAGATGGATTTCGATGGCGATCACCTCCCCTCATCTCTTGGTGCAAGTGCTACCTTGCTCATACCAAGGACACTATCGGCATTTCTCCTCGAGGGCCCTCTGAACGTGAGCAGGCACCATGCTGGAAACATCCCCACCGGCGATGACGATCTCTTTTACGGTAGTAGAGCTCAGAAACGCACAGTGAAGGTTTGTGAACAGGCAGAATGTCTCAATGTCTGAAGCCAGGGCCTTGTTGGTCAATGCCATCTGGTACTCCAGGTCAAAGTCCGATGCCATACGCAGCCCACGGACGATGACCTGCGCGTTCTGAGTGTGAACGAGCTCCACGGTCGTGCAATTATAGTGGATCGCAGTGACGTTCTCCAGGTCACAGAGTGAACGACGCACCATCTCGGTCCGTTCTGCCGCGGTGAACAGGACTTTCTTTTGCGGCTGTGCATAGACAGCCACGATCAGACGCTCAAAGACATTGGCTGCACGCGTAGCAATGTCAACGTGTCCATTGTGTATGGGATCAAAGCTTCCGGGATAAACGGCAGTGACCATCGATGATCTCTCAGGTTAGCTCAAGTCGCCTTCACCGCTCCAAAAGTCATCTACCTTGCGAGCCAGAAGACGATGGTCGGGATGTGACAGCTCCGGATCCATGGCGTACAGCTCCTGCGCTTCACGTCGTGCCAGCTCCAACAGCGGCGTATCCCCCAGAGACGCCAGCTTGAGCTCGGGTAGGCCGCTCTGCCGGGTACCGAAAAAGTCACCGGGGCCGCGCATTTCCAGGTCCTTTTCCGCCAGCTTGAACCCATCTTGCGTGTCCTCGATGGCCCGCAGCCGCTCCTCGCTGACATCCGTCGTCGTGTCTGCCAACAAGATACAGTAAGACTCGTGCTCTCCCCGTCCCACACGGCCCCGAAACTGGTGGAGCTGCGAGAGACCGAAGCGGTTTGCGCCTTCGATCAACATAACTGTGGCATTGGGCACGTCAATCCCCACCTCAACCACCGAGGTGGAAACCAGGATAT
This sequence comes from Anaerolineae bacterium, assembly GCA_016783145.1. Taxonomy (GTDB): domain Bacteria; phylum Chloroflexota; class Anaerolineae; order JAFGEY01; family JAFGEY01; genus BS750m-G44. The sequence goes on from JADHXD010000004.1 coordinate 31,420, forward strand.
CCAGCTCGTGCTCGCTGAATTGGCGCATCGCGCTTTCCTTCTCCGCGCTCTTGAGACGGCCATGAAGCAGACCCAGTCGCAATTGAGGGTAGATGGACTTTTGCAGGCGCTCGTGCTCTTCCACCGCCGCCTTGGCTTCGATCTTTTCCGATTCTTCCACCAGAGGACAGATGATGTACGCCTGCCTTCCCTTCTGGATCTGCCCGCGCAGAAACTGGTACGCACGCTCCCTTTCCGAGTCCATAAACCACCGGGTCTGGATCGGCTGCCGGCCTGGCGGCATTTCGTCGATCAGGGAAAGATCGAGATCACCATAGGCCGTCAAAGCGAGCGTACGGGGGATCGGCGTAGCGCTCATCACCAATATGTGAGGGTTATATCCCTTTTCTCGTAGCACGCCCCGCTGGCGGACGCCAAAGCGATGCTGTTCGTCAGCGATGGCCAGAGCCAGGTTCTTGAAGCGTACGCTCTCTTGGATCACAGCGTGCGTGCCGACGAGGATCTGGATCTCCCCGGAAGCCAGATCGGCCCGGATGGCTTGTTTTTCTGCATCCAGCACGCTGCCTGTCAACAGGCACACGCTGACACCATACCTGCCAAGCATACTTACAACACTCTTGAAATGCTGTTCCGCGAGGATCTCCGTCGGCGCCATCAGGACCGCCTGGTACCCGGCGGCAGCCACCACGTACATTGCGGACACCGCAACCACTGTTTTCCCTGATCCGACGTCGCCCTGCAGCAGGCGGCTCATCGGACGGTCGCTGGAGAGATCGTCCAGTATCTCGGTCAGCACCCTCTGTTGTGCGCCAGTCAACTGGTAGGGTAGTCCGTCCAGGAAGGCGTCCAGCGCAGAGCGGTCTACCGGTATGGGAACACCAGGTTGGTCCTGCCATTGCTGTCGCTGCCGCAGCACGCCGATTTGCAGGATAAAGAACTCGTCAAAGCCCAACCGCCTTCGCGCTTGAGCCAGGCTGCGAGCGTCGTCTGGAAAGTGCGCCTGGGCGACCGCCTGCTCCAGGGGCATCAAGTCCAGGCGATCTCGTATGCGGGACGGCATGTAATCCGGAAGCCGCTTCGTCCAGTAGTCGACCGTACGCTTGACGAGCTTGCGCAGCCATCGAGCATTCAGACCTTGGGTGAGGGGATAGACGGGAACCAGTCGCCCGGTGTGGACGAGCTCTGAATCCAAGGGCTCCCACGTCGGACTCGACATCACCAGCCGTCCCAAGTACTCGTCCACCTTGCCACTGAGCACGATCTGGCGGCCTCTCTTGAATTGGTCGGCCAGGTAGGGCTGATTGAACCACGTGGCCTGGATCATACCTGATCCGTCGGCAACCACAGTGTTGACGACCGCGGCTCCGCCGCGCGTCCTCTTGAGTCGCGTTGAGCGAATTGTGCCGATGACCGTGACCTGCTCACCGTAGGAAAGCTTGCCGATCGGCTTCAGACGCGAATAGTCCTCATGACGGCGCGGGAAAAGGCTGAGCAAGTCCCCGATCGTCGTCACTCCCAGGCGCTTTAGACGCTTGGCCTGCGTGGGTCCTACTCCAGATATCGATGTCGTCGGTGAGTTAAGGCCAAGCCTTGCATTCTCTCCGGTCTCATCGCCCGCCACAACGCGAGCATTGGAAGATAGAGTACGCGCCACAGGCCCGGGCGAGTTGGGAACAGCCTGAGGGGAAGCAGGGGCCTCCTCTCCATCTTCAAGCAGCTCTAGCCTTTTCTGTATCTCGGCGATGGACTGCTCGCGTGCATCTTTTCCGCTCAACGCACCATACCCATTGATCAACCCAATCACTTCCGTGATGATGGCTTCCTGCTTTGGCAGCGTGCACTCGCTGCGGGTCTGTAGAGGCCACCAGGCCAGGACACGATCCAGCCCGCCGATGACGGCCTTGTTCTGATATCCCTGTTCGATTTCCAGGGCAATCATTTTGCTCAGTTTGTCCAGAGCAGATGTCATGTCCGTTTTTCTAGCGGCATCGTGCCGCAAGAGCACTCCCTGCCAAGTGAGAGGCACCCTTAAGAGTCTTCTTGAACGATGATGCCCAGAGTCCCCGGCCCGATGTGCGATGCCAATACCGGGCCATAGCTGATGACCGGTATCTCTAGGCCGGGAAACACCCCCTGCAGTCGCTCAATGAGCTGATCGGTTTCTTCGGTGAGGTTGGCCTTGCCCTTGACGATCGCAAGCTGCTTGATAGCATCAAACTCGGCGACAAACTCGACCAGCTTTTCCAGAGCCTGTTCTCGCGTTCGAACCTTTTCTATTGGCAGGATTTCCCCTTCCTCCAGGGTTAGGAATGGCTTGATCCCGAGAATCGTACCCAACAGCGCCTGGGCATGTCCGATCCTCCCACCACTTTCGAGGTAGGCCAGGCTTTCCGAGAAAAAGACGACATAGATCTGCGAGATCAGTCCCCGAACCAGGCGAACGATCTCGTCCAGCGGTCGGCCCGCCGCCGCCGCACGTGCAGCAGCCTCCACCAGGATGCCTAATCCCAACGAGACCGTCTTCGAGTCGACCGTTTCGATATGGCACTGACCTAACAGCATGCCGGCAGCCTGCTGTGCGTTGTTGAGGGTCGTGCTCAACGTCTCGGCCAGGTGAATGGAGATAATCTCACTTGTCTTGCGATTCAGTCCCTCATAGACACGGCGGAAGTTTTCGACTGTGGGCGATGAGGTGCTGGGCTGCAGGCCCTGCTCGTATACCAGATGATGAAACTCGTCGTTATCCAGGTTCACGCCGTCCAGGTAGTTCCGATCTCCTATCCGGAGGTGGAACGGAACCACCGTGATATCCAACTTCCGGACCAGGTCCGGTGAGAGATACACTGTTGAATCTGTCACGACACGAACGCTCATCCTGAATCCCTTCCCAACAGGTCATTCAGCGGAGATGATGTAGTGGTAGTGAGGCTGCCCGCCGTCTACAACCTCGATCTCGGCATCTGGATACCGTGACTCGACCTTTTCGACCAGGGCCTCTGCATCCTCCTCTGGCACAGATTCCCCATAGTAGAAGGTCAGGATCTCAGCGTCATCGGCCTCCAGGCGCAGCAAGACCTCGAACGCCGTTTCCTCCAGGCTATGACCCACGACGACCAGCTCGCCATCAACGAGCCCAATGATTTCTCCCTCTCTGACCTCCAGGCTGTTGAGACGAACATCCCTCACCGCGGTCGTGATCTCGGCGGTCCGCACCTCCTCCGCACCCCGCTCCATCGCCCTGGTGTTGGCGCCCAGGTCGGCACTGTAGTTGTAGGCCAGAAGCGCACTGACGCCCTGAGGAACTGTCTTGGTCGGGACCACACGGACCCGCTTGCCAGAGAGTGCCTGGGCCTGCTGGGCAGCAAGGATGATGTTCGAGTTGTTGGGCAGTACGATCACTTCTTGCGCGGGCGCATCCTCGATGGCCTGGAGCAACTGCTCAATGCTCGGGTTCATCGTCTGTCCCCCGGAAACGATCACCGCCGCCCCAAGGCTCCTAAAGAGCTTGCTCAGCCCCTGACCAGGCGAGACGACCACCGTCGCAATGCTGAGCTCCGCTTCTTCCCTTGCCGCCAACGCCGGGCCGGCCTGCCCCATGATGAACTCTTGATACTGCTCCTGCATGTTTTCCACGAGCACCCGGCTGAGCGATCCGAGCTTGGCGCCATAGTCCAAAGGTTCGCCGGGCGAGGGCGTGTGAATGTGAACCTTGACCATCGTACTGTCCCCCACGATCAGCGGGCAGTCTCCCATCACCGCGATATCCGCTTTGATCTGGTCTACCTGCAGATTCGTGCCGTGGAGGACGTACTGGACGTCATAACCATATACTTGCTCGCCTTGTGCCACCTGCAGGTCGACTCCGTGAAAGAGTGCCTGATCGCTCACCATACTCTCGCCCTGCAGGTAGCGGGCCATGCCCTCAAAGATGACAAAGAGTCCCTGCCCGCCGGCATCCACCACGCCGGCCTCGCGCAGAACGGGCAGCAGGCTGGGGGTGCGCGTGACAGAGTCTCGAGCGGCGTGCACGACGTATTCGAGCAGTTCCCTCAGGTCGGTCAGTTGCGAGGACACCTCACAAGCAGCATCGCCCGACTCGCGCACCACCGTCAGGATCGTGCCCTCCACTGGCTTGATGACCGCCTTGTACGCAACGACGGCGCCTTGCTTGAGCGCGTTCGCAAACTCGACCGTGTTAAAGTCTTCCTGCCCTTCCAGCCTCTGTGCCATGCCTCGAAGGATCTGCGACAAGATGACCCCTGAATTCCCTCTTGCGCCCATCAGTGCCCCTCGAGAAGCATACTGCGCAATGATGCCCACCTGCTTGTCGGGCTGTTCCGCGATCTCCTGGCAGGCCGCTTGCAGCGTGAGGAACATGTTGGTACCCGTATCTCCATCTGGCACAGGAAACACGTTCAGGCTGTTGATCACCGCCGTATGCTGCTCCATCCACTGCAAGCTAGCATTGAACAGCCGCTTGAGTCCCTGTCCATCACAGGCCAGGATCGGCTTTGTGGGGTCTGGCGAGAAGGTGGCGGCGTTTCCGGATGATGGACTGCTGTTCAAGTTACCCTGCCTCCTGCGCGGTATGTATCAGAGCGTCTATGGCTACTGCTGGCTGCTGACATGCACGCCCTGTACGTGGACATTGACCTGGGCAATCGGAATGCCCATCGCTTTCTCCACACTGAATTTGACGCTGTCCATAATGTTGCGCGCTACCGTAGCAATGCGCACGCCGTACTCGATAACGACATAGAGATCGATGATGATCTGATCCTCATCAATGTGGACCTCGACTCCGCGCTTGCTGTCTGGCCTCAGGACCTTTGCGAGTCCGTTCGCCAGGTTCTTGGGCGACATGCCGACCACGCCATAGGAGTTGAGCACAGCGTGATTGGCGATGGTTGCTACTGCTGTAGGAAGAACCTCAATCCGTCCCCTTACTTGTTCGTCATTCATCGATGCCTCTCGTTTGCGAAAATTCACGTCTTGTGGTATGATATGGATCGCCTGCGGGACGATTCCATCGTTCCGCATATATTGTGCATTCTTTACCCTCAGGATCCGGTCCTGGGCGGTGGACGAAAGGACGTATTACGATGGCAAAATGCGAGATCTGCGGCAAGTCCGCTATGTTTGGGAACAACGTTCCTCACTCCCTACACAAGACCAAGCGGCAATGGCGCCCCAATCTGCAAAAGGTTATGCTCAACCGAGATGGCCGTCCGCGCAAGACCTACGTGTGCACCAAGTGCCTGCGGACCTTGAACAAGAGCAAGTAGATCACCGCCCGTTGATTCCCCCAGCCAGGCTCTGCTCAGAGCCTGGCTCTGCTTCGCCCACAGCCGCTTGACGCAGGCCGTGAAGAGCGTCGGCAATCCCCCCTGAAGTGGTGAACTCGCCCTCAGGCGCAAAGATCGCCGATCCGGCGACCAGTACATTGGCCCCGGCACGTACGACACGACCGGCTGTCTGGACGTTGATCCCCCCATCCACCTCAAGGTCGATGCAAAGTCTCTCTCTCCGGATCCACTCGCCAAGCCGCTCGATCTTGCGGCACATCGTCTCGATAAACGACTGTCCCCCAAATCCTGGGTTAACGGTCATCACGAGAACCACATCGACGTAAGGCAAGATCTCCTCCAGAACATTGAGCGGCGTAGCCGGATTGATCGCAACGCCCGCGCTCAGTGCAAGTTCCTTGATCTGCTGAACCGTGCGGTGAAGATGGGGACACGTTTCAACATGCACAGTCAGGCTGCTTGCCCCGGCTCGAGCAAAGTGCGGGATGTACCGCTCGGGCCCTTCGATCATCAGATGAACATCCAGGGGGAGCGATGTGGCCCTGCGGACAGCCCCCACGATCATGGGGCCAATGGTGATGTTGGGCACGAAATGCCCATCCATCACATCACAGTGAATATAGTCCGCTCCTGCGCGCTCCGCAGCAGCGATCTGCTCCCCCAACCTGCAAAAGTCAGCGGATAGTATTGAAGCAGCGATCTTGAGCATTTGCGTCACTCTATAGTGTACTTCTGTAATGATACACTGCTTTGACGAAAAAATCAAGCACTTGTTGGCGGTAGATGCCCGTCCTGCCCTTCCTGGTGCCGCTGGCGTAGCTGTCCACATCCGGCCTGGATGTCTATCCCACGGCGCAGCCGCACCGTGGTTTCGATGTGACGCTCCATCAGAGCCTGCTGAAAGGCATGCACCCTTGCCCGAGGCGACGGGCGATAGGATCCGCCTGTCGTGGGATTCAGTGGGATCAGGTTGACGTGGCACAACAGACCCCGAAGCAGATCCGCCAAGCGCAGAGCCTCGGCGACCGAGTCGTTGACCCCGTCGATCAACGCGTATTCGATGGTGATTCGGCGGCCTGTGAGGGTCGTATACTCGCGACAGGCGGTCAGCAGCTCGGAGAGGGGATACGCGCGGTTCAGCGGCACCAACTGGTTCCGCAGACCATCCTCTGCAGCGTGCAGCGAGACCGCCAGTCCCACCTGGAGTTCTTCCGCAGAAAGTCGTCGAATGCCAGGGACGTAGCCTGCCGTGGAGAGTGTGATCTTGCGCGCTCCGACGTTCAGGCCGCGATGATCATTCCACGTCTCCACCGCCTGCCACACTGCTTCATAGTTCATCAGAGGTTCGCCCATTCCCATAACGACAATGTTGGTGAGGACCTCATCCCGGTGCTTTAGCTCTCGGGCAAAGTGCAGAGGCTGAGCGATGATCTCTGCAGCCCCAAGGTCCCGCACGTAGCCACTCTGTCCCGTCGCGCAAAACCCGCATCCCACCGGGCAGCCCACCTGCGACGACACGCACACCGTACGACGCCGATCGTACTCCATCATCACACTCTCGACGCTTTGCCCGTCCGGAAGGCGGAACAAGACCTTGTGCGTCAGCAGGTCCTCAGAGATCGCCTCGTCTACCGGAACCAAGGGGTCGAGGCGATAGTGGCGAGCCAGGCGATCGCGCAGCGCTCGGGGCAGATTGCTCATCTGCTCAAAGTCGGCTGCCAGATGGACATAGATCCACTTCCAGAGCTGTTGTGCTCTGAAACGCGGCTCTTTCCAGACTGCCAGTTGGGCCTGCAGTTCCAGGAACGTCAGGTCCATGATGTTGGCCGACGGGGTCGACAGCACACTCATTGGGTGAGGATTCGCCTCCAACCATCCACAAGTGTCTGGATATCTTGAAGCGCGATGTCCGGTTGTACGTCAGAGGCTGCCAGTTGGGCAGGGCTTGTCGCCCCGGAGAGCGTGAGAATACTGAACACGCCAGCTCGCCGCGCCGAGAGAATGTCGGTCTCTAGGCGATCGCCGACCGCGGCGGTTCTCTCCGGATCGGATCCCATTCGGGCCATGGCCTGCTCCATCAGCCAGGGCTCGGGCTTGCCGATGAACAATGGCTCCTCACCAGTCGCGGCGGTGATAGCAGCGACGATCACACCTGTACCGGGCACCTGTCCCTCGGGTACGGGCAAAGTGCAATCGGGATTCGTTGCCACAAAGGGCACCCCCGAGCGAATGAGCAGGGCCGCCTCGCGCAGCTTGGCGTAGGTAATGTCGCGGTCGATACCCACGACGACGGCTACCGGGTCTCGCCGGCTAAGGACAAAGCCTTCCTGCTGCAAGGCAACCATCAACCCTTCCTCGCCGATCGCGTGGACGCGCGCCCCGCGAGGATACTGCGAGGCGAGGTAACTGGCAGTGGCGATGGAAGAAGGCAGCACATCGCTGTCCTGGATCTCGACGCCCATGCGGGCCAGTTTCTCCACGTACATCGCCGGAGTGATCGACGAGTTGTTCGTCACCAACTGAAAACGAATTCGGTACTCCCGCAGGAAAGCGAAAAACCCGACAAGGCCCGGCATCGGCTCGTCGCCGAGGTAGAGCACACCGTCCATGTCGACGATCAAGCTGCGGATTGGCTTCAGGCGTTTCATTGAATGCTCCACGTCAAGATGATAGGTGATTATACATCAAGTGACGGGGGCGCGCAACAGGCATATATTCTGTCAACCAAAAAAGGGCTTGTATGCAGGCCCAAGTTGTGGTATACTGGAGCAAATGGATCTACAAGCGTCCAGAACGGGTCCTGAAGGAGGCTGGAATGTCTGAGGAGTTCAGCTTGACGGATTGGCTGTCAGAGGGAGCAAAAGGCATCCGCAGTACGCTGCACAGACCAAAACGGGGGATCATGCCTGAGGAGTTCCGCCAACACATCAAGACCTCTCGCAAAGAGTTCTTGATGGCCTTTCGCAGTCTGTTTGATTCGGCCATTGATCGCGTTGACAAGCCCAAGGAAGCCGCCCCGCGGAAAGCGACCAAGATCAAGGCGGATTGATCGCGAGACCGCCGTTTGTCATTCATACCCACTTGCGACGCCGGAAAAACAAGAGCAAACTCACGATCGTAGCCAGCATCACGACCACGATGCCCCAGAACACATAGGGGTGTTTCATAAAGGGCAGGGGCACGTTCATCCCATAGATGCCCGCAAGCAGCGTCAGGGGCAGCAGCAGGACGGAAATCACCGTCAGCGCGCGCATCGTCTCGTTGATACGATATGAGGTGATCGATTCGCTCGTAGCACTCAGGCTTTCGATCACCTCTCTGTGATCCTCCAGTTCATCCCACGCCCGTGAGAAACCATCCACAATGTCGCCAAAGTATACTTCCATCCCCTCGCGGATAAACGGCCTATCCTTGCGCTCCAGATTAGAGATCACGGCGATCTGAGGCTTGATGATGCGCCGCAGGGCGATGACATCGCGCCGGATGATCGAGATCTCCTCAACGATGTAGCGCATATCCTCGGTAAAGATCCTTCCCTCCACCTGCCCGATGCGCCCCCCAACCTTGGTCAAGATCCGCATCTCATAGTCCACGGTACGGTCTAGAATGCCATACAGCAGTTGTCCCGCGCCTTTGCTCATATGTCTGATCCGCGCTCGTTCATCTTTCTGGCACTCTTCGAACAATTGTATAAGAGGTGGCAATTCTCCGTGGTGGAGAGTGATCAGGTAGCCGCTGCCGATAAAGACATCCACCTCACTGAACCGACTCACCTGCTTGTTCAGATCGTATATAGGATAGTGCATGACGATGAACAGGTAGTTCTCGTATTCGTCCACCTTGGGGCGCTCGATGTCGCTCAAGCAGTCTTCCAGGTCCAGTGGATGGAACGGGTAGTAGCGCCTCAGGTGCTCGATATCGTCATGAGAGGGATGCTCGATGTTGATCCAACTTACCTTGCCTTCAGTAACGGTGCTCATGCTCATCAGCCGCTCCTCCCCGAGATCGGATCCCGCTGCACATTGGGTTATGACTCCTGCCATTATCCGCGTTTTCGGCGGTTCTGTCAAAAAAAGATCGCCAGAGGCGGCTTTCTATCCAGACCCGATCCATGGTATAATCGGGTAGTATAGACTGGCCATTTGCTCTCTCCTTCAACTGGTGTAGAATAGAGCACTTGACAGTCAGGAATGCGCGATGCTCAACGCCGCCGAGATCGAAGCCTATCTACGCACTCGCAGCCTGCCCGCTATCCAGGCCCTCTTGCCACCGGGCGAATTCGTCATGCCCCACTATGATGGCCTGGGCATTGCCAATCTGCCGGCAACGATCGCGGCCCTGCTTGGCTGCGAGCTACCTGGCGCATGTCCTCCACTGGAGCGCGGTCTGTGGGCGAGCTGGGGGGAAGGGCTCAAGCGCATCGTCTTGGTGATTGTGGACGCTCTAGGGTACCTGCAGCTCCAGGCTGCTATGGCAAGAGACGATGGGCTTGTCTTCCACCGGTTGGTCGAAGCGGGATCCTGGGTTCCACTCACGTCCACTTTTCCGTCAACGACGAACAATGTGCTGACGACCCTGTGGACAGGATACAGCCCGGCCGCACACGGCATCCTGGCTTACGAACTGTACTTGCGCGAGCTGGCTGTCGCCGCCAGCACGCTCTTTTTCTGGCCAGTGTCCTATCGCAAGCGCGATGCCCTGGAAGAATGGGGCATCGAGCCGGATCGGTTTGTACCCGTGCCCGGCCTGGCGGAGCAGTTGGCCGCAGAGGGTGTGACCACACGCGCGTTCCTCAACAAGGCATACACCCACTCGATCTTGTCCCGGATCCACAACCGGGGCGTGTCCGAGGTCAACGGGTTCATCTCCGGCGGAGATATGTGGCTTGGGCTGCAGCGCACGATTGAGCGGTACCTGCACGAGAAATTGCTGCTGGTGACCTACTGGGATACGATAGACGGCATCACACACCAGTATGGTCCGGGCGATCGGACGTGGACCCACGAGCTGCGCGGGCTCTCGTGGATGCTAGAGATGGGATTTCTCTCGCAGATCAAGCCAGATCAGAGGGAGGGCACGCTGCTGCTCATTACAGCGGATCACGGTGGGATTGACACCCCACCTGCGTCCGCGATCCACCTGGACGACCATCCAGCCTTGCGCGACATGCTGTCTCTCCCGCCGGTGGGCGAGACCCGCGTTCCTTTCTTGCACACGCGAGGCGACACACTGGCACAGGCCCAAACCTATATGCGCACGCATCTGGCCGAATCATTCGCGATGCTGACCAGGAAACAGGTCATGGCAAGCGGCTTGCTGGGCCCTGGGCCAACGCACGCGGAAACGATCCACCGCCTGGGGGAGCTGGTCGGTCTGGCACGCAGAGATCGCTATCTGGCGCGTGAGGAGCGCCAGCTCAAGGTACTAGGACGGCATGGGGGGCTCTCGGCACACGAAATGCTGGTGCCCTTGATCGGCGTCCGCCTGGACGCGCTCTGAAGCAGAGATGGACGAGCCGCGCATCACACAGGTTCTCCGGGAGACTGATCCAGGGAGCGGCGAGCGGGTGTTGGTAGCGGTGATGAACAACCCGCGCGATCTCACGATCGCCCGAGAGTTGGGTTGGTACCGGATACCCGTCAATCGCGCACCGAAACGAGTGGGCGCCGACTATCTGGCATTCTACTTTACCGGGGCGTTTCCGGAAGGCGACCGGCACCGGGTCGTCTTTTACGCACCTGTCCGCGCGTACCGCTTGGCGACTCGCGCCGAACTGCTTCCCGCGGATTCCGGTCACCCGCGCGCACAGGAACGCTACTTCAAGGTCGAGATCGGTCCTTTGCAGCGGCTGGAGCATCCGATTCCCAGCCGCTCGCTGCGCCGGATCACCTTTATTCCGACGACGCTGCAGAGGCTGCTGGACGCCCAAGAGATCCAGGATCTGTGGGAAAGAGGTCGTCATCGCGACAAGCGATGGTCGGCCCGGTACTGAAAGACGAGAGAGCAAAGAGGAACGGCCCTCTTGGGTGCCCGAAGGGCACGTGGCACGAGGGCTGTCTTGTTTGAGGAGAAACTAGGCTTCTATGGAGGGGAGCAATATGCTCAAAACGCATCAGTGTGGCGAACTACGTCCCGAGCACATAGGACAGACCGTGACCCTGGCCGGATGGGTGAATCGCCGGCGAGATATGGGAGGCCTGATCTTTATCGACCTACGCGATCGCGAGGGCGTGGTACAGGTTGTTTGTGACTCGGATCAGCAGCCCAAAGCGCACGCAGTCGCCGGCGAAACACGCATCGAGTATGTGATCCGCCTGCAGGGCACCGTGCGCGCACGTCTGTTGGAGCAAGTCAATCCCAACCTTCCCACTGGAGAGATCGAAGTGGTCGCCGAAGAGGTGGAGGTGCTGAACCCGGCCAAGACGCCGCCTTTTTACATCAACCGGGAGACAGAGGTCAGCGAACTGCTGCGCCTGCAATATCGCTACCTCGATCTCCGCAGGCCGCGGATGCAGCGCAACATCCGCTTGCGCCACGAAGTCACCCTGTTCATACGCAACTACCTCAATGACCGGGGCTTCCTGGAGATCGAGACGCCGATCCTGATCAAGAGCACGCCAGAGGGCGCGCGCGACTATGTTGTGCCCAGCCGCGTGCATCCGGGTCAGTTCTACGCCCTGCCCCAGTCTCCCCAGCAGCTCAAGCAGTTGCTGATGGTTTCCGGATTTGATAAATACTACCAGATCGCCCGCTGTTTTCGGGATGAAGACCTGCGCGCCGATCGCCAGCCCGAGTTCACTCAGCTCGACATGGAATTGTCCTTTGTCGAACAAGAGGACATCCTGGACCTGATCGAGTCCCTGTTTACCGAGATGGTGCACGCCCTCATGCCCCACAGAGGGATGATCGAGCCCTTCCCGCGTATGACCTACGATCAAGCCATAGCGCGCTATGGCACAGACAAGCCCGACCTGCGGTTCGGGCTCGAGTTGGTCGACCTCAGCGACCTGGTTGCTCACTGCGCGTTCACGGTCTTTCACAGCGCGATCGCAGACGGAGGCCAGGTCAAGGCCATTGTGCTGCCCGGGTGCGCGGACTATAGTCGCAGGCAAGTCGAGGAGCTGGCGGCCTATGTCAAGACCTACGGCGCGAAGGGGCTGGCTACGATCGCACTGAGAGAGACAGAGATCAGGTCCCCAATCCTCAGGTTCTTTAGTGCAGAGGAGATGCAGGCATTGGTGGATCGCACCGGTGCCCATCCAGGTGACCTCATCGCCATTGTCGCCGACAAGGCCAAGATCGTTGCTTCCGCTCTGGGAGCGCTCCGCTCCGAGATGGGTCGCCGTCTCGACCTGGCCCCACCGGACATGCTCGCTTTTGCGTGGGTGGTTGACTTTCCACTGCTCGAGTGGGATGAGGACGCCGGTCGATGGGATGCGGTACACCACCCCTTTACCATGCCCAAGGCCGGCCACATCGAACTGCTCGATACCGACCCAGGAGCCGTGCGTGCGGACTGCTATGACATCGTCTGCAACGGGTACGAGTTGGGCAGCGGCAGCATCCGTATCCATCGGCGCGACATCCAGGAAAAAGTGTTCGCCCTGCTCAACTACTCGCCAGAAGAGTCCATCCGCCGGTTCGGGCACATGCTCAACGCCTTCGAGTACGGCACGCCGCCGCACGGAGGCATCGCTCCCGGCATCGACCGGCTGGTGATGCTCTTGGCCAACGAGCCGAACATCAAAGAGGTCATCGCCTTCCCCAAGACCGCCAGTGCGACCGATCCGATGACCGATGCGCCGTCCGAGATCGACCAGACGCAGCTAGACGAACTCCACTTGCGAGTGATAGAGTGAACCCACTCCGCTCCCGGTGGGCATTGAACGGCCCCTGGAGGCTCAAGGACGAGCCAGATCTCACAAACTCCTCCTCGCCCTACATCGTTCCTGATTTTGACGACAGCGACTGGCGCGAGGTCCCTCCGGCGACTCACCTCCAGCCCTGGCTGTACCCCGACAATCCCTACTGGGGTGCCAAGGTACGGGCAGTGAACGACTCTGCGTGGTGGTATCGCACCCGCTTTGCATGCCCAGACGAGACGTACGGGCAGCGCGTGCGCCTGGTCTTTGAGGCCGTCGATTACTATGCCGAGGTGTGGTGCAACGGCCAGTACCTCGGCGAGCACGAAGGCAATTTCGCACCCTTTTCGTTCGACCTGACCGGGCTGGCCCAGCCCGAGAACGTGCTCGTGGTCAAGGTCACAGCTCCGTGGGATCCCATCCGCCGCCGAGGGCTGACGTATGTCGATCAGGTGTACCGGGGTATGGTCAAGGGGCTGTATGCCCACAACGACGGCCTGATCCCGCCCGACGTCAATCCCATCGGCATCTGGCGCCCGGTGTGGCTGGAAGCGCACGCCGACGTGTCCATCGAGCGCATCCCGTTCAGGGTCATCGAAGACGAATACGACCATTCAGCGCAGATCACGCTGCGTATCCACGTGCACAACAGGCGCTCCGACAGCGTTTCGGGCGTGCTTCACATCCGTCTGGCCGGCGAGACGTTCGGAGGAGTGCGGGCTGACGACAACTACCTGATCGAGGTGCCGCCGGGGAAGCACACGATCGAGCAACAGGTGCGCATCCCCGACCCGCACTGGTGGTGGCCGTGGGATATGGGCCGCCCCGACCTCTACCGGCTGCGCTGCACGATATACGACGATGACGGTCGCAAGCTCGACGTGGATGAGCAGGTGATGGGCATCCGCCAGGTGCGACTGCTGCGCAGCCGCGAGACCATGCACTACCAGGTGAACAAGGTGCCCATTTTCGTGCGGGGCACGGTCTACATGGGAGGGCTGTATCTATCGCAGCTAACCTCTGAACAGATAGAAGCCGATCTGGACCGCGTTCAGCAGTGCGGCCTCAATCTGATCCGCCTGCACGTTCACGTCGCTCCCCCCGAGCTGTACGCCGCGTGTGACCGGCGCGGCATCCTCATCTGGCAGGACTTTGAGCTGAACTGGGTTCACGATCCTACGCCCGAGTTCGAGGAGAGAGCCGTTCGCCTCCTGCACGAGATGATCGAACTCCTGGAGAACCACGCTTCGGTCATCACTTGGTGTTGCCACAACGAGCCGACCGCGCTCCCTTTCCAGGATCGGAATCTCACACAGCATCCCGACCGGAGGCTGTATCGCGAGGCGACAGACGCCGATCCCTCACGGCCCGTGTTTCTTTGTTCAGGGAAGCAAGAGGAGGACTGGAGGCACAGCGGGGATGCGCACGCTTACATCGGCGGCGGGCACGGCGGGCACTACCTCGACGTGTACGGAGAACAGAGGAGGCTGGTCACCGAGTTTGGTTGCGAGGCTCCGCCAGACCCGATCACGCTGGACGAGCTTCCTCTGTTGGCCAGGCGGTTAGCACACGTCCGCGAGCACATCCCAGAGCTGCAGAGGTATCAGGCAGCCCTCATCAAGTACCAGGTCGAATGGTATCGACTGACTCGCTTCAAGCCCTGCGGCGGATATATCCAGTTTATGCTGGTAGACCTTTGCCCTCAGGTCGGGTGCGGGGTGCTCGACGCCAAGCGGAGGCCGCGGAGCGCCCTCCAGGCCCTCCAGTCGGCCTCGCAGCCCGTACACGTGATGCTCGAGTACACGGCAGCCGGGCCAGTAGCGGTGTGGGTAGTGAACGACCTAATCAGACCCCTGCTCCACTGCCTGGTAGAGTGGCAGGTGTTGGACCAACAGGGCAGTATCGTCACGCGCGGCTCTGCCCAGGAGGACATCCCCGCACAGCGTGCCCATCGAGTGACCCTGCTTACCTGGCAGGTTGACCAAAAGGCATCCTACACGGTGCTGCTCCGTCTCAGTCACAGAGACCAGATTCTCGACGAGAACCGCTACGATGACCTCTTTCACCTTCCCCCGCGCCCCCGAAACTACCCGTGGCGTTTCGATCCCCTGCTTGGGATGCGATGCTATGGCGGTCCTCACGCCAGGAGCTCACTCCGCGTGTTCAACACCTGGTACGGCACATTGGCGACCTGGCTGTTCCCGGTGTATGAGTGGGCAGAACGCATGCTAAAGGAGGGCAGATCTCACGCCAAGCTGGACGCCTGGCTGAGACGGCTCTTTGGGTAGAGAGAAGGCCCTGCGTCCTCCCCGTCGAGCTCAGCACGGGGCGAGCTCGATGGGGAGCTGGGGTCTACTCAGTTGCCCTCGTCTGTGTAGTTACTCAGCCTGAAATTGTCAAAGTTGATGTTGTGGTAATTCATCTCGTACGAGGTGATGACCACGCCGACCCTGCGAGCACCAAAGTAGTGCGAGTCGGTATAGTCCTCACCGAGGTCCCTTATCCGGCCCCCGTTGATGTACAGCTTGATCTTGTTCCCTACCCGGATCACCTCAAGATGGTTCCACCCATCCTCATTGCGTACGAACCCAGGCGAACCTATCCACCAGTCTCGATCGATGGATTCGGTCCTAAAGCCCTTGATGCGAAAGATCCCCCAGAAATGCTGTTCCGGGTTGTACGCAAGCATGAACGTATAGTACTCGGTGAAATCGCTGTTTCCGCCGAACACGAGCCCCAGGCCATCCCAGCTCTGCTTGTGATGGTACTCGTACTGCGCATCGACCTCTAGCCGATAGTCCCCGTCTGTCAACCAGGGCGGCGAGGCGACCATACGCACCGCGTTGTCTCGGATCTCACCCCGGAGCTTCCCGTCAATGTACCGGAACGTGCCATCTTTCTGCTCAGGTTGCCGTGCCAGGTTAAAGATATCCCACTCGGGGTCCAGGTCGGTGAAATCGTCAAATCCTTCCCTTTGGATCCACGCGAAAAACGGCAAGTAAACTTTGTGCTCACTGTCTGTTGCGCGGACCGTCTGGCTCGGCATGGGCCGGAGCAACAGCACCAGCGAGATCGCCAAGGCGCTCAGCGCAAACAGATACACCCATCTCTTTTTCAAATTCCATCCCTCCTAATCGTTTAATCGTTTTGGCTATTGCCCTTCGACTGCCACGTTGGCAAGCAACAGGTGATCTGCAGCCGCCTGCCCCAGCTCATCCACCACCGCCAGGCGCTCTCCCGTGGCCGGATCGTACAACCCGATCTCGACGGTGTAACGGCCCGCTGGCGACTGTGGATGCAGCGAGATCGCATACTCGTCCACGATGACCTCATCCGTCCGCCACGTCGAGGTCGGACGCGTCCCGTTTGCCGGCTCGTTGTCCTGCTGCCCCCACAGAAAGCTGCCACTCTCTGCGTTGAACACCGGTCCCAAAACGTGCGTGAAGACCTTGTAGCGGCGCTCAACCGGCTGTAGGGCCTGCCAGTAGAGCGTGAGATGGAGCACGCCGCCCGGTTCGAGGGTCTCCGTCCCGGCATCGTATCCCAGCAAGCGTATCCCATCGCCAAAGTCAGCCCGCACAGGATGAGCGATGTGGATGTCCGTCGCGCTAAGCGCGCCATACCCTGACTCTCTCACCAAGACACGCCCAAAGCGGAACATCTCGCCGTGCGGCAGAGAGCGAACGGCAAACGCATACGTCCCACCCGGCGCGTCAGGAGGGATCGCCAGGTCTACCTGCTGGCGGCAGAACACCTCACCCCCACACCCCTGCGAACCGGCGTTTCCGCCGGAAGGATCGCCCGGCAGGGCCATCTCCACGCGCTTCCAGGCCTGCCCAGAGCGGTCAAGCAGGCTGACCTCTACCCCTGCGGATGCCCTCTCATCGTCGCTTTCTGCCCGCCAGTACAGGAACAGATGGATCGTATCCCCGCTCCGGTACGCGCTCACTGGCTGATCGTAACCAGAGAGCCGCAGCGCACGGTCCAGCTCGATCGATAGAGCGCGAGAGGGCCTGGCACCCGCCGACGGCAAGTGAGCGGTCAGGGCCCGCTGCTCAGTTCGGGCATAGAAGCGCAGGACCTTGTCCGCAGACCGATGCTCGACGACCTGGCCTGCCCGCTCTGACAGCCAGGCCACGATCTCTCCTTGAGGATCGTTCGCGGCAGCGTACGGAGTGACGACCAGCCAGATGCCCTCGTACTCACTCCATATCGGAGTCAGGTAGGAAGCCGCGTAGGCAGACGTCACCGGCTGCGCATGGGGCACACCCCACCAGCGTCCTGGATGGTAGTAGGCAAAGACGGGCCAGTCCTTGTCGGTGTAGAGGATGACCGCATCCCCCGGTCGTTGGTAAGCATCCAGGGTCGTCGCCAGCGACCGATAGTCATCACGCATCACGCGACCGGGATAGTACGCCCCCAGGCCATAGCAGGCGACGCCGACGACGATGGCGGTCAAGGCCACGCCCGCCATCCACAGACGCCCCCTTGCCAACACGCTCACGCCCCAAGCGCACAGCACGTGGAACGCCGGCGCAAAGATGAGCAGGTATCGAGGCGCCAACTGCGGCGCATAAAAGAACGCCTCTCGAGGCAGAGAGACCACGTAGACCACGCCCGCTGGCAGCAGCAGCCCCAGGAGGAGCATTCCCACGTTCCGTCCGGCGCGCCAATCCCGCCGCGCCCTCCAGAATAGAGCCCCCAATCCCGCCAAGAAGATGCCGAGCACCGGCAGGGTCAGCCAGCGATAGGCTTCCACGTTTACCGAGATCCCGGTGGTCAGCACGGTCCAGTAGATCTCGAGGAACACACCCGGTGCAACCGGCGAAGCAGAAGACCAGGTCGGGATCCGCCCCAGCGCATAGCCCAGCCAGGGAGCGAACAACGCCAGCACAGCCACCTGCGCACCGCCCCACTGAGCCAGTGCCCGCATCCGCTTCTGGGAACGCCACAAGACCCACAGCCAGGCCAAGTTGACCACGACCAGCACCGAGACATACAAGTAGAGCGTGTACAGCCCGGCAGCGGTGAACACCACATACAGGGCACCGTCGGCCAGACGCCCCCGATCCCAGAAACGAATGGCCGCCCAGAAGGAAAAGACTGCCAGCAAGGCAGCCAGGGCGTACATCCGCATCTCTTGCGACCACCAGACATCAAAGCGAGAGAGACCCATCAGCAGCGCGGTCAGCGTGCCCACCCCTCGTCCCCCCACCTCCCGACCGAGGCCGTAGGTTCCCGCTATCGTCAACACGCCAATGACCACCGACAGAAAGCGCAAGCCGAACTCGCTGTCCCCGCTTGCCAGCCGCCAAAAGTGCAACATCCAGAAATAGAGAGGAGGATGCACGTCGGCCGCGGTCCAGCGAGCGATCTCGGGGAGCGACTGGCGAGCGGCCCAGGCAGCAAGCCCTTCATCCCACCACACGTTCTTGTCCGCAAGGCGAGCCACGCGGAGCCCCAAGCTGACCAGCAGGGTAACGATCAACAGCACCGACACGGCCTGCGGCAGCCGGGACCACTGGCAAACTCGAGCCCGTAGAGATCCTGGATAACTTGCGGACACTCTCCCACCCATAAAGCCCGTGGATCGCTCTAGCAGAGGAGGCTGCTCGCTGCGTATCTATCCTCCTGCGTTCCCCTGGCTAGACATGCTAGTATATCATACCTGAAAAGGGAGAGCAACTTGCCGCGCTGCTACAGGACCCCTCCCAGGTTCCAGGGACAGAACTCGGCTTCGCCGATGCCCTGCGCTTCGCTCTTGGAGGGCTGTCCCGAGGCGACAGCGAGGATCAGCTCGAATAGCTCCGCTGCCATGTCGTTGATGTCTGTTCCCTCCAATACACGGCCTGCGTTCAGATCCATGTCGTCCGCCATCCGCTCAAAGGTGGTCGAGTTGCTGCAGACCTTGAGCGTGGGGGCTGGCTTGAAGCCGAACGCAGACCCGCGCCCCGTCGTAAACACCACCAGGTTGCACCCACCAGCTACCTGACCCGTCACCGAGATCCAGTCGTTGCCCGGTGCGTTCATAAAGGTAAACCCTCGGGCGACCACCGGTTCGGCATACTCGTACACACCGTTGAGCGGGGTACTGCCTGCCTTGGCGACCGCGCCCAGCGATTTTTCATAGATGGTGGTCAACCCTCCGGCTTTGTTGCCAGGAGTGGGATTGTTGTCGAGATCGATGCCCAGGCGCTGGGTGTACTCCTCCCACCAACGCACCTGCCCCATCAGTTTCCGGCCGACCTCGGCGTTGATCGCACGGCGCGTGAGGATCGGCTCAGCGCCATAGATCTCGGGCGTCTCGGCCAGCACGATCGTGCCTCCCTGCTCGACGAGCCGGTCAGCAGCCAGCCCCACCGAGGGGTTGGCCGTCACCCCAGACCAACTGTCGCTGCCGCCGCACTGCAGGGCCACCATCAGCCCGGACAGCGGCTGAGGCGCGCGCTGCTCGGCATTCACCACGGGCAGCAGCTCTTTGACCGCGGCGATCCCGGCCTGAACGGTCTTGCGAACACCGCCCAGATCTTGGATCACCAGACCCAGAGGCGGGCGTGACACTGGATCTTGGTCCAGGCGGTAGTTCTCGATCAGGTAACTGATCTGATTGCCCTCACATCCCAAGCCCACAAGCACATAAGCTCCCACGTTGGGATGACGCGCCATGCCGGCCAGGGTGCGCTGAAGCAAGACATAGTCCTGCCCGCCGATCTTGAGGCTGCAGCCAGAGCTATGGGTCAGCGCGATCACCCCGTCCACATTGCTGTAAGGCGCCAGGCGCTCCGCCGTGAAATGGCGGGCGATCTCGCGCGCGGCGTGCGCGGAGCAGTTCACCGTCGAGATAATGGCGATGTAGTTGCGAGTGCCGACCCGGCCATCCGCTCGCAGATATCCTGGGAACGTGCGCCGTTGGCTCTCCGGGACGTAGGAAACCGGGCGCACGTCCACGCCAAAGGCGTAATCCCGGGCAAACCCCTTGAAATCCAGATTGTGTGTGTGAATGTGCTCGCCCGCCAAGATGGGCCGGCTGGCAAACCCGATGGTCTGGCCATAGCGGCGCACCGACTCGCCGGCGGCGAGTTCCTGCAGAGCGATCTTGTGGCCGCTGGGGATCAGTTGGCGCACGGGCACCTGGACCGGGCCTGCTCCCACGGCACTTTGGGCGAGGATCGTGCCCTCTTGGAGGTCGATCTTGGCGATCGCTACGTCATCCAGCGGCGAGAGACGCAGGGCAACCTGTTCAAGCGGAACAGCGCCCCTGGAAAGGTCCAGGATAGGACGATTGTCATCAGTGTGCATCGAATTCTGCTTCCTCCGTCACTAAATGGTAACCGTCTGGTTACCGATTTAACGCATCTTTCACGCATAAACGCTTGCAAAAAACCTGGTTCTGGGGTATAATGAGACCAGTCTTGAATAGAGGTGCGGTTGAGCAATTCCTCTATTAATCTTTTAGACAGAAGGAGGTGAGACACAATGTTGTTCCTTCCGCGTGAAGAGGGCCAGGGCCTGGTCGAGTATGCTCTGATCTTGGTGCTGGTCGCCATCGTGGTGATTGCTATCCTGCTTCTGCTGGGCCCGATCATCGGCAACATCTTCTCCAACATCATCAGCAGCATCTAGCCCATCATCACCACATTCATCAGAAGTGATAGTGATCCATTCATTAGAGAAGCCCCTTACGGGGCTTCTCGCCTTTTCCGCTATGTTGCCGACAGCTCCCCAACGTGCAGCCGCCTGTGCACCACCCTCCCCCGACCCCCTGAACTGATTCCGACACAGCCAAGCAGACTTTACCGCAGCGCGCGGAGGACATCCTCTGCGATCAGCGCTCCGGTGAGACGATGCTTCTCGAGCAGCTCATCGGCCAGTCCAGACTCACCGAATTCGTCTCGCACGCCGAGACGAAGCAGAGGCGGCGTGCCCGCGCTCTCGGCGAGGACCTCGGCAAGAGCGCTGCCCAGCCCCCCGATGATGCTGTGCTCCTCAATGCTCACAAGCAGTGTCGCTTCGCTCGCCGCCGCCCGCACTGCCTCCTCGTCCAGCGGCTTGATCGTCGAGACGTTGACCACCTTGGCCTCGACCCGAATCTTTGCCAGTGCGTCTGCGGCGTCCAGCGCTTTCCAGACCATGTGCCCGGTGGCAAAGATGGCGACGTCACCGCCTTCCCGCAGGGTCGCCGCCTTGCCGATCTCGAACTGGTATCCTTTGCCCACCACGCGCGGCACCGGATAGCGACCCAGGCGCATGTAGACAGGCCCAGGCCAGTCGGCGATGGCCCAGGTCGCCTGGCGGGTCTCCATATCATCCGCCGGCGAGACCACCACCACGTTGGGCAAGCCACGCATGATAGACACATCCTCCAGTGACTGGTGACTGGCCCCATCTGGCCCTTGCGTCAGGCCTGCGCTGGAGCCGATCAGCTTCACCGGCAGGGAAGGATAGGCGATCTGGATGCGAATGGGCATGTAGCAGATGCCGGTGATAAATATCGCAAAGCTGTTGCAGTATGGGATCAACCCTGTCGCAGCCATACCCGCCGCCGTGCTGACCATGTCCGCTTCAGAGATACCGATGTCCAGGAACCGCTCAGGGAAGGCATCTCGAAAGAGGACCGTGCGCGTCGACTTGTACAGGTCCGAATCGAGAACAACGACCTCCTGTCGCTTCGCACCGAGCTCTAGCAGCGCCTCGCCGTACGCATAACGCGTCTGGATCATCTCCACCATCCTAGTTGTCCTCCAGTCGTGCGAGCACAGCCTCTAATTCATCGACGGCTCGCTCGAATTGCTCTTCGTCCATAGGAGCATTGTGGAAACCTGCCTGGCCCTCCACAAAAGAGACTCCCTTTCCCTTGACCGTATTGGCGATGATCATGCTCGGCTGCTCCCTCTGCTCATCTGCCCAGTCCAGCGCGCGACAGATCGCCGACAGGTCGTGACCGTCGATCTCGGTGACGGCCCAACCAAAGCTGGCCCAGCGATCCGACAGCGGGTTGAGAGGCTTGCTGCACTCGGTCTCATCCATCGCCTTTAGCCCATTCCGGTCGATGATCGCCACGACACTGCCCAGGCAGTGCTGAGCTGCCGTCATCGCGGCCTCCCAGACCTGTCCCTCCTGCAGCTCCCCATCCCCCAGCAGGCAGTAGACATTGTACGAGAGGCCAAGCACTCGACCTGCAAGCGCCATCCCGTTGGCGTATGAAAGCCCCTCGCCCAGTGCGCCCGTGCATCCCTCCAGGCCGGGGGTCTCCTGCATCGCAGGGTGGCCCTGAAGCCGGCTTCCAAGGCGTTTCAATGTCGGCAGTTCTTCCAGCGGGATGACGCCCAGCATAGCCAGGGCCGCATACTGAGCGGGCACCGAATGACCCTTGCTCATGATGAAGCGATCTCGCTCTGCCCACTGGGGGTTGCCCGGGTCATAGCGCATCTTGTAAAAGTAGAGCGCTGTGATGATGTCCGTCGACGACAGCGAGCCACCAAAGTGGTGTGCCTTGTGCGTGCCCATCATCGTAACGATGTGCAGACGCATCTCCGCTGCCAACCGACGCAGCCGTACAAGTTCCTCTGTGGTGATCATGAATGCCTCCCGTTGCCTCTATGCTGCGGGCCACCCCCATCCACCAAGCGGACGCAACCCGTGACAAAACCTGATCGTGGGCGGTCAGCCAAGACCGCGCCGCCCACGACGTCCACATCTCAGCGGCTCGCCGAGGGAAAACCGTCCACCTTGATCCAACGCCCTACTCGCCGGTACTCCTCCACAAGCGCTGCTCATGCCAGCGCCTGGGGACGAATCGGATACGCGCCATAGTCCCTGGTGGCCTGGCGTGCGGCGAGATAGTTACCCAGCTTGGTGCCCGGTTGCAGCACATTTCCGGTGGTGACCACCAGCCCACCCCCTGGTGCAGCGTGCTGAATCGCATAGCGCACCTCGGCCCGGGCCTCTGCCGGGGTGCCCTCGACCAGCGTTTCGCAGTTGACCCCGCCAAAGAAGCACAGCCTGTCCCCGTAGCGCTCCTTGAGGGTGCACAGATCCATACCGATGCTGGGCTGGATGCCGTGCCAGCCGTCGACCCCGGCCTCGACCAGCGCGTCGAGGATGCTCCACACATTCCCGTCGGTGTGCTTGATAAAGTACCCTCCACGCGCGTGGATGGCCTGGGACTGGCGCACGATGCCGGGCAGAACGAACTCCCGGAAACGGCCCGGACCCATCACAGGGCCCCGGTTGCTCGAGTAGTCATCCGTCGTCATGATGGCATCGCAGCCCGCGTCAAGCATCGCCTCGATGTAGGCGATGGAGCGACTGACGTAGGCATCGATAGCCCACCGGACAAACTCTGGATCGGTAACCATGCGGATCAGAAAACCTTCCATCCCCACGGTTTCCTGAAAGGGAAACGTACCATCCACAGGAGAACGCCCGATGATAAAGTGGGTATCCCCCAGCTCACGGACCACGTGCCGAACGGCCTCCAGCTCGGACGGATCCACCGAGACAGGCTCCTCTGGATCGGGCAGGTCGTCAAGGGTCATCTCGGACATCCCCACGGGGGTGGCGATGTTGCCCGACTCGGGATGGTACCGGATCTCGCGCCCCCGCTCGTCCAGCCAGGAATAAGGACCGGTCATCACCGGCCGATGTACCGCTCGATCCGGTGGGACCACCGGCACCCGCACATAGTCCCACTCCAGGGCACGCACCAACTCGACGTGAGCGGTGCCATAGTCGGCTACGATTTCGGCGCGGCGTCCATCCCACAGAGCCTGTCGCTCGCGCCAGCGAGAGTTGTACAACGTCGCATGGCCCAGGATACGCTCCACCAGCTCATAGTCGACGGCGTTTTCTCCGGTCGGTACGTGGTCCGGCTCCTCGTGGTTGATCGCGGCGATCACGCGTTGTTTGGGCAGCATAGCGTACGCCTCCTCTCTATACGGAGCGAATTGTACTCGAAACCCCGGCCAGGCGCAAGACCCGACGTCCTCCCCCCACAGCGAACGGGCGGGGTATACGTACCCCACCCGCCCCATGTTGCGCCGCCCATCGGCCCGGCGGCTGTCTGCCGGACCCCTTTCCGCGACAGCCCGGTTCTACCGCCGGTCAGAGAAGAGCCGTGCTAAAGTACCGCTCTGCCCGGTCGGGCAGGATGGTGACCACTCTGTTACGCCCGTTGTCCACGTGCAACGCCGCAAATACATTGGCCCCGGACGACGTGCCCACGAGCAGTCCTTCCTTTCTGGACAGCGCGCGCGTCGTTTCGATCGCCTCCTCGTCGGTAACGGTAAAGACCATGTCCACGAGGTGGATATCCAGCACATCAGGGACAAAGCCATCCCCGATGCCCTGGATCTGGTGAAGCCCCGGCTCTCTCCCCAACAGGGCAGCACTGTTCTTGGGCTCCACCGCGACGATCTTGACCTCTGGCTTTTTCTCTTTCAGGAACGTACCAATGCCCTGAAGGGTACCGCCGCTCCCCACTCCAGCCACAAAGATATCGATCTCGCCGTCCAGATCGCGCCAGATCTCAGGGCCAGTCTGCTGATAGTGAATCTCGGGGTTGTGCGGATTCGCGAACTGGTTGGCCACAAAGTACGCGTCCGGGTCTGCCTGGGTCATATCCCGCATTCGTTTCAGACAGCCCGGCAGGCTCTCCTCTGCAGCGGTGAACAACGTTTCCCCTCCAAAGGCCTCGATGATCTTTTTCCGCTCCTCGCTAACGTTCGCTGGCATGATGCAGACGACGCGATACCCCTTTCGCACGCCCACCAGAGTCAGCCCGATCCCTGTATTCCCAGAGGTCGCCTCGACAATGGTCATGCCGGGCACAAGTACCCCCTCTTTTTCGGCCGACTCGATGATCTGCTTGGCAACCCGGTCCTTGATGCTTCCGCCGGGATTCAGGAATTCGGCCTTGGCAAACACGTTGCCAGAAGAGAGGCTCCTCAATCGAAGCAGGGGAACATCCCCAATGGCATCTATAATGGAATCGATCAACATGCGGTCCTCCTACATCCGACGACCCGTGCTCTGCCACGCCATCCAAACACGGATCGCCGACGAACATCGAATGTGCGTCCCGGTCGCACGCGAATCATAGCGACGACCGAGAGCGCATGATACCACAAATTCGGATCCAACACAACGCGGCCCTCGCTGGTGCTCCCAGCAAGGGCCGCGTAGGTTTGCCTGGCCCTCAGGTCTCGGCCCAGCGCGGGCCGCTGCCTGACTGCTATCGGCCCATCCGGAACCGAGCCAGGACGGCATCGTGGTCAGAGCTGCCTCGGGCGGTATGGACTACGTCCCCCCACTGGGCCGGGTAGTCGGCGTTGATGTGCACGACCTCGATTCCCGCGAACTCTTTCCCCAGGTCGGGGCTGATCAGCAGGTGGTCCAGCACCTGCGAGACCCCCTGGTAGACGTAGGTATAGCGCTCCGCTTGGTCCACCTCAGACAGCAGGTTTTCCAGGCCAGCGTCGGTCAACTCCTTCAGAGGTTGGGCATCCATGTAGTCGTTCAGATCCCCCAGGACGATAATGTCAGCACCCGGATCGGAGGCCAGGATCTCCTGCGTCAACCCGGCGACAAACATTGCCTGTTCGATCCGTCTGGGCAGAGTATATTGGATGTCTGGCGTGTCGTTGGTCTTGGACTTCCAGTGGTTGACGATCACCCACAATTCCTGAGTCCGGCCCTTGCCCTTGCCCCCACTGGCACTTTGCACCTCTAGCTGCACTACCAACGGCGGACGGGAGAAGAGACGATTGCCATCGAGCTCCCCGTCGCCGTCCGCGTCACAGGTGACCTCGTTGTACGGATCCAACACATCATAGTTGCCATCGGGGCCCAGGCCATCAACGCGCGTAGTACATCCCTGCCGCTGTTTGCCGCTCAGCACGGTGACCCGATCCTCCTGGTAGAGCAAGCCGACGTCGATCCCGCGGCTGTCCGGGCCCTCGACGAGCAAGACGCCATAGGCTGCCTCGATCTCGGGTTGGGCTGCCAGATCCTCCAGCACAGCCGCGTTCTCGACCTCCTGCACGCCGATCAGGGTCGGTTCGCGCAGCTCGTCGTGGATCGCTTCAGCGAGCTTGTCCAGCTTGCGCGCATAGTCCTCGTCGGAGAGGACCGTGTCCTCCCCCGGATCATTGACCGTGTCAAACAGGTTCTCCAGATTGAACGTGGCGACAGTGAACTCGGCCGGCTTGAGGGCCAGCTCGTTCCACAGGTGCTCAAATGCGGCCACGTCCCGTCCGGTCACCCTGCCGTCACCGTTCAGGTCCGCCTCGGGGGGCGCGGGAGGCACCTTGCTGTTGAGATGGTGCTGGATGAACGCCTTGTCGTCCAGGTCCACATCCCCGTCGCCATCGGCATCGCCGTACTTGGGCGGATCGGGCGCCTCATCCACGGTTGGCCGGGCGGTGAGCTGCATCTTGTACGCACCAAAGGTATAGTCGAGGGCGCCGATCAAGCCCGACACCCGGTCGCCCACCTTGACCTCCGGATCGATCTCGAACAGGCCGCTGTCATCCACGCCGACGATCACCCCAGTGCCCGTTGGATCGGTGTGAAAGACGCGCTCCAGGCCCAGGTCCCCCCGCACAACCCAACTTTCGTCGTAGCTATCGGTTGGACCGACGACGACGGCATCGTCCATCTTGACGTACATCCCCTCAAGCCGCTCAAAGTAGAGGCTCGACTCGGCGTTGTCAAAAGGAGGATCCAGGTCGAATGGCGCAGGGAGGTCTCTGCCGCGGGAGAGCACGGTAATGCCGCTGGCGCTGATCTGAGTGGCGTCATAGTACTCGCCCACTGTCCCGCGCACCTCCACGAGGTCCCCCGCACTGACGGCACCCGCCCCGGACCCGACGTAGACAAAGATGCCGTCGGATGTGTCTGGGGGCTCCGGGTGGCCGCCACAGTCCTCGTCCTCGTCCTGGATGTAGAACCCCCGTTTGCCCCTCTCGTCCAGGTCGGCATAGACGACGCCCTGCGTACGCACGAGCTCTCCCACATACTCAGACGTCCAACCAGAGCCCTGGATCTCGCAGATGCTCCGCATCGGGACTTCGGGGCCTCCGGGGACGCACGCCACCAGCTCCGCGCCCAGATCGGCAGGATCAGGCGAGCCGGTGGACCAATTCCCCGCCAGGTCCATTTGGATGCTCAAACCATCGTCGGCGCCCACCACATGTGGATCGGGTGCCATGCCTGTCTCGTCGATCAGGCCGTTGTCGTTATGCTGGCCATAGATCACCGCGTCCATAGGTACCGTGCCCGGTGTGACCTGGTCGGCGGGGACGTTGAATAGGGCCACGCCGCCGGCCGTGCTGCCCGAGTTCTGAAAGTCGGGATGAAAGTTGTATTCGGCGCTGTAGGTGGGTCCCCCGTTGATCTCGCCGCTATACGGACCGCCGACGATGTAGTACGTTCCAGACAAGATCTCGCCGCAGAGTGGAACGAGGCTGTGGGTATAGTCGCTGCCGCCGTTGCCCAGGCTCCAGGACGAGAGATCGACCGCGCTGTCGCCCCGGTTGTAGAGCTCCACCCACTCCCAGCCGTCGTCACTGCCACTGCCAAGTACGTCGTAGAACACCTCGGTGATGATCACATCGGGAGCGATGACATCGCTATCTCCCTTGCGATTGCTGGACCCTTCGACATACTCGGAGAAGAACTCTGCGGGGACTGCCCTCGCCCAACTCGGGCTCATCAAAAACGTGGTTGAAAGAAGGACCGAAACCAGAACAACCCTTAGCTTGCCCAATGTGACATGCCTGAACATTTCCCCCCCCCTTTGTCAGACGCCAATGGACTTTTGCTTGCCCTATTATACCACAAATCAAGGCCCATGGCAATATTCAGGCAAGTGTTAGCATATCTTTAGTTAATTTCCAAGATCTTTGTTACCTAGTTTTCACCTTTCATGCCCCTTCAGAGCTGTGGAACGCCCAGTCCTGCCGCACCTAGCTCCGAGGTGACGGCCTCGGGGTAGTAGCGGCGCAAGTGGTCGAGGCCGATCTCTGCGCGGCGCACGCGCTCGCGGCTCAAGGCGATCACCGTGCTCTCCAGGTGCGTCCCGCTGGGGTAGACGTCCGGTGCGTTGCGCAAGCCGAACTTGAGGTAGATGGGCGCAGCGACCCGCACGATCTCGGCGATCTCGTAATGGCGGATAAAGCCGCCGAAATTGTCGGGCACCTCGACGTACAGGTCGATCGGGATGGTGACGGCCGCCCGGATCGCCGCCAGCTTGGCGAGGTCGAGGTCGGTGGGGACGTTGTAGGTGCCGGCGCCCATCTGCTCCTGCAAGCGAATGCTCGCCGGGTTGGCAGCTCCCATCTGCACAGAGATCTTGCAGACCAGGCCGGCGGGCAGCTCTCCGGCTGCCTTCATCTTTCCTACCACCCACAGCAGTCCCTCGTCGGCCAGCAGCACGCTGCGGATGCCCAGGCCGCACGCGCGCTTGATGTCCTCGATCGCATAGATGAGCTGCTCCATACCACGGTGGCGAGCGCCCAGGTTTCTCCCGGCTGGTGAGAGGATCTGCGAGCCTGTTTCCCACGCCGCTCGCGGACCGACAAACAGGCTGACCTCCACCGGTGCCTCTGCCCCCAAGCGGGCCATCTCGCGGATCTCGCTGTCGGTGAGCAGCATGATCCCGCTGCCCTGGCTGATGCGGTGGACGCGCACACGGCGGGCCTCGGCTTCACCCAGCACGGCAGCCAGGGCCCGAGGCCCCTCGACGCTGGGGATCTCGACCCGATACTGGGCGCCATCGGGGAAGCGCTTGCCCGAAGTGGGCAGGTCGTGCAGATCGCCTGGCGGCAGGCCCAGGCTCTGCAGGAATCGACGCGTTGCTTGCATGGTCACGTTGCTCCTTTGACTGGGAAATGGGTTCTTGGCTGTCCGCCATCCACCCCATCCCACGGCTCCAGCTCCAGCTCGTGGATGGTCTCGTTGTCCCCCTTGAACGTAAAGTGCCCCCGCAAGCGCTCCCCGGCAAGCACACGAGAAAGCCAATGTGCATCATCCTGCCACATCTGGTCGAAGGGAATGTCCTCCACAGGGAACCAAGACGGCACCATTTCCCTGCTCTCCGCCGGTTCTCCCTCCCACACGGTGGACAGGAACGCGTGCACGACCTGGTTCCAGTCAGGTTCTTCAGGAAAGACAAAGGTCAGGTGCGCGACCTGCGTGAGGTCCAGTTCGAGGACCCGAACGCCGGTCTCTTCTGCCATCTCCCGGATCGCAGCCATGGCGATCGTCTCGCCCGCCTGTACCTTTCCGCCAAAACCGTTGTACTTGGCCGCCCCAAAGCCAACCTTCTTGTAGCCCAGAAGGACTTGTCTCGGAGGACCTTCCTGGAGCAGAAAACACAGTGTCGCGTCTCGCATCATCCCTCTCATAGGGCTGCAGGATCCCTTCCCGGCGTACCTGGGGAGCCTGCCAGATCTTGGGCGCTCCTATAGGTCAAAAGCCATTCCCTGCCCTTTGACAGGCTATCCGGCAGGGCGCACGTCAGCGCACCGTCCAGCCGCCATCGATCGAGATGCCCGCCCCGGTGACAAAACTGGAAGCGTCACTGGCGAGGAACAAGGCCAACCCGCCGATCTCTTCCGGTTCACCCCACCTCCCCAGGGGGACCTGGGCAGCAAACACACGGTACTTTTCCCGGTCCTCCATCAGCGGGCGGTTCATTTCCGTGCCAAAGGGACCGGGCAGAATGGCGTTGACGGTGATCCCGTAGGGCGCCCACTCCAGGGCCAGCGTGCGCGTAAGCTGGAGCACTCCTCCTTTGCTCGTGGCGTAAGGGGTGCGGTCAGGAATGGAGACGATCGACAGCGTAGAGCCCACGTTGATCACCCGGCCGTAGCGGCGGGCCTTCATATGGGCGGCAACCGCGCGGCACATCAGCCACACACCGGTCACGTTCGTCGCCTGCACCTGGAGGAACTCCTCCAGAGACAGCTCCTCAATCGGCCCGCGAATGTTGATCCCCGCGTTGTTGATCACGACGTCGATGTGGCCAAACTCGGCGATCACCTGCCCCACCAACGCCTCGACCTGCGCCGGATCGCTGACGTCGCAGCCGTATCCTCTGCACGCGGGACCGTATGCGGACTCTAACTCTTCGCCGGCGGCGCGCGCCTGATCCGCAGACCGGCTGCAGACCACAACGTTGGCCCCAGCATCCGCCAGCGCTTTGGCCATTTCCACCCCCAGCCCCCGACTGCCGCCAGTGACGATGGCGACCTTGCCCCCCATGCGAAAACGTTCGAGGATGCTCACAGCGTTCGACCTCCTGTTGTCGTTTGCCCGATATGACTAGAAGAGGTGCCTGCCGCCCCGCGCCATCGCTGCCTCGATCTGCTCCTGGGAGGGCAGAACCGCTTCCTCCAGCCTCCGCGAGACGGGGGGTGGGACGTCCAGCGCGGCGACTTTTGCCACCGGACAGTCCAGGTAGTCAAAGAACCGCTCCTGGATCTCGTCGCTGATCCGCCCGCCCAGGGTGAGGCTGCGCGGCCCTTGCTCGACGATCAGGGCGCACCCCGTCTTTCTTACCGACTCGCCGATGGCCGCGAAATCCATGCCCGTATAGTCCAGGGTCCGGAGATCGATCACCTCGGCGCTGATCCCCTGAGCCTCCAGGCTTTGGGCCGCTCGCACGCACTGGTCCACGCCGGTCAGGTAGGTGAGCACGGTGACGTCCACACCCGGGCGGACGACCTTGGCCTTGCCGTACTGGACCAGGTAGTCCAATGTGTCCACAGGCACCTGGCCCTCTTGGGGGTACAGCATGCCGTGCTCGACGATGAGCACAGGGTCGTTGAAGCGCATCGCCGTGTTGAACAGGCCGACATAGTCAAAGGGGTTTGAGGGAGCCACGATCCGCCACCCGGAAAAGAGCGCGAAAAACGCGCTGGGGTCCATCGAGTGCTGTCCCCCGTACCCAAAGCCGATCGCGACCCGGGTGCGGACAACGACCGGAAAGCACACCTGACCGCCGTACATATGCCGGAGCTTGCCGATCTGGTTGAACAACTGGTCAGAGGCCATCAGGCTGAAATCGGGGAACATGATCTCGACGACAGGCCGCAGCCCCACAGAGGCCAGCCCACCCGCCATACCCACGAACCCGGTCTCCGAGATCGGGGTGTTGAACAGCCGCTCCGGGATCCTTTCTGGGATGCCCCTGGTCGCAGCGTACGCTCCGCCCCTGAGGTTGGCCACCTCCTCGCCCAGGACGACCACCCGCTCATCCCGTTCCATGTTCCGCAGGATCACTCCGGCCACGGCCTGGACGTAGGTCACCGTCTTGAGCTCGGTGAAATCCTCCGCCTCTACGAACGTTTCGCCGGCAAAGAGGTCCTCCTCACAACGGATGTCCTGAGCCGCCGAATCCGCAGAGGGCCACTTGGAGGCAGGAATGATCCGCTGCTCGTCCCTCTCCTCCGTGCACGCGGCCAGAGCGCGCGCGACGGACGCCCTGGCCATCTCCCGCAGGCGTTCGTCCTCGCCCGGTTCGAGCAGGCCGGAGCGGATCAGCTTTTCGGGAAAGGTCACGAGAGGATCCCGGCCTGTCCACTCTGCCTCTTCCTCCTTGGAACGATAGCCAAAGGCGCTCCCGACCAGGCCACCTCCGTGATGATAGTACCGGTAGGTCTTGGCTTCGATCAAGAAGGGAAAGGGCTCGCGGCGCATCGCGTCCACGGCATCGCGCACGGCGACGTACATCGCCACCGGGTCCATGCCATCGACGATGGCGCTGTCAAACCCGTAGCCGATGCTCCTCAGCGCCAGGTCCTCGACACACGATGACTCGGACGTGCACGTCCCCACCGCATACAGGTTGTTCTCGACGAGGTAGAGGACGGGGACGCGCCACAGAGCGGCCATGTTGGCTACCTCGTGGAAGCAGCCCTGGTTGATCGCCCCATCCCCAAAGAAAGAGACGACGACCGAGTCCGTTACCTGGATCGCCTGCGCCCAGGCCGCGCCGGTGGCGATGGGAATGCCCCCTCCGACGATCGCGTTGCTGCCCAGGTTCCCTGACTGGGCGTCGTAGAGGTGCATCGACCCGCCGCGCCCGCCACACCACCCATCCCGCAGGCCCATGATCTCGGCCAAGGTCTTGTCCACAGCCTTCTGCATCTCTGGCGTGATGGGGTCCCGGATGGGCTGGAAATCATCGGGGGCGTAGTACAGGAACGCCTTGGAGAGAAAGTGGCCGTGCGCGCGATGGGTAGAGGCGACCA
This sequence comes from Anaerolineae bacterium, assembly GCA_016783145.1. GTDB lineage: Bacteria > Chloroflexota > Anaerolineae > JAFGEY01 > JAFGEY01 > BS750m-G44. The sequence continues at coordinate 63,844 of JADHXD010000004.1, forward strand.
TATCTGACTTGCACAGGGCAACAGCAACCGCTGCCGCGACGGCCTCTTGACCGATGCTGGCGTGCACCGGCCCGTGGATCAGGTCCGCATCCTTGAGTTCCAGCACCGTGGTCTCAAATTCCCTGATCAGGTATAGAAGCGCCAACATGCGGACGGAATCGTCTCGCCCGATCGCCCGCAAGTCCTCCTCCCCAACCTGCAGTTCGCGACACACCGCCGGCGCCTTGCGCTCGATCCACTTGGTCACCCGACACCTCCACGTGATCCCTGCTGTGCCCAACTCGTCATCGCTGCGGGACGATCTCTCTGATCTCGCAGACCTCGTACTCCGCCCCATGGAAGTAGGCCACGTACACTCCGGGCCGGATCTCTACTGGCTCTCCCAGGAACGTGACCCCGTGATCCAGCAGGTGCCGGTAGGTGCCCCAAAAGTCCTCTACGATGAACCCGATGTGAATGAGCCCATAGTCGCTCTGCTGAGGATCTGGCCTTGGCTCGCGTCCCGGCGGATGCCTGTAGTCGAACAGCTCGACCACTGAATCGCCGAGCTTCATATGCACGATGCGCACCACCGTGCCCTCTACGCCGATCAACCTGGCCATAGGCTCATCGAACGTGCGATCGAACACCACGGTCATGCCGATGACGTCGCGGTAGAACGCGATCACGTGCTCCATATCGCGGACGCTCATCGCCACGTGGTCTGCCCTTGTGAACATCTACGCCTCCAGTTCGACCAGGATCCTGACGGCCTCGCCACCCCGCGTCCATGAAGGCAGGTTCTAGACTCAATACTTCTCGAATAGGAAACGAGGTGGCTTCTGTGGCATACTTTCAAGACTGCCAATCCGAAGGATACCAAGGAGCCACCTCATGGACTATAGATTACGCCAATTCGAGGCAGGAAGCTAATTCATCAGTGAGTTGACGGCAGAAGCCATTGGTCGTGTGGTGCCTATGACAAAGGTCGAGGCCGTCATCGAAGAAACAGGGACACGAGAGGTGCGCGAACGCAAGTTGCATATGGTCGCGATTGTATTGCTGGTCATTGCAATGGGCATCTACACCCGCCTCTCGAAATGTCCAACTTTGGCTTGAGGAGGCCAGAGCACCAGCATTGGCCTCAGCCAACAACATCCTTTCGCCAACCGGTAGCCCGTATTCGATGAGTATTGATTCTAGTCCATTTCTCGCCTGCCTGGCCTCTTCCCTGCCTTGCGCTTCGAAAGCCCTGGTGGGAGGCGAACCGCACGGCGATGAAGAACGCGGCAATGGGGGCTACGTGCAGCACCAGTCGACTCAACGAAGTCTCTACGTGCAGGATGTATGACGGCCAGATTGAGAAAACAAAGCTGCCCGTGATCAGCCATATGTAGACACCCACTACAATGAACAAGTAGCTCTTGCCGATCGAGATCCGTTTCGGAGAGGGAAACAAGACAGACAGTAAGTATAGAATCCACAACGCACCCCAGCGGGTAGAGGTCAATTCAGCGAGCAACATCCTGCAAAGGACGGGGAATCGGTGTGCGTTGGTTAGGAAAGCTTGCATCGTAACGGACGCGAAATCATTGTCGGGAACATCTCTCAGAGAGAGGTACAGGAACCACGGTAGAATCATCGCGCCAGGCAGCAAGTAGGTAAGGACGGCCTTGACCCGGCATCTCCAAGTCTGATCGCGGCTGGTGAGTGCGAGTACTGAAACAGCGCACAGATTTACCAGCCAGAGGACCACTCCTTCGCGCTTGCACCACATTCCCAGGGCGGATAACACGGCGGCCGATCTCAGATCGTCAAGACGATGTCCCTGTATCCAAAAGTACACGCCGACGGAGGTCCCCAGCGCAAGGGCACTCAGAGGCACGTCGGCATAGCCAGATGAGGAATACATAATCAGGGTGGGAGTCATCGCCAGCAAGATCGTAGATGTCAGGCCATACGGCACAGAGTGCCTACGCTGCACGGCGCAATAAAACAGCACCATCAGAGATACAGCGAAGCCTACAAACAACACCTTGACCCACTGCTCGTCCACCTCTCCCAAGAGCAAGTATACCCACGCCTCAGACAAGGGAACCAGGAGTGGATAACCTAAGTGGGACCACATCCTGGAGAGATCGTCGATATGCGAGCGAGAAACGCCCCCTTCCAGTGAAAAGGCCTTGGCCTTGATCCCCCAGATGGCCAGTCCATCCCATCCCAGGTCGGTCTGTAAGGCAGCGAGAGCTAGGCTCGCGATTTGAGACGACAGAATGAGCAACAGGAGAGGAGGCAACCACGAAGAGGTAAGGCCTGGCAACCAACGCTTCCCTTGTTCCTGGTCCGCCCTATGGCCTGCCCAATGTGTGATAGCCTGGTACGTTGCGTTGCCAAGAACGTAAAGCAGGCTCAAGAAAACAACGAAAAACGTAGTCCGCAAAGCTAGCCGGCTGTCCAGCAGCGAGACGTAGAAGACAAGCAGGGAAATGGCACCCGTTCCAAGCAGGAAGGACTGGGCTGCCTTCTCGTACCAAGGACGGCGCTGTACTATGCGCAACAGTCTGGCTGCTACGTGCCCCATACTCAAAACTCCAGCCAGGCTTGCGCCTAGCTGGAGCGCGATCAGCATCATGGTAGACTCCTCTCAAGGGAACACCACTATGGAGCGCTCCGCATCGAACTCAAACAGCGCGCAGAAACGCAGGTCTGAGGACACGTTTACCCCATCCAATATTAGGTACCGGGCGCCCTTTCGAGCAGCCAGTTCGGTCAACGCCTGGGTAGTGAGCGCGGATTCGAGCCACCAATCGACTGGCGAAGTTCGTTTAGCCGGCGTGATCCACCAGACCGGGGCTGGATATAGCTTGTAACTGAGCTGATAGTACGTCCATATGCTGGCCTGTGAGTCAGGAGTTACATACAGGACAGCAGCAGTGTCATGGATGTGCGCATCAGCAAAGGACAGGAATTCGTACTGGGTGGCTTGTTTATGCCGTCTTTCTCCTTGCTCCGAAGACGAACGCCACACCCATTGCTGATGCTGCAAACTGACGACAATTCCAACCGATGTGTGATAAGAAAAGCCAAGTACCATCAGCCACCAGAAAGGGCGCCTAATCAACAGAGAGACCTTACGACGGTGCATTATCAACACTCCGGGCAGACGGGTTCAGGTCTTGCGCTTGCGTCATTCTACCATAAACAGAAAGGGAGATCAAGTCGCCCGAGGCTGGACACGGGCCGAGATATTGCGCAACATCCGAGCCCTACGTTTTGCAGATCATGCCGCATCCTCTGGCTTCCGAAACAACGACTTTCCCACAGAGGGCGGTGTGCGCTAGCTTTTCACCACCATCGGTCGCAACTCGGCGGCTCACGACGATACGATCAGCGTGCACGTGGGCGACGAGCGAGCAGTCCTGATCGCCATCCAGCGCCTGAACTACATCGTCGTCAGTACAGTTCAGTTACTCCGCAAGGCCCATCTGCTCAACCCGCAAGCTTGGCAAGAAGCGCAGGTCTGTACGGACGGTACGATCCACGATGCAGCTTCTCGCATGCGCTGTACGTCTGTGCAGAACAGCTGCTATCAGCCACTCCCTGCACAAGACCCACGTCCATGTCCCGCACAGGACAAGGGCAAGCTCAGAAGAGTCCGGTCCTGCAACTTGCCGACCCAAGATATCGCTTCAGCGTGGTCCTCTTGGATGACTTTCTGTCGGCCAACGGACGAGAAGAGAACTCCGGCACTGCCTTCCTGCTACAGACTCCGCTGCTCTACCCTGACTTGGTCATCGGAGCCGTTGCCGGAGATCCAGATCTGGGATACTATCCCTACTTACACGCCACCTTTCTGCTGGACGCCAAACGTATCGTGGATTTGCGGGCCCGATCCCAGTGACCGGAACAAAGCACACCGGACTGTGCGCGGCTACGACGACAAGGGACGACGGATCTACGCCTTTGGCTATGCCCTCACCGCCAATGGCTTTGACGCGGATCGGCGACGCCACAAATAGTTTTGCAGCCAGGCCTGTCTCCAGGGGAGTCAATCCGTTGTCCAGTCGGGTGAGCTCTCTTGTCCCCCAAAGGAATGTCCGTACCAGAAGCAACATCCTTGTGGCAAGATCCTCAGCGCCGGTGAGACCTTCCAGGGTGGCTCCACTCGCCTCGTACGTGATGTCCCCGTCGGCTCAGCCTCCTGGAAGCATCTGTACCACCAAGCACACGATGCTTCTGAGGAATGCAATTCAGACGTGGAATCCTGGGGCCTCAGACACTTGCCCGTTTATGACCAGCCACAGGGGAGAGCCTTTGTGGCACTGGCCAATGCCTGGTTGAACCTGACTACCTTGGGCCGTCTGGTACGGGAGGCAACGACAGTCGCCTGCGCTCAGTCCGGCTGACGCACCTCTCGGCATCTTGTGCACGCCCGCCTCGCAGTGCCCAATCTGCGTGGCCCCTTGCCCCTGCCAGATGCCCGGCTCCTGATTCCTCCTCATCTGCTCCCTTGCGCTCCGCTTCCCTCGCCCTGTTCACCCCGCCACCAGGGCGTCAACCACGCACCTATCCCCGCCTAGCCCTAGATACGGGGGCACTCCAGTTCACTATTCGCATCCCTGGTGCCTCCTTCCCACCTTCTACTGCGAAAGGCCGATTGGTGAAAACGAACTAGAACGGTGGGGCTGGGTGATGGCAGTATAGAGGGTCCGACGGCGGCCACGATTTTCGTAACCAGGTCGTAACCACCTCGTCACCAGCTCGATCACGTGCTCTGCGAATCGTAACGAGTTCAAAGGCTGGTTACGACCTCGTTGGGACTCGTCAGGTTTTCCCCCTTGGACTAGAGTAGTTTCTGGTGCGAGATAGCGGCATCCGGTAGAATATGGCAGCGACCAAACCCAACCATAGACTACCGGAGCCAAGACTGTTCGTTGAAAAGCACGAACCTGCTAATCTGTTCACACTCGTTCCACTGAAGCGAGATGCGGTTCTGGATGGAATCGATCGATTGCTAGACGATGACGCTCTTTTCCAGGCGATCAAGGCAGACCTTACCCGTCGACGGCCGCAGACCAGGACGCCTGGGCGTCATTCGACTCCTGCGTATGCTGGTGGTCAAGCACCTGTATGAGTGGAGCTAGACCAGACCGAGTCGTTTGTGGCCGATAGCATCGCCCTACGCCAGATCTGTCGGGTGTACCTGGAATCGGTGCCCGATGACAACACGCTGATCAAGTGGGCGAATCTGCTGCAACCACAGACGCTTCAGCAGTTGCCAGTGCACACTGTCGGGCTGGCCCATCGCCTCGAAGTGACCCGCGGACGGAAACTGCGGACAGATGGCACGGTAGTCGAGAGCCAGATTCACCCTCCAACGGACGGCGCTCTGCTATCAGACGGTGTGCACGATGCGCACCACCGTGCCTTCTACGCCGATCAACCTGGCCATCGGCTCGTCGAACGTGCGATCGAACACCACCCTCATGCCGATGACATCGCGGTAGAACGCGATCACGTGCTCCATATCGCGGACGCTCATCGCCACGTGGTCTGCTCTCGTGAACATACTCCCTCCAGGTCCTCCGAGATCAGGACTCCTCGCCGCCGGCCTGCGAGACGCTTTCCCTATCTCTCTCAGCCGGGAAGCGGCACATCGTACTTGCTGCCCAGATCCTCCAGTTCCCCGTAGAGCCCGGGATCGATGGGGATTCCCTCCACGCTCCGCTGCTGACGCCGCTCTCCCTCGATCTGCCCGGGGTAGTACACCCGCTCGAATCCCTCTGCAGGAGGCAGGGCATTGAACTCGCGCAGCATCTGGCCCAGGCGGTGCTTGAACACCTCCAGGGGCATCAGCCGGCTGATGTCCAGCACCGTGATAAAGTGACCCAGCTCTCTCCGCGCGTCCAGCTCGCCATACATGGCGTTGATGTGCGGCCCCCAGGGCAGCCCGGCGAGCACGCTGCAAAAGATGTCGATGATCATCGCCAGGCCGCTTCCCTTTGGGCCGGCGATGGGGTGCATCCCGGCGATCCGGTTTGGGTCCGTGGTCGGATTGCCCTCCTCATCGAACCCCCAGTCGGGCGGGATCGGGGTTCCCTCCGTCTGAGCGATGGCGATCTTGCCGTAGGGAATCGAGGTCGTCGCCATATCCAGGATCACGGGAATGCCGTCTGTGGGAAAGCCGATGGCGATCGGGTTCGTGCCAAAGAAGGGCTTCCGCGAGCCAAAGGGGATGAGAAAGGCGTCGGTCGCCGTCATCATGATCCCGGCATAGCCTTCAGAGACGATGCGCCGGATGTAAAAGCCGGTCATGCCAAAGTGGCTCGAATTGCGGACCACGACCACCCCGCACCCACTCTCCCTGGCAAGCTCCATCGCCCTGGTGCAGGCATAGTAAGTCACCACGTGGCCCAGGCCGTCGCCGCCCTCCACGATCCCCATCGAAGGGCCTCGGGCCTCGTAGCGGAGGTCCGGGCGGGCCTTGATGGTGCCGTTCTCCAGCCGGGTGATGTAGTGAGCCAGGCGAACGACGCCGTGAGAATCGATGCCCGAGAGGTTGGCCGCGAGCAGGCAGTCGGCAACGATGGTCGCATCCTCGCGCGGGACGCCCACGGCGGCCAATACGTCCACCACGAACGCAGAGAGCCTGGGCGCAGGGATCCGATGCGTTCCCTCGTGTTCGGTGCGTGCGGACTTGTTCACCATCGCATCACCCCTCCAAGTCGACCGCTTCATGGTCGCCCTACCCCATATACATACCACCGTTGATGTCCAGGACAGCGCCGGTGATATAGTCCGAGAGCGGGGAAGCCAGGAACAGCACGACGTTCGCCACGTCCTGGGGCTGCCCGAGCCTCCTGAGCGGGATCTGGGCGGCGTACGCGTCTTCCCGGCCTCCGATCTGCTGCAGAACGGGCTCGGTGGCGATGATCCCTGGGGCGACGGCGTTCACATTGATCCCATAGGGACCGCCCTCCTTGGCCAGGGTCCGCGTAAAGCCGATCAGCCCCGCCTTGGAGGCCGCATAGTGGATGCCGGCGTCGATCCCTCCGACCCGCGCGGCGAGCGACGAGAAATTGACGATCTTTCCCCCCTGCCGCTGCTTCATCCCCTCGATGAACTCGCGGCAGACGAGATACGTGCCCCGGAGATTGACGTCGAGGACGAGGTCCCACTCCTCGGTGGAGACAGCCCCGATGCCCCGCTTGTAGGAGATGATGCCCGCGCAGTTGATCAGGATATCCACCCCCCCCATCTCTGAAACGACCCGGTCTCGCATCGTTGGGACTTGTTCAGGATCTCCAAGGTCGCAGCGCAGGGCCACTCCCCCGCCGGCAGCATGCACCGTCTGCTGCGCGCCCTCCAGGTTGATGTCCACCACCGCGATGCGCGCGCCGGCCCGGGCGAGCACCCAGGCACACTCCCGCCCGATCCCGGAGGCACCTCCGGTCACCAGGGCATTCTTCCCCGTCAGGTCTATTCGCATCCCACCCTTCCTCACGGTCGATGGCCTGAGTTGATCCCCTGGGACCGTCGCTCCCTCAAGCGTCCTCGACACACGGATTGGACAGCCGGCCCATGCCCTCGATCTCGACCGCCACCTCATCGCCGTCCTTCAAAAAGACGGGAGGATCGCGAAAGACGCCCACACCGTGTGGGGTCCCGGTGATGATCACGTCTCCGGGCAGCAGCGTGAAAGCGCGGCTGCTGAACTCGATCAGCTCGGCCACGCCAAAGATCATCTCCGCCGTCGTCGAATCCTGCATCACCTCCCCGTTGAGGGTACATCGAATGGCCAGGTCTTGCGGATCGGGGACCTCATCGCGGGTGACCAGCCAGGGTCCCATCGGGCAGAACGTGTCCAGGGACTTGCCCCGCACCCACTGCCCATCACCGAACTGCAGATCGCGAGCGCTCACGTCGTTGCAGATCGTATACCCGGCTACGGCGTCCAGGGCCTCGGCCCGAGAGACCCGCCGCGTCGGTCTGCCAATGACCACCGCCAGCTCGACCTCATAGTCGATCTGGCCCGTGAGCGCCGGGTCCCAGCGGATGGTCGCACCCGGCCCGATGACGGCAGAAGAGAACTTGGCAAAGATCACCGGCGACTTGGGCGGCTCGTGGCCCTGTTCGCGGCAGTGGTCCATGTAGTTCAAGCCGATGGCGATGATCTTGGATGGC
>JADHXD010000050.1 GCA_016783145.1 Anaerolineae bacterium
ACCAGCTCCGGCCGCTCCAGGGGGCCAAAGGCGACGTTGATCTTGAAGCCGTACGTCACCTTGTCCCCGCTGAAGCGCAGGGCGATCGTTGGGCAAAAGGGCGTCCCGTAGAAGCAGAGCCGGACGGCATAGGTGTCCCCTGCGGTCCAGGCGCCGCTCGCCCCTACGGGGCGCTGCACCGCCGCCGGCGCGGACCGCGAGATTGCGGCATCAAAGGCCGTCGTCCCCAGGACCCAGTCGCCGCTGCCGACCGAGATGTGATGTTCGCCGCGCTCGTCGCAGAGGGTGAGGGCGGCGTCCTCCCCGGTCAGGTCGAGGGAGATCGCCTGCAGGCTTCCCTCGTTCTCCCCCTGCGGGAAGCGATAGGTGACGCCCGATACCTGCCCTGTCAGGTCGGAGGTGGGCTCGCCCTCCTGCGGAGGGATGGAGAGGGCCGCGAGCTTGCGCTCCAGTGCTTCGTGTGCCGCGGCGTTCTCGGGCAGGGGGGCAGGCCCCATCGCCGGAAGCAGGTGCGCCCAGACCAGGTCGAGCACAGCCTGCATGTTCCCCACCCCGGCGGTGATGGCCAGCACGGCGTCCTGCTCGGGCATGACCAGGCAGAACTGGCCGAACGCTCCGTCGCCGCGGTATGCCCCGTGCCGGCAGCGCCAGAACTGGTAGCCGTAGCCCTGCTCCCAGTCCGGGTTCTCGTTGGGGGCGTTGGACACCTGGCGCGCGGTGGCCTCCTCTACCCACGCTGCCGGCAGGATGCGCTGGCCCTGCCACAGGCCCTTCTGCAGGACCATCTGGCCAAAGCGCGCGACGTCCTCGGTCTTGACGCTCAGACCGAACCCGCCGAGGTTGATCCCCCGCGGGCAGGTCCCCCACTCTGCGTCCTCGATGCCCAGCGGCGCAAAGAGGCGCGGCCCCAGGTAGTCGAGGACCGTCATGCCGGTCAGCTTTTGCACGATCGCCGAGAGCACGTAGGAAGCGCCGGTGTTGTAGAGAAAGTGGGTGCCCGGCTCGTGCTCCACCGGACGGGCGAGAAAGCCCCTGACCCAGTTGCCGTCCTCGCACTCGGTCATCGGCCCTGTCGTGTCCTCGGCGTGCCCGGTGACCATGGACAGGAGGTGGCGCACGCGCATCGCGGCCAGGTGGTCGCTGACCTCCGCCGGGGCATCCTCCGGAAAGAAGGACAGCACCGGGTCGTCCACCGAAAAGCGCCCTTCGGCCACGGCCAGGCCAACAGCGGTCGAGGTAAAGCTCTTGCTCAGCGAAAAGAGCATGTGCGGGTGCTCCGGGCCGTACGGCGACCACCAGCCCTGGGCCACCCGGTGCCCGTGACGCAGGAGGATCAGGCCGTGCAGGTCGCGGATCTGCCTGTCGGCGGCCTCTACGAAGGCCAGCAGAGCGGAGGACGCGATGCCCTGTGCCTCGGGGGTGCTGCGAGGGAGCAGATTGGGTTGGGTCATGGGTTTGCCTCCTGGTGAATGAAAGGGTTTGGGGTATCCGGGTACCCATCATCGGGTTTCCCGCCCCCAAAGGGCGGGATCAGGCGTAGAACTCGAACCGGCGGGACCAGGTCTGCGCTGCGCCCGGCTGCACGGCGATCTCGACGAACACCTCGGCGCTGATCACGTGCGCCGTCCCCCACACCGCGACCCGCACTGGGCTAAAGTCGTCGAACTCGCGCGCGCCCACCCCTGTGGGCACGTGGGCCAGGTCCCACTGGGGCTCCTGGCTCCTGGCATAGCCACGCAGCCGGCAGTAGAAGGGCCTCTCTGGCCTGGCGCGCAGGCCGATGTCGCTCCCCTGGATGTCCAGGACCTCGGTCATTCTTTTCCGCGCGCGCTCCCCGATCCGCTCGAGCAGGAACCCGGGGACGAGCCGGCGCGTCCGGGGCGGGGCCGCCCGGCGCGCTGTGCGCGGCATTTCTTCCAGGGCGATCGGGTAGGGGACCCGCAGCCGGTAGTCGGGGCCGATCGGCTGGCCGTCGATCCCCAGGAAATTGTGGCAGTACTCGTTGGTTACGATGGGATGCTGGCCCACGTTCTCCAGGCGGTAGGCGATCTCGAGCTGGTTGCCGCCCACGGTCACCGTCTTTTCCAGGCGCGCGGCGTAGCCCCAGCAGTCCACCGGCTCGACGAGGTAGCGGGCCGCGCTGTCCCCCGCTTCCACGTGGATGGGAAAGGGCTGCGCGATCTCGTGCGCACGGAAAAAGTTGTAGGGGCCCTCGTCGGGGCGGACGAGCAGGCCGATGCCCAGCTTGGGAAAGGGCTCGCCCGGTCCCGCCGCATCATAGCCGACCGGGGCGTCGATCCCGAACTCGTTGCACAGCCCGATGCCGCCGGTCCCCTGCCCGAGCTGCAGCGACTCGGGCATGCAGAACGTGTGCCCCCCGTCGAGGGTCACCTGGGTGATGAACCCCGTCCAGTCAAAGCGCGTGCCCCGGTACACAGTTCCCGGCCCGGCGATGTCGACCACCAGCCTGTCGCTGCGCAAGCGCACGGCTGTGGGAGCGGCGCGCTCCGTCGGTTCGCTCATCTCTTGTTCCTTTCCCATCCTGCAGTCTCGGATGCTCTCCAGAGCGGCCATGATACCACAGGTGTGGGGGGAAGACAATCCGGGGGTCGAGGGGCCGCCGGATGAATCCGCCGGCTGAACCTGAGAAGTGCCCGCAGGCGGGGGGACCTCGGTCCGCGGCCAGCGCCCACGCAGAGCGTGGGAGCCAGGGGAACCGGCGCACATTGCCAGCTACCGGCGGGTGGTGTACAATGGGGATGTCGGAGGGCGCTCGCCAGGAACTGGGGATAGGACGGGACATGACCGGATGTGATCGGTGCGCAGCGGAGGCCCAAAGGGCCGCGGACAGGCCCGGCCTGGGCGTGCTGCGTGCGGCCGGAAGGCATCTCAACCCACCGCTCAAGTGGGCCGGTGGGAAGCGTTGGCTTGTGCCCACGCTGCGCGACCTGTGGCGCGATCACGCGCACCGCCCACTGGTCGAGCCCTTTGCGGGCGGGATGGCGGTGGCCCTGGGACTGAGGCCCGGCGAGGCGCTGCTGAACGACGTCAACCGCCACCTGATCCACTTTTACCGCTGGCTCCAGCGGGGGCTGGTGACCGGCATCGAGACGTGCAATGACAAGGCGCTCTACTACCGCCACCGGAGGCGCTTCAACGAGCTGATCGACGAGGGAAGGGACGACACCCAAGAGGCCGCGGAGCTGTTCTACTATCTCAACCGCACGGGCTACAACGGGCTGTGCCGCTTTAACCGTAAGGGCCGGTTCAACGTCCCCTTTGGCCGGTACCGGACGATCCACTACACGCGCGATTTCAGTCACTATGCCCCCGTGCTCTCGGCCTGGCAGTTCGCCAGCCGGGACTTTGAGGACCTGCAGCTCGATCCGGAGGCCTTTGTCTATGCCGACCCGCCGTACGACGTCGAGTTCACGTCGTACAGCGCCGGAGGGTTCGGGTGGGAGGACCAGGTCCGCCTGGCCGAGTGGCTGGCCCGTCACCCGGGCCCCGTCGTGGCCTCTAACCAGGCCACAGAGCGCGTCGTGCGCCTCTATCGCGGGTTGGGGTTCGAGATCAGGCTGCTCGATGCGCCCCGCCGCATCTCGTGCAAGGGGGACAGAAGCCCGGCGAGAGAGATGCTCGCCCTGAGATGGCAGGAGTAGGTCGCCTTTCCATGTAGTTGCTCGTAGGGTTATACCCCATTTTGCTCGTCAAGAACTTACCCCTCTGCTCGTACGGGGCAACCTGCACGCACCGCGCCCGACGCTGACGCATCAGGCTGAAAGGGACAAGCCCTACAGGCTATAGTGCTAGGTAGCACTATATAGCATAGCGATATCTGCAGCCCCGCAGGGGCTTTTCATTCTTAGCCCGGAGTCTTTAGCTCCGGGCGGGCGCCGATGCAAGGGGTAAACTGTCAAAGAGCAAATAGGGGTCAAACCCTACGAGTTTCTACATCCATAGGCGACGGTCTTCTGACCTCTGGCCGAACGGTCAGGTGCGCGGGAATCCGCACCTTGTGGGAAACCTGACCTACGTCGTGTCTACTGCGTCGAGTCCGTGCCTTTGACTTGCCAGGCTCTGTCGACTATACTGGAAGAGACGACATCGGGGAAGATACGCGAGCTTTGCTCTTAACGGGAACGGCTAGTGCATGCGCATACGGCGTTCATCTGATTCGACACGCTCTGACTCCCGGGTCGACCAAAGCTCCCCGAGGTCAGGTAGGGGAAACCTGACCTACGGGTTTCGGGAGCGGTCAGCTCGATGGCACGCTAGGTCTGCGCCATTCCTGCGGGCGGTTGCATTGGGAGCTACGCTGGCGGCCATTGTCGGCCTGTGGTATCAGCTTGTGGGGTATCGGGTCGTCAACCCGCTCCTCCGGGACAGGTTTGGGGGATCGCGCCCCCCATCCAACGAGCTGTCGACCCTGCACGTCGACCTCTCCCCGGAGAGCATGAGGGTCCTGTCCACGCAGCGAGACCGCGCCCGGCATCTGGGCATCTGGCAGCCCACAGACAGGGACTGGGTCGAAGCCCAGATCACGGTTCGCGACGAGGCGATCCCGGTCCGTCTGCGCCTGGGCGGCGACCAAGCCGATCACTGGGTTGAGGGTAAGCCGACGCTGCAGGTTCTCGTGGACGGCGACCCGATCGCGGGGATGCGCGCCTTTCTGATGCAGTCGCCTGCCCTGTGTGGGTACCTGGAGGGGTGGTTCTACACAGAGTCACTGCGCCGGGCGGGCATCCTGGCACCCCGATTCGACTACCTCAACGTGGTGGTGAACGGCGACCACTGGGGCGTGTACGCGCTCAAGGAGAGTCTTTCTGACGAGTTCTTTGCCTCACAGGCACGTCTCCCCGGAACGGTCATCGAGCTGGACGACCGCCTGTCGGGGAGGGAACCGGACCGAGATGCGCCCTCTCTGCTGGATCCTACGATCGCTCTCTTGACGATGCCGTCGATGATCTCTGCCGATGGCTTTGGCGCTGTGGCCGTGTCCGGCGATCCTGTGCTGGAGCGGAACTATGCGACCGTTCTGGGGCTGCTGCGCGGTCTCTTGACCCAGGAGTTGGCCCCTTCTCAGGTCTTTGACGCGGAGCTGGGTGGGCGCTACCTGGCACACGCGGATCTGTGGGGCGCACGCCAGGAGTTGGCCTGGGGAGAGGGGCGCTACTACCTGAGCCCGGCGACGGGTCGCCTGGAGCCGATCGGGCACGGCGCTCCCCAGCTCGAGTCGGACCCGACAGCCGTGGGCCAGGGCGATGACCTGGACATCCTCACGGCCTATGCACAGGAAGTCATGCGCATCTCGCAGCCCGAGTATCTGGACGAGATGAAAAGCGTGAGTCTGCCCACGTACAACCGTTATCGCGCTGCGCTTTCCCAGGAATTCTACCCGCCGTACCTGTCGCCTCCCTGGGATGCTCTGTCCAGGCGCGGGGCGGCACTCTTGGCTGCATTCCATCCTCCCCAGGCTGTCGACGCATACCGGCAGCTCGGCCACGACGAGCAGGGGTCTGATGGAGACCCGGCGGCGATCGAGCTGCACGTGGGCAATCTGCTTGCGCATCCTGTTGCCCTGCGGGAGCTGCGCTATGGCGACCGCGCGGTAGAGATCGAGGCTGGCTGGATCGCGGAGGCCGACAGGGCACTCTTGTATGGGAAAGTGCTGCCGGCGCTCGTCCTGCGACCGGCACGTGGTGCCGTGCCCGAGTACATCACCCTGACCGTCCCGGTGACGGCGGTGGCAGAACTGGCCCCCGGGCCCACGGACGCACTGCAAGTCGTTGCCAGCCTGGTTGGCGTGGACGAACCGGTGGTCAACCGGGTCAGCGTGGATGAAGCGCCGGTCTGGTCCCCGCCTTCGCTCCCAGACACGCCTTCGCTGGAACAGGTTCTGGGCCAACATCCCTTCCTGACCGTGTCCGATCGACCCGGCTATCTGGAGCTTGAGGAGGGGAAGTGGCAGGTAGAGGGTGACCTGATCCTGCCGGACGGGATGGGGCTCTTTGCCACCAAGCCGGTCACCCTTGCCTTTGGCCCGGGGGCACTGTTCTACACCACCGGTCCCTTGCTTTTGTTCGGGCCGGACGGCGGCGGGATCCGCCTCGTGGCCCAGGATGCGGATTGGGGCGGTTTGGTTGTTGCCGGGACGGACTCAACGGGACCCTCCGTGCTGCGCAACGTGGACATCCGCGGTACGGCGGGGGTACGCCGGGATGGCTGGTTCACGACCGGGGGGCTTGTGTTCTATGAGACCCCCGTCGTGATGGATCGCTGCCGGGTGCTCGGCTCAACGGCCCAGAGCGCCGTCCACGTCGTGCGCTCTGATTTCACCTTCCTGCGCAGTGAGTTTGGCTATGCTTCCCTCGACGCGTTGGATGGCGATTCGGCGAGCGGCCGGATCGAAGAGTGCGCGTTTCACGACATCCTCGGCAACGCGATCGATCTGCGTCGCAGCAGAGTGGCGATAAGCACGCTCTCCTTGACGCGCATAACCGATCGCGGGCTCCTGGCAGGCTCGAGCAGCCAAGTGACCGCCGACGTCGTCCGGGCGGAGGACGTCGGGATGGCCATCGTGAGCAGAGATCTGTCTGACGTAGAGGTGCGAAACGTGCGGATTGCCCAGGCGTGGATCGCAGGCATCGGCGCGTACAGAGAAAAGGTATCAGGCGGCAAGGCGACCGTCCGGGCCTCTGGCGTACGGGTAGAGGATGGCTCCGTGGCCGCCCTCAGCCAGAAAGGGAGCAGCGTCACCGTCAATGGTACGCCCCAGTCACCGCGCGAGATGAGCGAGGGCGCATTTGTCCGTCGCCTGGAGACCCCCGGCCCGATACGAGTCCTAAACGATCGGTTTGGCCCGGAGATCCGGCTGATCGGCTACCAACTGGGCGAGGACGAGCTCCAACGGGGCGGAGCCCTGGAGTTGGTTCTCTACTGGCAGGCGCGCGCAAAACTGGGTATCCAGTACACCATCTTTGTGCACGTCCTGGATGCATCGGGGCAGATCGTGGCCCAGTGGGATGCCCAACCTCGTGGGAATACATACCCCACAACAGAGTGGCCGGTGGGCCAGGTCATCGACGATACCCACACGGTCCCGCTGCCGCCAGACATACCAGCCGGGAGGGTTCACATCGCCCTGGGCATGTACGAGTGGGACACGGGAACGCGCCTGCCTGTCTTCGGTCCAGACGGGCAAGCGCTCGCCGGGGCGGCGGCGACGCTCGATCGAGACATCTGGGTACGGTAGTCGGGATCGGGGAGCTGAGACTCCCGAGTTCACCGGCGGCCGGTTCTGGAGCTGCGCCGGCGCCGGATCCAGAGCGTGCTGGCACACAGAGACAGGGCGAACACGGCTCCCGAAAGAGAGGCTGCGTACTTATTCTCCGGGCTTTCGACTGGCGCGAACATCGCGGTGATCGTCCGGTCCCCGGTCAAGATGACCGAGGTGGACCCCGAGCCCTCACCCAGCCCTCTCCAACCGAGGAAACGGTAGTCCCTGCGTGGGACCGCCTTCAACTGGACGGGGGTGTCCTTGAGAACTGTATAGGCACCGTGGCCGTCCCCAACCGGCAGACCATTGATCCAGACATCCCCCCCCTCCGGCTCAAAGACGTCCACCACGAGCGCTGCCCTTCCGCTCGATCCAAAGTGCTGTGCCAGGTGCTGCCAGAGGATCTCCGGGCGCTGGCGGGCGTACTCTCTCAGGTTCTCGACTTCGCCCTCCCATTGTTCCATCGAGGGGATGCCACACTGGGGGCTGCACTCGTCCTTCCACCTGGCGATGTGTCGCGGCATCTCGGGTGCGATCGCTGCCTGCAGGCGATCGATGATCGGGATCACGCGAGCGGGATCAGAAGCGACGTTCAAGTGATCCGTGAAACGCTGGACAAACCTGGCCTCGAACTCGGGGTTCACCAGTAGTGCCCTGAACAGCGGGTCATAGGTGGCGAACTCTTCGAGCAGGTTCACTCCGGGGTCTTCGAACCCTCGGTCCAGGTCGTAGAGAAGGAATCTCCACCTCCCCGAGGTGGACCTATCTCTCCAGACTTTGCGGTTGCGGGACCAACTGGTATTGCCCGCATAGATCTGGGCGATGACGTACTCGATAAAGCTGTCGACGTCCACGTGGGCCTGGACCTGTGCATAGTTCTCTGGCAGGCGCATGTCCTGACCTGCGATCAGGTCCCACAATGCCGCGTACGCTTGCCCGCTGCCTGCCAGCACCTCGACGGTCTCCACTCCAGAGGCGTACCCAATGTGCAGGGACAGCAGGTCGATGCGAGTGGGGTCCAGATCGTGCTTTTGGGCGATCTGGTATTCCGTGTATTTCTCGCGAATGTTGTGGATCCCAAAGTACGCTCCGTTCAGGAACATGACCGCAGGCCTGTAGCCCTGTGTGTCGAGCGACAGAACTCCCTGCAGCACCTCCTGGGCCATCGCGTCGCGGTACATCGTTCTGGGCCAATCGTCGCTGGAACTGCGCAAGATGAAGGATCTGAACTCGTCCGCCGGCACTTCCGGGAAGAGCGGGTAGTGGAGGGAATCGAGGCCGTCGGCGTCTCTGATGAGAACGGCGAGGGACTTTTGCGGCAAGAAGATGGCCGTCTGGCCAAACAACCGGATGCTGGCGTCCACGCTGAACCCCAGGTCTCCGTCCATCTCATAGAGTTGGATGTGTGCCGGACGCTCCCAGCCCTTTCGCAGCTCCACCTCTCTGTCGACGTATATCCCCGTCGCATCATCCCACAAGTTCTGGGGGTCGGTCATCACCGATACCACGGGCAAGGAGAGGGCCTCATCAATCAGGTAGGTGTGGTTGGCGATCGGGCTCTGCAGGCGACCGGGCTGGGTTGTCGCTGCGCGCAGAACAGACGTTGAGGCCACGTAGATCGGGGAGGTATACACCGGCGAAGCACCGGTCGGCACCGATCCATCGAGGGTGTAGTGGATTGTGACCGCGGAGGACGGCGCGCTCAGGGTGACCTTCTGCCCCTCTGTGTAGAATCCTCCCTGGGGGAAGACGCGCGGCTCGGGAGCGGTGGTGCTGACCCACACCTCCCGCGAACCGTTGGCCGCCCTGGGCGATGGGGGATAGAAGCGGGCCCAGTCTGAGCTCGTGCCGGGCCGGCGGCCAAAGGAAACGTCGGGCATCTGGAACTCGAACGAGACGACATCGAGCAGTACGCCATCCGGGCTGAACAGTCCCACTTGCTCGCCGCGCCTGTTCAAGGAAAAGGAGGTGTGGTCGCCTTCATCGCGCCTATCGGCCCAGAAGAGGGCGAAACCGGCGGGAGGAACGATCGTGCGCTTTGCTACCTGCCACTTGGTGGGGATGTTCAGATCGTCGGTGAGGTGAAAGCCCTGCAGGTTCACTTCCTGGAGACCCGGGTTATAGATCTCGATCCAGTCAGAGTAGACCGAGTAGTCCGGGTCTGGCAGCGTTGAGCGGTTGCAGGCGAGGACCTCGTTGATCTGAAGGGTCTGATTGGGGGACGGATCGTGGGACACGAGCCCGCCGCCGGCCCTGTTGGGTGCCTGCACGGTGCACGCACACAGGAGGAGGGAGGCCAAGGACAGGATGGGTATGCACCTCCAACCGTCTCTTGAGCGCCACATAGACCCGGTCCTCGTATCCGACTCTATCTCGAAGCGTGTGCTGCGAGCATGACAAGAGGCAAGGACGTGAATCACTTGAACCCAGTATACCGGAAGAGCCTGGCACAAGCAAGTGGGACCCACGAGCCAGGGAACGGAAAGGCCCTTGGGGCATTCGCTGCCCCAAGGGCCTCGGCGTTGAAACGGTGTCCGCGGCCAGAGTAGGTCGCCCACCCATGGGCGACGGTCTTCTGGCCGGTCAGGTACGGAAATGTGACCTACAAGTAGGTCGCCTTTCCGTAAGCGACGGTCTTCCGACGGGTCAGGTACGGAACCCTGGCCTACAAGGAAAGCGGGACCTACGCGGCGGTGAGGCCAAGCAGGCCGAGGATGGGGGAGGCGATGAGGGTGATCACAAAGGTGACGATCCACCCGATGATCAGGGTGATGGCCGTCGGCCCCCAGTCCAGGTCGAGCGCTTCCTTGGCGGCGAACAACCAAGACACCAGGCCCACAATGGCGGCGATGATGATCACCGGAGTCAGGACGCAGGCCAGGGCCGGAGCAACGGCGGCGAGGATGCCGAACACGCCGATGATGTTCCAGACGTAGGCCAGGCCCAGGGTGCGGACCATTTCCTCAAAGGAGACCTCGGCCCGGAACAGGGCCTTTCCTACCGCACTGATCACCATGCAGCCCACGGCAAAGCCGAGGACAGCCAGGATCGTGCCCACGATGGCGGCGATCAGCCACTTGCCGAACGCCCCGAACCCAAAGCTGGAGAACTTGCCGATCTGGGCCAGCAGGCTGACCACGACCACCAGGAGCCAGGCCGTGTTGGTGAACTCTGTGTCCCGCTCCACCTCGGCGTACACTTCCCTGCGAAACGTCAAGACCTTGATGATCCGATCCATGAGCATAGCTGTCCCTCCTCATAGGGTGATGAACGCGATGACCCGTTGCACATGTAACACCGGGCGGGGACATCCGTTGCTCTCGCCCGGCTGGTCAGGTAGGGAAGCGGTCAGGGTTGAAACCCGACCTCCGACGGCGGGGGTAGGTCGCCTTTCCATAGGCGACGGCAATGCTCGTGGGGCGGTCAGGTGCGCGGGAATCCGCACCTTGTGGGAAACCTGACCTACAGCGCCTCCACCGGTCAGGTGCGGAACCCTGACCTACGGCGCCTCCGCCCTACAGAGGCGGTACACCTCCACCGTCTCCGCGGCCGTTCGATCCCATCCAAAGCGGCCCGCCTGGACCAGAGCGGCCTCGCGGAGACGCGCGCGCAGGTCTTGGCTGCTGAGCACCTGCGCCATCGCCCGCGCCAGGGCCCCGGTGTCCTCTGGATCGACGCACAGCCCGCCCTGGCCCACGACCTCGGGCAGCGATCCCCGATCGGAGGCGATCACGGGGGTCCCACACGACATCGCCTCCAGGGGCGGGAGCCCGAATCCCTCATAGTGCGATGGGAAGAGGAACGCCTCCGCCCCGCTGTACAGCCCCGGCTTGTCCTCCTCGTCTACCCAGCCGGTAAAGCGGACCCGCTCCACAATCCCCAGCTCGCGGGCGACCCGCCGTGGGTCGGGAAAGAAATCGCTGTCCTCCGCGGGCAGGCTGCCGGCGATCACCAGGTGAGTATCCGCTGCCACACCCGCTTCGAGCTGGGCATAGGCGCGCAGGATGCCCGTTACGTTCTTGCGCACGTCGAACCCGCCCAGGTAGAGCAGGTAGCGGTCCGGCAGCGCGTACTTATGGCGGACGTGCGCCAGCGACTCCTTCTCCTGGACCGGACGGAAACGCGGGTGTGCCGCCAGGTAGATCGACCCCACGCGCTCCGGCGCGATGCGCAGGTGCTGGAGGATGTCACGCCGCGACGCTTCGGAATCGGTGATCACGCGCGTCGCACGCCGCGCCGACGCACGGACCAGGCGGGCATACCACGCGCCGACCCAGCCCCCGCGGTAGGGGGGCAGGAGCATCGGGATCAGGTCGTGGACGGTGACCACGATGGGCACGGGGGAAAAGAGGGGCGAAGCCCAGTAGGGCACGTGGAGCAGGTCGGCCTGCCAGCGGCGGCAGGCCAGGGGAACGGACACCTGCTCGAACCAGACCTTGCTCAAGCGGTCGCTCAGCCCGTCAAAGGGCGTGCGTAATGCTGCCTGCTCGCAGCAGGAGGGCAGGGGATCCAGCTCTGGGGGCAGGGCCTGATCGGGGCGGGTGCACAGCAGGTAGCGGCCTCCTGCGTGATGAGCGACGAACTCGGACAGCAGGTGCGTCAGGTACTGCCCGCTGCCGGTGGTTGGCGCGTCGATGAACCAGGCGTTGATCGCGATACGCTGGCCGGTCACGGCGTCGCTCACTGCGGGGAGCGCATGCGAAAGTAGTACTGGCACTTGTCGCCGCGCACGATGGCTTTGCTGAACTCAAAGGGATCGTCCTCAGCGGCGAGGGCGATCACCTCCATCAGCATCGCCGGGCTGCCCGGCGTGCTCTCGAGCAGTTCTGCCTCATAGTCGGTGAGCAGCACCGGTTCCAGCGTCTGATCCAGCTCCAGGATGTGGATGCCATAGCGCCCGGAGAGCACATCGTACAGAGAGCGGACGGCAAAGTCATCTCCCAGGAGGTCGGGGAAGCGCTCCAGGGGCACGTACGAGGTCTCGATCATCAACGGCTCGTTGTCCACGATGCGCAGCCGGACCAGGCGCAGGACCTGTGCCCCCTCGGGGATGCGCAGGCGACGGGCTACCGACGGGCGGGCGACCTCGGCGCTGTGGCTGAGCACACGGTTGAGCGTGACGTGTCCTCCGGCTCGCATGCGCTCCGAAAAGCCGACCACCGTGGGAAAGACCTGCACGACCTTGGGCCGGGCGAGGAACACGCCGATGCCCTCCACGTGTTGGAGAAGTCCTTCCTGGATCAGGCTGCCGATCGCCCGTCGCACTGTCATCCGGTTGACCTCGTAGATCCTGCTCAACTCGCGCTCCGACGGGAGCGGATCTTCGGGGCTAAGCGCTTCGGACTCGATCGTCTCTCGAAGGTTCTCCTTGATCTGCTGGTACAGGGGCACGATGCTCGTGTGATCGATCTTGTAGATGGACTTGTCCATCGACATCATCGGCTATCTTCTCCTCTGCTCACAGCGGGGACATCCGCTGCGGTAAGTGGTTGGTGACAAAACCCCCCAAAAGATGACCAAATGACTGCAATTCTGTGGCCATACTGTGCAAATTGTGATTTTGCAACTTTCCATAAGTAGAGTATAATGGCATGTACAGTCGTACCTTGGACTGGAGGGGATTCCCCAACCAGGCTTGGGCCGGTCGAGCGTAAACAAGCGCTCCCGGCACCCACACAGCCTGGGTAGTTGTGTAGGTGCGGCTCACGGATCAGGAGGAGGGGCAGTGTGCACAGTTCTGGTCGCCGGCGATGATGTGGTACTGAGATCCAGTATGCGTTCCATTCTTACCCAGGCAGGCGTCAACACAGTAGTGGTCGAAAGTGGCCCGGAAGCCCTGTTGGCGGTTCGCCAGCAAGCGTTTGACATGGTTTTTCTCGACGTGCTCACCTCGGCTCTGAACGGGCTGGAGACCCTTCGCCTCCTTCACAGTTCCGACCCCGATCTCAAGGTGTGCCTGCTGACCGTCCTCTCAGACCTGGACCTGCTGGCCCAGGCGGCAGGCGACCGGGCTGTCGGCTTTCTCGCCAAGCCGGTCGAGCGGCGAAGCGTACTCGAGGTACTGGAGATGTGGTGCGGGTTCGACACGCGCCAGACGAGAGAGCTTCGCTCCTGGCTGCACCCCGTGGGTGCCTAGTCGCAGGTGGGGCTGCTGCAGAGTCCCTTGACAGCTTCTGAGGAGTGGAGCATCTCCGATGCGGAACAGCACTTGGCGATGCCCCTCGCATCAGGGGGCACATGTGTCACTCCGCTGACTTTACAACAGTCCCTGGCTACAGGGCAGCGCTCAGGATCGCTTCCACGTCGTGGGCTGCCAGAGGGCGGGGGTTGTGCTTGAGCGAGCTTGAGGGCAGCGACTGCTGGGCGATCATCGCCAGGTCCTCTCGTCTTACCCCAAACGTGCTCAACCGCGTCGGAAGGCCGACTCCCACCACCAGCTCGCGCGCGCGCTCGACGGCCCGCTCCGCCGCCGTCCGCTCATCCATCCCGTTCGTGTCGACGCCCAACAGGCGAGCAACCTGGGCGTACTTGTGCGTCGCGTACGCGACGTTGTAGGCCATCGTGTAGGGCAGGAGAAGCCCGCAGATCGCGCCGTGGGGCGCGCCGTAGCGGTATCCCAGCGGGTGAGCCATGCCGTGCACGCCGCCCAGCCGCGCGTTCGAGAAGGCCATCCCCGCGAGCATGCTCCCGTACAGCATATCGGCACGCGCCTCCAGGTCCTGCCCGTCCCGCCACGCCCTCTCCAGCGAACGGCCAATGCGGGCGATGGCCTCGATCGCCAGGGCGTCGGTGGTCGGCATCGCGCCGATCGACGTGTAGGCCTCGATGGCCTGGGTCAGCGCGTCGCACCCGCTGGCTGCCGTGATCTGGGGTGGGGTGTCCAGGGTCAGCTCAGGGTCCACCAGGGCCACACTGGCGAACCACCCGTCGTGGCGAAGGCTCGTCTTTACGTCGTGTTCCGGCGAGATGAGCACGGCGTTCTTGGTGACCTCGGCCCCGGTGCCTGCGGTTGTGGGCACGGCGATCCACGGCAGCCCTCCTCCGCTCACCGTTCGTGGCCCAAAGTACTCGCGCACGGTGCCGGGATGGGTGTACAGCCCGGCGATGGCCTTGGCGGCATCGATCGCGCTCCCTCCACCAATGCCGATGACGACCTCAACCTGCTCCGCCCTGGCCCGATCCAGGCCCTCCTGAACCCGGTCCAAGGTCGGTTCGGCCGATATGGCGTCGTGGACCGTCGTCGTCACCCCTGCCGCCTGGAGGAGGCTCAGGGCCCGGTCCAGCCGGCCCGACGCCCGCAGTGACCTGGCTCCGCAAACCAGCAGTGCCCGGCGGCCCAACGCGCTGGCCTGGGTGCCCAATTCGGCGCAGCAGCCGCATCCGGTGATGATCCTGGTGGGCAAGTAGAACTGTTTCATTCCATGCCCTCTCTCTGCTCGGGGCGGAAGAGGCCAATCGTACGTGGCTCTCTCGTCAGGGCACCCATCCCCGCGCTGTATGCTTGGGGGGACAGGAACTGCACCCATTATACTAGGGACAGGACGCCGGCGCAAGCGGCGTTGCGTGTGGACAGAGGTCTTGGAGGCCTACCTTTCGAGACTGCAAGCGGCCCGCTTGTTCGACAAGGAGGGCCTGTGTCGTGGGTGGCGGCATACGTGCCTTCTGCGGCAACGGCGCGTAGGAAACGCGCCCTACCGCAGTTGCCGTCGACAGCGGCGCGTAAGAAACGCGCCCTACTGCAGTTGCCGTCGACAGCGGCGCGTAAGAAACGCGCCCTACTGCAGTTGCCGTCGAGAGCGGCGCGTAAGAAACGCGCCCTACCGCAGTTGCCGTCGACAGCGGCGCGTAAGAAACGCGCCCTACCGCAGTTGCCGTCGACAGCGGCGCGTAGGAAACGCGCCCTACTGCAGTTGCCGTCGACAGCGTCGCGTAGGAAACGCGCCCTACTGCAGTTGCCGTCGACAGCGGCGCGTAAGAAACGCGCCCTACTGCAGTTGCCGTCGACAGCGGCGCGTAAGAAACGCGCCCTACCGCAGTTGCCGTCGACAGCGGCGCGTAGGACACGCGCTCTGCTGTGGGTGTGGGAAAGCGAATGAATTCGCTACTACGAGGCTGAGAAGCGAACGGGTGCAGAGCACCTCGTAGGGCAACCAGCCGGTCCGGGTGAGAGTTGCGGGGGAGGGGCATCCGTGCTATGATGGGGTCTCCAAGTGGGTAATCCGGAGGACCTATCACAGCGACTGCCGCAGGCGATCCAGGGGGAAGGATGCGAATCACCGTACTGGGCGCGGGCATGGTCGGCAGCGCCATCGTCAAGGACCTGGCGCAGGAGGCGGGATACCGCGTGCGGGCCGTCGATCTGAACGAGGGCGCACTGCGCCGGCTGGCGTCGGAAGCAGGGGTCGAGATCGTGCCGGCCAACCTGAGGGAGGAGGGCGAGGTCTCGCGCTGCGTGCGAGACAGCGACCTGGTGATCTGCGCCGTGCCCGGCTTTATGGGATTCGAGACCCTGAGACAGGTCATCGATGCCCGAAAGAACGTGGTGGACATTTCCTTCTTCCCAGAGGATGCCTTTGCCCTCGACGAGCTGGCGAAGGCCCGAGGGGTCACGGCGGTGGTGGACTGCGGTGTGGCTCCGGGCCTGTCCAACATCCTCGGCGGGTACGTGGACCGCTTGCTCGACCGGACCGAGCGCTACGTGTGCTATGTGGGAGGACTTCCCCAGGTGCGCCAGTGGCCCTACGAGTACAAGGCCGTGTTTTCGCCGGTGGATGTCCTGGAAGAGTACACCCGCCCCGCGCGCTTTGTGGAGCACGGCGAGGAGGTGGTCCGCCCCGCACTGTCCGACGTCGAGCTGATCGACTTCCCGGGGGTGGGCACATTGGAGGCCTTTAACACCGACGGGCTGCGCTCGCTGGCAAAGACCCTGGATGCTCCCTTTATGGTGGAAAAAACGCTCCGCTACCCCGGTCACGCGGACCTGATGCGCGTCTTTCGGGACAGCGGCTTTTTCGATGCCCGGCCCGTCGACCTGGAGGGGCAGGCGGTGAGCCCGCTGGCCCTGACCTCCCGTCTTCTCTTTGAGCAGTGGCGGCTCAGGGAGGGCGAGGGTGACCTGACGGTGATGCAGGTCATCGTCGAGGGACGGCGGGGAAGTGAGCGGCTGCGCTACACCTATGACCTGCTGGACCGCTACGACCGGGCGACGGGCACGACGTCGATGGCCCGCACCACCGGCTATACCTGCGCGATCGTGGCCCGCCAGGTGGCCGACGGGCTCTACGCGGGCGTGGGGATCTGCCCGCCCGAGTACGTGGGGCGCACGGAAGGGTGCTTTGAGCACCTGCTGGCCGGGTATGCGGAGAGGGGCATCCACCTGCGGGAGACGGTCGTCTCCCTGGGAGAGACTGGCTAGGCGAGCGTCGTGAAACCGTGGTTTGCCACAGAGCCCGCAGAGAACGCAGAGGACATAGAGGGATGGAGTGCAGACCCTCGACCGGCTCCATCCTCGCCGGCCAGCGGCGGGCAAGAGAGGACACGCGATGCTGCAGAACACGTTCTGCCACATACCCGGTATCGGGCTGAAAACGGAGCGCAAGCTGTGGTCGCACGGCATCCTGTCCTGGCACGAGGCGAGGGCGCACGGGGACCTTTTCCTGGCGCCGCGCCAGGCCGCGGCGCTGCAGGAGGCCCTCCCAGAGTCTGCGGCCCGGCTGGCCGCCGGGGACCCGGCGCACTTTAGCCAGGGGTTGGCCTCCCGCGAGCACTGGCGCCTCTACCCCGAATTCCGCGACACGATCGCCTACCTGGACATCGAGACGACCGGCCTTGGGAACCCCGGTGACGTGATCACGACCATCGCACTCTATGATGGGAGCACGACCCGCTGCTATGTGAACGGGCGCAACCTGGATGCCTTTGGCCCGGACATCGCGCGCTACCGGCTGATCGTCACCTACAACGGCAAGTGCTTTGACGTGCCCTTTATCCGCGGCTATCTCGGCCTGGCGATGCCCCACGCGCACATTGACCTCCGCTACGTCTTGGCCAGCCTTGGCTACCGTGGGGGGCTCAAGGGATGTGAGCAACAGCTTGGCATCGACCGGCAGGGGCTGGCCGACGTGGACGGTTTCTTTGCCGTCCTGTTGTGGCACGACTATGTGAAGAGGGGCAACGCGCGCGCGCTGGAAACCCTGCTGGCCTACAATGTGCTCGACGTGGTCAACCTGGAGACGCTGATGGTCCTGGCCTACAACGCCAAGATCGCCCGCACGCCGTTCGCCGACAGCCATCGCCTGCCCGTGCCCGCCAGACCGCCCAATCCATTCCGCGAGGACAGAGAGACCATCGACCGGCTGAAGCGCCAGTACGTGTGGGGGCAGTTCAGGTGGTAGGCCGTATGACCGGACCCTCTCCCCAACGATGAGCGACGCCCAGACAGCCCGACCTCAGATCCGCGTTCTGACGGAGGAGCAGACAGCGCAGATCCACGCCTGTTCCCTGGACGTTCTCGCCTCGACCGGCGTGCGCGTGGATTCGGAGCACGCCCGCCAGGCCTACGCCCGAGCGACCGGCACACAGGCCGCGGAAGACCACCGGGTGCGCATCCCCGGCGAGCTGGTGGAGTGGGCCCTGGCGGCAACCCCATCGAGCATCGACGTGTACGACCGCCGTGGGGCGGCGGCCTTTCGGCTTGGCGATGGGCGCACGCGTTTTGGCATCGGCGTGACGGCGCTAACCTACCAGGATCCGGACACAGACGAAGTGGTCCCCTTCCGGCGAGCGCACATGCGGGCCATCGTCCGGCTGGGGGATGTGCTGCCAGAGTTCGACGTGGTCTCTACCGTGGGCGTGGTCCAGGATGTGCCGCCGGAGACCTCTGACCTGTACGCCACGCTGGAGATGGTCGCCAACACCACCAAGCCGCTGGTGCTTCTCGTCTCTGACGCGGCGCGCTTTCCTGCGGTGCTCGACCTCGCCGAGCACCTCTGTGGAGACCTGGCCGCACGCCCATTCGTGATTCCCTACCTGAACCCGATCAGCCCGCTGGTGATCAACGGGGATACCGCGGACAAGATGCGGGCGGCCATCGACCGGGGGCTGCCGGTGGTCTTTTCCAACTACGGGATGGCGGGGGCGACGACGCCGATCACGCCGATGGGCACGCTTGCCCTGCTGAACGCGGAGCTGCTGGCCGGGCTTACCCTGGCCCAGTTGATGCGCGGCGGCACGCCGGTGATCCTGGGCAGCCTGCCGGCGTACATGGATATGCGGAGCACGGGCAGCTACTACGATGCGACGAGCTATGTGTTGAACCTGGCCTGCGCCGAGATGATGGCCCGCTACCAGATCCCCCACTGCGGCACGTCGGGCAGCGGGATGGGCTGGGGGCCAGATGTGATCACCAGCGGACACCAGTGGATCAACCACCTGACGAGCTGCGTGGGAAAGGTCGGCCTGGCGCCCTTTGTAGGCGACAGCCTGGGCTCAAAGGCCATCTCGCCGGCGACGGTCGTGTACGCGAACGAGGCCATCGCGGGGGCACGCCGCTTTGCCCTGGGATTCTCGATGGAGGGCGGGGACGCCGCCCTACACGAGATCGCAGGCGTTGGGCCGGGGGGCAACTATCTGACCACCGAGACCACCCTGCGAGAGTTCCGTACGGCCTACACTCGCAGCGAGGTCCTGCCCAGCCTGACCCTGGAAGAGTGGCAGGCCCAGGGACGCCCCAGGGCGATCGATCAGCTGCGCCAGCATACGAGGGAGCTCCTGGCCCGAACGAAGCCTCCCGGGGACCACGACGAGCTGATCGCCCGCGGGGAGGCGTTCATCCAGGGAGAGAACCGACACAGAAGGAAAGGAAGAGGAGGATCCGCATGATCGCACTGGACGCCGAAACGCTCAGAACAAAGCTCCTGCCGAGGGCGGAGTGGCACCCCTATCCCACGCGAGACGACCGCGACGCGTGGGAGGCGCTGCCCCAAGCCGTGCGCACGGCGCGGATCGCCCAGGGCGAGTGCGCTCTGGGCGGTGAATGGCCGCTCTTGCTCGCGGTTCGCTACCTGGACTTTAGCCGGAACGGGGATCGCAGCCGGTACCAGGCACCCTACCACGTCCGGCGGACGATGCTGGCCAACCTGGTGATCGCCGAGTGTATGGAGGGCCAGGGACGCTTCCTGGACGAGATCGTCAACGGCATCTGGCTGATCTGCGAAGAGTCGAGCTGGTGCGTGCCCGCGCACGCAACTCGCCAGCGGGTGGGTGTGGGCCTGCCCGACACCACAGACCCGATCGTCGATCTCTTTGCCGCCGAGACGTCTGCCCTGTTGGCGTGGACGCACTACTTGCTGGGCGCCGCCCTGGACACGGTCTCGCCGCTGGTCCGCCCGCGGGTGCAGCGCGAGATCAAGGCCCGCATCCTCACGCCCTGCCTCGAGCGCGACTATGGATGGATGGGCTTTACCGGGCGCAGGGTGAACAACTGGAACCCGTGGATCAACTCGAACTGGCTGACCAGCGCGCTGTTGATCGAGGAGGACAGTGAACGGAGGCTGGAGGGCGTGTCCAAGAGCCTGAGGAGCCTGGACAACTTCTTGGAACCGTATCCCCGGGATGGCGGGTGTGATGAGGGGCCGGGCTACTGGGGCCGCGCGGGCGCGTCGCTGTTCGACTGCCTGGAGCTGCTGCGGGGCGCCACCGACGGGCGGATCGACCTGTACGGCGAGCCGCTGATCCAGGAGATCGGGCGCTTTATCTACCGGGTGCAGATCGACGGCGCCTACTTTAGCAATTTTGCCGACGCGTCGGCGCTGGTGATGCCCCCTCCCTACGTCGTCTTTGGCTACGGGCAGCGGATCGGCGACCAGAGGATGATGAGCCTGGGGGCGTGGTTGGCCGCGCAGCATGACCTGCTCCAGCGGCAGGGCCCAGAGGTCCGGGAGAACCAGCGGGTGAGCATCGGCCGCCTGCTGCCCACCCTGTTCCACCTCGAGGAGATCGATGCTGCCGATCCTACCCCGCCTCTGCCGCGCGATGTGTGGCTGGACCAGATCCAGGTGATGGTCGCCCGCGACGAGGAGGGGTCGGGCGCGGGCCTGTTCGTCGCCGCCAAGGGCGGTCACAATGCCGAGAGCCACAACCACAATGACGTCGGTCAGGCCATCGTCTACGTGGATGGCAAGCCGGTGATCGTCGACGCCGGAGTAGAGACCTACACACGGCGGACCTTTAGCGACCAGCGATACGAGATCTGGACGATGCAGTCGGCCTATCACAGCCTGCCGACGATCGGTGGGGTGATGCAGGCCCCGGGCCGCACGTTTGCCGCCCGAGATGTAGAGTATGCGGCTGACGAGAACTTGGCGCGGCTGGCGCTGGACATCGCCGGCGCCTACCCACCCGAGGCCGGGCTCAGGTCGTGGCGGCGGACGGTGACCCTCCGCCGCGGGCAGGCAGTCGAGATCCGCGACGCATACGACCTGCACGAGCCGGTGGGAGAGATCACGCTCAGCCTGATGACCCCCTGCGAGGTGGACCTGGGTACCCCGGGAGAGGTTCTCCTGTCGGAAGCGCCGATCCTGGACGAGCGCCGGTCTGGGGCGGGTCGGATCACCTACGATGCAGACAGGCTGTCGGTCTCGGCAGAAGAGGTGGCGATCAGCGATGAGCGGATGGGCGCGGTGTGGGGCAGCCACCTCACGCGCCTGGTGTTCAGGGCCGAGAACCCGCCGCGGCAGGATACGTGGGTGCTGACCGTCCGGCCCTCTGCGTAGGGCTGGGGGCGCAACCGAGCCGGTTGCGCTACGGTGAAGGGTGATTGCGCCCGCGCCCGATCGATGTTACAATGGAGCACAGGATGTGGGTGGCGGCAGCCGCGGTTTTCGTCCGGCGCTCTGGAACGAGGAGGGACGATGAGTAGACGTGTTGGGCTTGTCCTGGCGATGATCTTGGTACTGGCCCTCTCGGCGGCCTGCGAAGGGGGGACCTCGGGCAGCGTCTCCGGCTCCAGCGAGCGCTGCTCGAGCGGGGGAAGCGGGGGGACGTGCAGCGGCAAGTGGAAGCGGCTCACCGGGACCTACAGCAAGGATGTCGAGAACGACTCTATCTTTGCCGGGGATGCCATCGCGGTTGAGGTCCAGGTCTCGGTTGAGGCAGGCACGGTACGGGTCTCCCTCGAGGACCCGGACGGAGAGGTCACGAGCGTGGACGTCGCGCCCGGCGGCACAGAGACGCTTGTCGGCTTTGCCAAGGGCGATTTCGACGCGTTCGATGTCCGGTTCCAGGCCGTGGACGGCGAAGCCACGGGCGTGTCGTGGGAGATCGCCTACCAGATCCCGTGATCGGCCGCTCCTCAGCGGCGGATTGCCGGATGCCGCTACCCAGGTTTTGCGGACCCGGCCTCCCGCAGCGTCCCTTGCGCCCGGGCAGGAGGGACCGGGTAACGCACCTCCTGGCGAAACACGATCCTATGACCACAGACAAACCCAGGCACCTCCGGCAGCACGCCGGTGGGCGGCGTTTCACCCCTTTGCACCTTCGCAGCGGATAGCGTATGAAGATACTGGCGGTCAGCGATCGCGTCGTTCCCCACCTGTACAGCGCCCAGATCCGCCGGCAGCACGCCGACGTGGAGGTGGTGCTGGCCTGCGGCGATCTGTCGTACTCGTACCTGGAGTACATTGCCAGTATGCTCAACGTGCCCTGCCTGTTCGTTCACGGCAACCACGACCAGTCCGAGCATCTCTCCAGCGGCGCCGTGCTGACCGAGCCTGGGGGATGGACCAACCTGGACGGCCGCTCTGTGGAGGTCAAGGGAGTGCTGCTGGGAGGGCTGGAGGGGTCGATGCGGTACCGCCCCAACGCGCCCTACCAGTACACCGAGGGCGAGATGGCCTACAAGGTCCTGCGCATGGTGCCCGGCCTGCTGCTGAACCGGCTGCGCTATGGGCGCTACCTGGATGTCCTGGTCACGCACGCTCCGGCTCGGGGCATCCACGATGGCGAGGACGCAGCGCACCGCGGTTTCGAGGTCTACCTGCGCTTCCTGGCCCGCTACCGACCCCGCTACCTGCTCCACGGACACCAGCATACGTATCGTGGGCAGGTCTGCCGCACGAGGTATCTGGAGACTGAGGTGATCAACGTGTACCCGTCCCGGGTCATAGAGTGGTAGCGCGCGATGGAAAGGGAGCGGATGTGAGGGAGCGGTTCGCGCACGCGCGCCGGCGGGCGTTCTGGAATGGACTGCGGGCCTGGGTGACCGGCAGGCCGAACCGGCTGCTCTCGTGGGATGAGGCGCGCGACAAGCTGGGCGTCAGGGGGCGCCTGGACCTCGGGCTGCAGACCGTCCCGGTGGACAGGGTGGTCGGCAGCGTGGGGCGTTACGAGGACTTTGACCGGGCGTTTATGCCCCTCAGGGACAACGTGCAGGAGCGATGGCTATCCATTGCCGGGGGGTTCTACGATGGCGCCGGCCTGCCCCCGGTGCAACTGGTCAAGGCCGGGGAGGTATACTTTGTCGTCGACGGGAACCACCGGGTCTCCGTGGCCCGCGAGCGGGGGATCGCCTCCCTGGAGGCCCGGGTGGTCGAGGTGGAGACCCGCGTGCCCCTGACCAACCACCTCGATGCCGACGAGCTGGAGGTCAAGGGCGAGTACGTCCGCTTTCTCGAATGCGCCCGGCTGGACGAGCTGCGGCCCGATCAGCGCATCGAGTTCACCGCGGGCGGCGGCTATGAGCGGCTGCGCGAGCACATCGCCGTGCACCGCTATCGCCTGGGGCAGGACCGAGGTCGGGAGGTCCCGCCCGACGAGGCGGTGTGTGACTGGTACGACCACGTCTACCTGCCCCTGGTGCGCCTGATCCGCGAGAGCGGAATCCTGGCTGAGTTTGGCCAGCGGACCGAGGCCGACCTCTACCTGTGGGTCGTGGACCACCAGCACTATCTCCGCGAGCAGTGCGGCCCGGGCGTGTCCGCCGAGCGGGCGGCCTGGCACCTCGCTGCCCGGCACCCGGAGCGCCTGGCCAAGCGCCTGGTGGGCGCGGTGCGCGAATGGCTCTCCGGCGGCGCGTGCGAGCAGGTGATCGACCAGGAGGCCGAATGATCAGGGTTGTCCTCTCCGCGCCCTGGGCGGCGCTGGCACTCGTGCTGGCAGCAGGATGCGGGAGCCCGACGCCGGCCCGGGCACCTCAAGAGACCCTGCCCGCAGTCGCCGCGGATGTCCTCGCGGTGGAGGTGCGCGGTGAGGCGGGTGCATATACCTTCTCGGTCGAGATCGCCAGCCCGGATACGGGCTGTGACCAGTACGCGGACTGGTGGGAGGTGGTGAGCGAGGGGAGAGAGCTGCTTTATCGCCGCGTCCTCGCCCACAGCCACGTCGATGAACAGCCCTTTCGACGCTCGGGCGGCCCCATCGCCATCGATGCAGACACGGTCGTGTGGGTGCGCGCACATATGCACCCTGGAGGGTATGGCGGCACGGCCCTCAAGGGCTCCGTTCGCGCCGGGTTTGAGGTGGCCGAGGTCGATGGGCCGTTTGCGCCCGGCGTGGAGGCCCTGCCCCCACACCCGGACGGGTGCGCGTTCTGAGTGAGCACCGGGCCGGGGGGTGCAAGTACGGCTGTTGCATTGTCGCTTGACTTGACTGGGGAGTGCCGCATCCCCCGATGCGGGACGGTGCGCCAGTAAGCCGGGCGCATCGGGGGATGCGCCCTCCTCGGACTTTGCAGCAGCCGTAGGGTGCAAGGGAGTTGGGAACGAACAGGGAGGGAGAAATGGGCGACGAATCTCCGGTTCGAACGGAGGTCCAGGATCGTTTCTACCGGGTGTTCACCTATCAGGACGTGGATCGTGTGCCTGACCTCGAGTTCGGCTACTGGCCGCAGACGATCCGCCGCTGGCTGGCCGAGGGCATGCCGCTGGATCTCGCGCCCGATGAGACCACCGACATGTTCAGCCGCACGGTGGACGATCACTTTGGGTTCGAGCACGAGGGCTGGCAGATCCCCAGCTACACCGACATCCATCCCCCGTACGAGGAAGAGGTGCTCGAACGCCGGGCCGAGTCGGTGATCATGCGCGACGAGGACGGCGTGATCGCCGAGCGCTACCTGCACGACGCCGAGCGCAGCTCGATCCCCCGGTTCATCGAGTTCCCGGTCAAGACGCCGGATGACTGGGCGCGGATCGCGGAGCGGTACGGCATGGATGACCCGGTGCGGACGCACCCCGAGGAAGAGATCGTTCGGGCTCGCCGGGCGCAGGCCGGGGGCGTGGCGATGCGCATCTCTTTCGTCGGTTTCTACGGCCAACTGCGCAATTGGATGGGGATGGAGAACCTTTCCTACGCGTTCTATGACTATCCCGAGATGGTCCACGAGATGGTGGGGCATTGGGCCGAGCTGTGCGCGCGGCAGATCGAGCGCCTGCCTGCCGATATCGTCATCGATCAGGTGGACTGGTGGGAGGATATGGCCAGCAAGAACGGGCCCCTGGTGAGCCCGTCGGTCTTTCGCTGCTTCCTGCAACCCGGCTACCACCGCGTGATGTCCGCTGCCCGGGCGCGGGGCTGTGTCCTGGGCATGGTGGACTGCGACGGGGACCCTTACCGCATCGTCGGCAACTGGCTGGAAGAGGGGGTGAACATCATGTTCCCGGTGGAGATCGGCGCGGGCTCGGATCCGTACCGGTGGCGCCAAGAGTACGGTCTCGTGCTGCGCCTGCGGGGCGGGATTGCCAAGCGTCCCCTCGTGGAGGGGGGAAAGGCCATCGACCGTGAGCTGGAGCGGATCCGTCCCCTCCTGGAGCAGGGGGGCTACGTCCCGCATCTCGACCACCTCGTTCCCCCCGATGTCCCCTATGGGCATTACTGCCAGTACCTGGAGAAGAAGCGGAAGCTGATCGGACGGTAGAGAGCCGTCGCCTATGGAAAGGCGACCTACTGGGACGTGAGACGGCGTAGGGCGGCTTTCGTAGCCGCCGCCGGCGACCTTGCTGGGGACGGTCGCCTATGGAAAGGCGACCTACTGGCGGTGCGGAAGCTGATCGGGCGACAGTGCCCGAGGAGGACGTAGATGAGTGCATCGAAACTCGCCCTGTTGGGCGGGACCCCCATTGGCCCCGTGTCGTACGGGCAGTACCCCCGTTTCTCGCAGGCGGCAATGGATCGCGTCGCCGAACTGCTGCAGCGCGGGTCGACGGTCGGGCTGAACAAGCATCACCCCGAGATCGCCGAGGCCGAGCGGGCGATCGCCGAGTGGCAGGGCGTTCCACACTGCCTGGGCACGTCCTCCGGGCACGCCGCGCTTCACTCGGCCCTCATTGGGCTCGAGATCTCGTCGGGCGACGAGGTGATCACCACGCCATACACCTGGGGCGCATCGGTCTCGTGCATCTTGCACAACAACGCCGTCCCCGTCTTTGCGGACGTGGACCCCGAGACCGGGCTGCTCGATCCGGCGTCGGTCGCCTCGCGTATCTCTCCGCGGACGCGGGCTATTCTGGTCGTCCACATCTACGGGCAGCCGGCGAACCTGACTGCCCTGCGCCAGATCGCCGATCAGCACGGGTTGGCTCTCGTGGAGGACGGCAGCTAGGCGCACGGCGCGATCCACCAGGGAAGGAAGGTGGGCCAGTACGGCGACGCGGCGGGCTTTTCGTGTATGGGAGGCAAGCTCCTGGCGACCACTGAGGCGGGCTACATGATCACGCCGCACGAGGAGGTCTACTGGAAAGCGGCGATGGGCGGGCAGCACATGGGCCGGTCGCCGGAGGGGGGCTTTCCCGACGCGCTCCGTCCCTACGTGGACTCTCTGGTGTACACCTACCGCCTCAACCCGGTCAATGCCGTGCTGCTCACGGAACAGGTGGCCAAGATCGATGAGGAGAACGAGGCCCGCCGGGTGAACGTGTCGACGTTCCGGGCGGCGATGGAGGGGGTGCAGAGTGTCTCCTTTCCCACCTATCCGGAGGGCGACTTTCCCACCTACCACATGGTGACCATGAACTACCGTCCCGAGCTCACCGGCGTCCGCCGCGAGACCTACGTCCAGGCCCTGCGCGCGGAGGGCATCTCTATCGGTCCGTACGTCCCGGCGCCGATCTCGCA
This sequence comes from Anaerolineae bacterium, assembly GCA_016783145.1. GTDB lineage: Bacteria > Chloroflexota > Anaerolineae > JAFGEY01 > JAFGEY01 > BS750m-G44. The sequence continues at coordinate 26,387 of JADHXD010000050.1, forward strand.
GTGGAGCCGCCTGCGGTGGCAGGAATATGACGGCCCCAAGGTGATGTGGACGGAGACGCTCCGGCGCAGCGGGATCGACTATGCGCGGCAGGAGGTGCCCCACTGCGAGCACAAGGTGGCCCACTCCCTGGAGATGAGCTGGAACTATATCGACGTCGACGAAGATGCGATGGACCGCCTGGCGGCGGCCTTTGAAAAGGTAGAGGACAACCTCGATGCCCTGCGCGGGTGGGAGCGGTCCCGTTGATCGCCCTGTGCCCCCGGAAGGAGCCCCGATGAAGCTGTCAGATGGAGCGCGCGACCTGTATGAGGAGCTCTGCGAGCTCGCGGTGATCGACGCGCACGAACACCTCCCCTCGGAGGCCGAGTACCTGTCGTACGGGTACTGCGGGCCAAACCTGTTTGCCGGTGGTTACGTGTGGCACGACCTGGAATCGGCGGGCATGTCCTCCGCCTTCAAGGCCACCTTGCGCGATGGGGGCCACCGCCCCGTGGATACCTGGTGGCCCCAGATCCGGCCCTACTGGCAGCACGTCCAGCACACCTCCTACTCGCGCGCCCTGCGGATCACCGCCCGTGACCTGTATGGCCTCGACGAAATCAGCGACGCGACGGTCGGCGCGCTGGCCGAGCGGGTGGAGGCGGACAACGCACCGGGACTCTACCGGCGCGTGCTCCAGGAGCGGTGCGGAATTCGCCTCTCGATCACCTGCGTGGACCAGGCCGGCTTTCCCGATGATCCGGGCCTGTGCGGGCTCTCGACGTGGATGATGGGCGCGCTGAACCCCTCCTGGGATCGCGCCAAGCTCGACGCCCTGGCGGCCCGCAGCGGCGTCGAGGTCCACTCGCTCGAGGACGCCGGTGCTGCCGCTCAGGCGCTGCTCCGGCAGGACCTGGAGCGCGGCGCCGTGGGGTTCAAGATCCGGGTCGCGGACTTTGGCGTCCCTGACCTGCGGCAGGCAGAAGCCGAATTCCGGCGCGCGGCAGGGTCGCGAAGCATCCTGTCTGCATCCGTGCTTGAGGCACGGGCGCCGTTGGCAGCGGGGTCGCGAAGCATCCTGTCTGCATCCGTGCTTGAGGCACGGGCGCCGTTGGCAGCGGGGTCCTCCGAGTCCGACGGCACCTTTCGGTCGCTGCGCGACTATCTCTTTGACCGGTGCCTGGACGTGGCTGCCGAGGCGGACGTGCCGGTGGCCGTCCACACGGGGTACTGGGACGATTTCCGCGAGCTGGACCCCAAGTTCCTTCTCGGCATCGCCGCTCGCCGCCGGGACGTGCGCTTTGACCTGTTTCACCTGGGCATGCCCATGGTCCGCGATGCGCTCCTGATCGGCAAGAGCTATCCCAACGTGACCCTCAACCTCACCTGGTGCCCGGTGATCTCACAGGTGCAGACCTGCCGCGCCCTCGATGAGCTGCTGGACCTGGTGCCGCTCAACAAGGTGATCGCCTTTGGCGGGGACTATCGTGTAGCCGTGCAGAAGGTCTGGGGGCACCTGGTGATGGCCCGCGAGTGCGTGGCCGTCGCCCTGGCAAAGCGCGTTCAGGACGGCGATCTCGACCGCGCGGAGGCGATGCGCATCGCCAGGATGTGGTTCGATGACAACCCGGCGCGCATCTACCGGATTGAGGGGGAACCGGCGGCCTGAAGCCAGCCAGAACGATCCACAGATTACGCTGATTACGCAGATTACGCAGATGGCGCGGATTGCGTAGATTACGACAGATCTGTGGGTGATAGCGTTCCCTGAGTTGTGCGAGTTCCATCTGGTTTCTCTGTGAGGTGGGGGTGGCTCTCCGCTCCGGCACGTGACGCTTGGCGGAGGACTTGACTGCAGAGGTCAACCTGTATAGCCTGGAGGAGGGACCCTCCATTTGAGAAAGGAGATGGGCAACCCGTGAGAAGGGAGTCTAGGCCGGAGAAGGCCAGCATAGAAGAGTACAACCTGAAAATCGGCGAATCGGCCCTGCTCGAGAGGAGCAGCTCCGGCAGGCAGGTCTACGTGGTGTACGCCGGGATGCCCAGCGAAAGGGTGTTCTCGCTGGCGGTCACATCGTCGCCGGACGGTCACACAGGCGGGTACAACCTGTACCTGCCGGCGACGCAGCGCATCGTCCAGCTCGAGGAGAGCAGGTTGGATGTCCTGCACGTGACCCCGGAAGGGATCGTGTTCAGATGCGCAGGCTCACGCGGCGAGTGAGGAGGTGAGGATTGGCCAGCAAGATCCTGCCCGACGGGCAGTACTATACGACGATGGAGTACCTGCTGACGCGTTACGATGCCCTTTCCCGGCAGATGGGCTACCGGGCCTCGAACCGCGATGAGCACCGGCGCTGGCAGCGCGACCTGCGCGCCCGGCTGCGCCAGATCACGGGCATAGACACCATGCTCGAATGTCCTCTGGAGCCGAGAGTCACCGAGCGGGTCACCCTGGATGGCTATGTGCGCGAGCGTGTGGTGATCCACACCGAGCCGGGCGTGGAGATGCCCCTCTACGTGCTTGTCCCCGAGGACATGGCCGCTGGCGAGCGGCGGCCCACAGTGATCGCCCCCCACGGCCATACCAGCGGGGGCAAGTTCGCGCCCGCCGGGCGGCGTGACATCCCTGGCCTGGTGGAGACCATCGAGCACTACAACTATGAGTATGGCCTGCAGTTTGTCCGCCAGGGATTCGTCGTCTTTCTGCCCGACGCGCGCGGTTTCGGCGAGCGGCGCGAGTGGCCCCGCCAGGGTGATGCGGACGAGATGCTCCTGGCCAGTTCGTGCGAGGTGCTGAACCACATGGCCATCCCGCTCGGTCAGACCGTGACCGGCATGTGGTGCTGGGACCTGATGCGCCTCATAGACTATGTGGAGACGCGGCCTGAATGCGATGCCGGGCGGCTGGGCTGCGCGGGCCTTTCCGGCGGCGGCCTGCAAACCCTGTGGCTCTCGGCGTTGGACGAGCGGATCCAGTGCGCCGTGGTCAGCGGCTACTTTTACGGCTACAAGGACGCTTTGCTCAGGCTCTGCGCCAACTGCTCCTGCAACTATGTGCCCCACTTGTGGGAGCTCGCCGATATGGGCGACATCGGGGCGCTGATCGCGCCCCGCCCGCTGCTGGTCGAGACGGGTTCGCTGGACCCACTGAACGGCGAGCGCGGGGTGGTCAACGTCGCCGAGCAGTTGGCGATCACACGGGGGGCGTACCAGATGCTTGGCGTGTCCGACCGGCTGGCGCACGCTATCTTTGTGGGCGAGCATATGTGGCACGGTGAGCAGGCGCTCCCCTGGCTGGTGCGGTGGCTTGGGGCTGAGGGTTAGGGCCGGGGATTGGAAACCCTCGGCTGAAGGAGAGGGCCGCGGACTGGAAGTCCCCGGCTGAAGGCCCGACGAAGCGCCGGACTCGTGAGAAGTGCCCGCAGGCACTTCCCACGTTGAGAGGGCGGGTTCATCCGGTGGCTGGGGAGCAGCAATTCCCGTTATATGGTTGTCCGCCCTGACCTGAGCTTCTGTGAGAGTCTAAAGTCAGGCGGGCTATGGTGATCAGAGACCTGGAAGAGGCGCGAATGTGTCCCTCAGTCAAAGCATTGTCGCTAAAGATGTCGC
>JADHXD010000203.1 GCA_016783145.1 Anaerolineae bacterium
GCAGTCCAGGCTTTCGCTGGCCCTGCGCGAGACGAGCACCTTGTCATATCGTGTGGAGACACACTCCTCGCCGCTGACCACCAGCTCTTCGACCAGTTTTTCTCCCGGCTTGAGCCCGGTAAACACCACTTCGATGTCCTGCTCACTGTCTACATCCCCGGCGCTTTGGATTTGGCCGGGCCAGCGCACGTGCGCCTGCCGGCCTGAAAGCCGGATCAGATCTGTAGCCAGGTCCACGATCTTGATCGGCTCGCCCATGTCGAGTATGAACACTTCACCGCCCTGGGCGGCTGGTCGTCGCCCGACCGGGCAACGCGGGGCGGTCCCCGAGGGCGAGTAGTGAGGACAGATCGCTAGTGCTCGTTGTGCCTCTGGATGAACTCGTACAGGGTCTTGGTGAGACACTTGGCATCATCGCTCATGTTATCCCAGACCACTAGAGAACAGATAAGCTCGCACAGTCTGTTCTTGTAGTAGGTCTTCAAAGTGCCGCTGGGTGCCACGACAGCATCAAGGTGCTTGTCCCGAAAGGTCTCAATGAGATATTTTCCGATATGCCTGTCACGGTATTCCGACTGACAGATTCCTGCGCTACGCACATCATCTTCGGTCAGCTCCTTAGCAAGATCTGGTAGCACCCGGGACATCTCGAACTCCGAAATGAGGTTCTCCACCTCGATCCCGGGGGTCACACAATACTGGAAGTTGCAGTTGTCCTGCTGCAGCTCGCTAAGGTGTGCGTGCTTTTCCTCCTTAGCCTCGTCGCGATCCGCCAAGAGGAAGATTCTGTTGCTCAAGGCCAGGGCTCGGATCTTGGCATCGATATCGGCTGGTTCACTCTCGCCGGGGCTGAAGAAATAATGGGCGATATTTGATCCCGCATACTCGAAGAATGCAAAGTGGATATCTTCTTGGTAAACGCGGCCTTGGTGTGCTGCGAACTCATCGGATTCTTGATAGGCCCGGAGGAACGCTCGAAGGTACTTGCGATCTGTAACGCCCTCGACCCAAATACTACAATTGGCGAGAAAGACTGATGAATTGGCGACACCTAGCAGGGCGAGGGCGTTCAGCTCGCGGTTAAGGACCGGGCGGATCTGGAAAAGCTCTCTGTCCTCCGAGGAGGATAGGGATTTCTGAAGCGAGAACACCGATACATTGTCAAACTCGGACATAGCCATACCGAGCAGATGGTTTGAGTGAGTTGACATAAATAGGGTTAGGTGTTTCTCTTGCAGAACTTCATTGCTCGATATCGTCTCAAGGAAGATCCTTTGCAGTCCAGGATGGAGTCCTTGCTCTGGTTCCTCGATGAAGACCCATGTTCCAGGTTCGGCCATAAACAGGCGATACATCAGCACGACCACAGCCTGAAGGCCATCACCGATGTTGTGAAACAGTCTTTCGGTCTGTCCAACGGACAGCACTAGGTGCTCCCCTTGCGCATGGCCCTCGTGCAAAGGCACGATCTCTACAGGGGCACCAGCAAAGAATGCATCTGACAGGAACCGCTCAAATGCTCTCAGTCGGCTTCGGATCTCCCGAAAGTCATCTCGGGCGCTCCGAATCAGGGTATACAGCTTGTTTCCAGTGAACAGGTCTATGTCGTGTTTTCCGAGGTCATGGTTCTGCCTCAGGGTCTCTGCGAATACGTCCGCGTGAGGTGTTAGCCGGCAACCCCGCAGGAAGACTGCAGAGCGAAGCACCGGGATGTAGACCTTTGGCGGGTGGACTACTGTGGGAGGCTCAGAAGATGTAAGGCTTTCAAGGTAGCCATAGATCAACTCAATCAACTCGAAATGGCACGACTTGGGAGCACGGCCCGAGCTAATGGTCCGCATCAGCGGCGTCAGTCTGGCCATGGAGTCCATAACTGGCTGCCGAGCAGCCTGTTGCGCGTCCAGGTCGGCAGGCTGGAGAACGGCCTGCAATTGCTCCTTGATTTCTAGGAACCTATTGGGCTCCCATACGAAAGTCACCCGATCACGTACAGCAGCACCCGGATCCTTTACTCTCCATCCCGACGTGCGAGGAGTGTCATAATGTGCGCTCATAACGGCTACACTAGAAGAGAACTGTAGCTTGGATACAGCTTCACACGCATCCAGCGCAGAGGACAGTTGATCAATGGCGTTTCTTTCATTGAAGAGACCATAGGAGCTGCTCCTTGCCAGCCCGCGCAGAAAGCGGCTCTTGCCGGAGTTCGTTGCGCCAACCAGGATGTTGATACGGGCAATGGGACCAAAGCTGTGAAGGGGTTGATTGTCTGCAGCAAGGTATGCCGCGAGTTCGTCACCCATCCCGACGAGGGTTTGGATGTACCACTGCTGCGTCGCCATCGAGCACCTCCAGGTGGTCTGAGAACGCGAGGTCTGTCAAGAGCATTATACAACGCTGGGCAGCTTTCCACAAGCTCAGCGACCAGAGGGAGATCTAGCGAATCAGTGGGACACCCTTTTCGTCTTGCACCCCACTGGATCGCGGCGAGTGTGGCGCAGCCAGGCTCTATGGCTACACGAATGGAGACATCCACTCTTCGCGCACGTCCAGCCCAAACCCGGGCGCGTCGCTCGGCACCAGCCATCCATCCTTGGGTGCGGCCTGTCCAGGAAGCCGCCAAGCTTCCTCCAGCGGCACCCCAGGAGGGGTACCCACAAAGCACTCGCACCACGGTGAAGAGGGAGTAGCGTACGTAAAGTGCTGCCCGTACGGGCTGTTGCCGCCGCCGTGCAGGATCACGCTCACCCCGCCCGCATCGGCGGCAGCAGCGATCTTGCGGCAGGTCGTCATCCCCCCGCACCACTGGATGTCGGGCTGCAGAATGTCCACGACCTGGTGCCTGATCGCCCACTGGAAGGGGACGTGTGTGTACCAGTGTTCGCCCGTCGACAGCGTCTGCCACGGCAGTCGTTGGCGCAGAGCGACGTGGGCGTCCAGGTCCTCGGAGAGGAGGCACTCTTCCATCCACCTTAGGCGATACGGGCGCAAGGTCTCGGCCAGGCGCACAGTATACTCGACATCGAACGCCATCCAACAGTCGAGCATCAGATCGCAGTCATCGCCGATCTGCTCCCGGGCCTGAGCCACAAACTCCTCATTCTTTCGTATGCCGTCCAGCCCGTCGGCAGGCCCGTATGGACACGCCAGCTTGAACGCTGTAAAGCCCAGCTCTTGGTACCAGTCCACGTCGTTGCCCGTGCAATAGCAGGCTATGCGCTCCTTCTGCGGGCCGCCGAGCAGGCTGTACACCGGCTTCTCGAGCAACTTGCCGCACAGGTCCCACACGGCCAGGTCCACGGCGCTGATCGCATAGGAGGCCAATCCCGTGGACCCATAGGGCTTGGTCATGCGGAACATGATGTCAGCCAGCTTTTCAATGGACAGGCAGTCCTCGCCAACCAGGTGCGTGGCCAGGTGCTCGATCACAGGAGCGATCGGGCGCGCGGGCCACGCTGGCCCGATGCCCCAGGTCCCATCTTCTGCGCTCACCTTGCACCACGCCCGCTCCCACTTGGGCAGCCACAGGCTCCGGTGACGTTTCACTTTCGGGTAACGGGACATTGGGTTGGCGACTTCGGCGCTCTCCGACCACGCCGGCCGGCGTGGAGCAGTCCGAGCCTGGGGCGATGGCATGTTGATCCGCACGAGGCGAATGTCGGTGATTTTCATCGATCCCTCGCATTCTCCATCTTCTCGAGCGCGGACAGAGCCAACGCCCTGGTCGCCCGCGCACCTTGGTCCAGAAACACGGTATCGATACCCAGGCAAACCAGCGTGAAACCGTCGTTGATCGCCTGCGCTACGGCCTCTGGCGTAGGCATGACCACCAGCAAACCCACTGACTTTTCTGCACGGACGCAGGCTTCGATCACCCGGCGGCACGCGTTTCGCACCACCGGGTCCTGGGTTTGACCCGGGATACCGTAGGAGCCGGAGAGGTCATAGGGACCGATGAAAACGCCGTCGACGCCCGCCACAGCAGCGATCGCGTCGATGTTCTCGACCCCCTCCTTGCTCTCGATCATCACCACGACCGAGGTCTCATCGTTGGCTGAGCGCGCGTTTTCCGCGAAATCGACTCCCCAGTTATTGGCCCTGCAGAACGAGAAACCGCGCACGCCCAGGGGAGGATACTTTGCTGCTGCTACCGCTTGCCTGGCTTGATCAGGCGTGCTCACAAAGGGAACCAGCACGCCCTCTGCGCCCATGTCGAGCGCGCGGCGGATCTCTAGCACATCATTCGATGCCACTCGGGCAATGGGGGCTGCTCCCCGCCCGTACATGCCACGCAAGAGATCGGTCAGCGAAGTGATGTCGATATCCGTGTGCTCGATGTCGATGACGATCCACTCATAGCCCGCGTTGGCGAGTACCTCAGCAGCCGTCGCGTTGTTGATCTGCAGCCACGTGCCGATCGTGACCCGCCTTTGGAGCAGCGCTTTCCGGAATGCACTGTCGATCATAGCCACCACCTTCTCCTCTGCGCGTAGAGCACCCAGCCCTCACATGGGTCCCATGTCGTACCAGTTCTCCCCTACCTCGATGTCTACCTTGAGAGGCACATCGAGGGCATATGCGCCTTCCATCACCTCGCGTGTCAGTGCCACGACCTGGTCCAGTTCCGACTGCGGCACCTCGAGCACAACCTCGTCGTGAACCTGGAGCACCATGTGCGCGGCGTAGCCCCTCTCCGCGAGCTCGCGGTCCAGGCGGATCATGGCGATCTTGAGGATGTCTGCTGCTGTCCCCTGGATGGGCGCATTGATCGCCTGCCGTTCGGCGGCGGCCCGCTGCCCGGCAAACGAACGCTGCGTGCTCTGCAGTTCCGGGAAGTATCGTCGCCGGCCCAGCAGCGTCTCGACATACCCCTGCGCATAGGCCAGCGTGCGCGTGTGTTCGAGCCACTCCTTGACGCCAGGATACCTGGCAAAGTAAGCAGCAATGAACCGTTCCGCCTCATCAAAGTCGAGGTCCGTTTGCTGCGAGAGGCCATACGCGCTCTGGCCATAGATCAGCCCAAAGTTGACCGTCTTGGCGATGCTGCGCTGCGGTTTGGTGACCTCTTCGATGGGCACGCCATAGACTGCCGCAGCCGTCCGGGCGTGAACGTCCTGATCTCGGTGGAAAGCATCCAGCAGTTCCGGATCTTTGGAGACGTGGGCCAGCACACGCAGCTCTATCTGTGAATAGTCCGCGGCAAGGAACAGCCAACCATCCTGAGCGATGAACCCTTTTCGTATCTGGCGGCCCAGTTCCGTGCGGATCGGGATGTTCTGCAAGTTGGGGTTGCTTGAGGAGAGCCGCCCGGTGATCGCTCCCGTCTGGTTGTACGAAGTGTGGACGCGCCCGGTTCGCGGATTCACCAGGGCCGGGAACGTGTCGACATACGTCGACTTGAGCTTGCTGATCTGCCGTTCTTCCAAGATCAGGTCGATGACCGGATGCTTGCCTTTGAGCAGCGACAGGGCATCGGCAGCGGTCGAGTACCCGTGGGTCGTCCGGCGGATCCCCCGCTTGGGCAGGCCCAATTCCTCGAACAACACCTCGCTCAACTGCTTGGTCGAACGAACGTTGAACCGATGTCCCACCTCTTCATAGATCTGTTCTTCGATCTTGACTTGCTCCTCGTCGAGCTGTGCCGACATCTGGCGCAGGTACTTCACATCCAGCAGAACGCCTGCCATCTCCATCCGCGTGAGGATCGGGACAAGCGGCATCTCAAGCTGGGTGAACAGGTCCCACTGCTGCCGGTCGTGCAGCTCCCAGGTGAGGGTCTGAACCAGCCGCAGGGTCATATCCGCGTCTGCGCACGCGTACGGCGCTGCTGCAGCGATCGAGACCTGATCCATCGTGATCTGTGCCTTGCCGGTGCCGATCAGGTCGGATATGGGGGTCATTTCGACTCGAAGCAGGCTGGACGCCAATGCTTTGAGCCCTCGCCCCCTGTTGCCGGGGTCGATCACCCAGGCCGCGACCATCGTATCAAACGTGAGACCCTCGACCAGGATGTCGGCGTTCTGCGCCAAGACCGTCACGTCATAGCTCGCATTGTGCGCGTACTTGGGGATGGACGCGTTTTCGAGGATCGGCTTGAGCCGTTCAACAACGAGCGCAAGCGGCAACTGCGGCTCGGCCTGTTCCGCGGTCAACGGGGGTTCCGCAGAGGCGGGGGAACGTTCCTCCTCCTCTTGCCCCGCGAACAGGGGCAGATCGTCGAACCCGGCGAGTCCCGAGTCGGCATGCTGTGCATGCCCGCGTCCGTGACCCACAGGAGCATACCAAGCCTGCCCTGGGGCGATCGCGAGAGACACGCCCACCAGGTCCGCTGACATAGGATCCGTCGAGGTCGTCTCCACGTCGAAGGCAATGGCTGGTGCGGTCTCCAGTGCGGCGATCATCGCATCGAGTCTTGCGGGTGTATCGACGGTGGTGTAGCGCACCTCAACCTCGTCCTCGCCCGGTGGAACGGTACCCTCCCCATCCTCCCCCAGTGATGCAGGGATGCGCTCCATGAACGAGTGAAACTCGAGCTCTGCGAACACCGCCGCTACATCATCCCGCCGAAAGTTGTCCGCGCGCGCCTGCTCGAGGTCCAGCTCCACCGGCGCGTCGCAGTGGATGGTCACCAGCTCTTTGTAAAGCAGTGCCTCCTCACGGTGTCCTTCCAGTGCGGTGCGCACGCGCTTGCTCCGCACCTCGCTCAAGTGCTCATAGATGCCCTCAATGCTTCCATAGTCCTTGAGCAGGGCGGCGGCTGTCTTTTCTCCGATCCCCTTGACGCCAGGGATATTGTCAGAGGTATCGCCGACCAGGGCTTTCAGATCGATCAGTTGCTGGGGGGTCAGGCCGCTGTATCGCTCCGATACCTGTTCGGGTCCATAGAGCATTTCGTCTCCGTAGCGACCACGCGGGATGAGGACCTGCACGTGGTCGCCGATGACCTGGAGGATATCCGTGTCCCCGGTCATGATCACTGTATCGACTCCCTCTTCCACGCCCTGCCTGGACAGCGTGCCCAGCACGTCGTCGGCCTCGTACCCCTCGCAGGTAAAGGAAGGAATGCCGAGCGCAGCAATGACCTGGTAGATGCGGGCGAACTGATAGCGCAGCTCCTCGGGCATCCTGGCCCTATTGGCCTTGTACTCGGCATACTGCTCGTGGCGGAACGTCTTTCCGGCGTCAAAAGCGATGGCGATATAGTCGGGAGCTTCCTCCCGCCACGCCTTGAGCAGCTTGCTAACAAACACGTACACGGCATTCGTCCATTCGCCCTTTGAGGTGGTCATGATCTCTCGACCGTGCGCCGTGGCATGATAGCCACGATACGCCACTCCGTGGCCGTCGATCAACAGCATCTTGGGAGACATCCTCCCCTCCTCTCAACCAGTACCCACTGCAGACTTTATCAGCGTGGAGCGCGGCTGCCACCGATCCAACAGAGCCGACGCACCGTGCACCCTGGATATCCGAATTGTACTCGATTCTTGCCCAGGCGCAAGCACCTCGTGCGGGGGCTTTCGAAGTAGAACTGGGCTCGAAAATCAACCCCGCAACGCCGCACCCGGCGTTTAGCCAAATCGAGTTTTCCGCTCTCTTGCGTGATGCCTTGCCCCCTGCCTGAACCTCGCTCTGCTCCCCCTTTCCAGACCCTCGAACGGCCTCGCGCTGCTTCTCTGCCTCCTCGGAACTCACCTCCGGGCCTCCTCCTGAGTCGCGTGGTATCCCCACCCCCCTGCTGTGTGCCTTTCTACTTTGTCTGATCCGCCCTTCTACGGGCTTCCGCAACTATCAACCCAGACTAGAACTCACTCCTCCCCAACTCATAGTGCTTGTTCTCTACTTTGAGCGCCTATCTGGTGTCCCGCTCGCT
>JADHXD010000051.1 GCA_016783145.1 Anaerolineae bacterium
GAAGACGCCGGCGAGGAGAAAGAGGAGGCCTGACTCTCAGCAGATGCGAGCCTGGCACGTTGTGGACACGCCCACGTGAAGCCGTCTTTGGACTTGCTCCACGTGGGCGTGTCTGATCTCGTGCTCCGTCACGCTGCCTGATCGCTCACTATGCGGAAGCGATCAGAGGTTACTCTGGCAAGCCGCTGAGACCGTTCGCCGCTGGCGACCAGCCAGGGCGAACCTGCAGTGCGCGGCCATACTCGGCTCGGGCTTTGGCCGCGTCTCCCAGGGCGATGTACGCCTCGGCGCGCAGGAGATAGATCTGCTCCTGGCTCGTCCCACCGTCCGCTGCTGCTTGCGTGAGGGTGAGCAGACGGTCATACTCTTGCATGTCCAGCAGGTATTCATCGTACTCGAGCCGGTACTCCATCAGGCCTGCCGGCAGTCCGATCTCCTCTGCCCTGTCAAAGGCTTCCCCAGCCTCTGCAGATCGCCCAAGTGCCACCAGCGCGCTTGCCTTGTTCAGCCAGGCGAACGCGCTCTCGGCGTCCGCGTCCAGTTCGCGTTCTGCACGCGCTAGCGCGCGATCCCACATCGAGGGCTCACCCTCATCTGTCTCCAGGATGGCCTGGGCGAGCGCCATCTGCTCAGCAGGGAGCACGGTCAGATACGGCCGATGTAGTGCCTGCCACGCGCTGTCTGCATCGCTGTAGGAGACCGCGATCCCCGGTCCAGCGGACGCATCGTGCAGGACAAGCATCTCGGCTGGGTGATCGTACCCGTGCACCACCTGGTACTGCCAGGTCTCGATCCCTTCCGTCGTGGTGTACCAGCGCGCGATGATGACCGGGAACCCATTGGCCACGAGCTGACGCAGCACCTGGATGTTCCCGTTGATGCCCTCATAAGCCAGCATCCCGCGTGACCGCGCGTATCCAGCCAGCTCTGCCATCTCGATGCTTGGGTCCTGCTGCCCCCCGGGACGCAGGGAAGACGCGATGGCCTCTTGCGTGTCCTGCATACCCCAATACTGGAGGGCCATGCTCAGGGAAGCCAGGGCGTTGTCACCCGCTGCCTGGGAATCGTGCGGCACCTGCTCCAGCAATGCGAATTCTGGCGGAGGAGTCAGCGCGACCGTCGGCGTAGGTGAAGGGGCGGCCTGCTCGGCCGGCGCTGCCGTGGGCAGGGGCGTGTGCGTGGCAGGGGGTGGCGTTGCCGCCGGAGGCATGCGCGCTGCGATCTGTTCGCCCGCCCAGGGGAAGACAAATACGGCGATGAAGGCGGTGAGGGTGAGTCCGATCGTGATCACAGCTATCCGTTGTATGGGCGTAAGTGTCTCCATGCCTGTTGTCCTCGCTCTGAAAAGCTGGTATAATGGATAGAGGAGGAGTGCATCCCTGTGCGTGCAAACCGTGCGGCACAGGCATGCCCTTTTGTTTTTTGGGTGGGTTTCAGACAGGGCAAGTATAACACATCTTGATGAGGTTGCCAAGCAGTTCTGGAAAGGTGGCCTGCCCTGTTTGTGACAAGCGTCTGTGACTCTCGCGTTGCCCTGCCAGGGGCGCTGAGGATTCCATGATCCGTACAGAGGCGTTGTGTAAGCAATTCGGTGCGTTCACCGCGGTCAAGGCCATCGACCTGCACGTTCGAGCGGGCGAGATCCTGGCCCTTCTCGGGCCCAACGGCGCAGGCAAGACGACGACCGTCCGTATGCTGGCTTCCATCCTCAAGCCAACCCGTGGGCGCGCCTGGATCGACGGACACGATACGGTTTCCGAAGCGGTCACCGTTCGTCGCCTGGTGGGCGTACTCACCGAGATGCCCGGCCTGTACAGGCGAATGAAGGCGCGCGAGTATCTCGACTTTTTCGGTGCACTGCAGGGGCTGACCCCAGAGATCTGCCGTCGCCGGAGCGAGCAGCTTATGTCGCAGTATGGAATGGCCGACGCGTGGAACCTGCGCCTGGGCGAGTATTCCAAGGGCATGAGACAAAAGCTGGCTCTGATTCGCACCATGCTGCACGACCCATCGGTGCTGCTGCTGGACGAGCCGACGTCGGCCATGGATCCCCACAGTGCCAAGCTGGTGCGCGACAGCATTCTCTCGCTGCGGAGGCAAGATCGGGCGATCATCATCTGTACGCACAATCTGGCCGAAGCGGAGGCGCTTGCAGACCGGATCGCGATCATCCGGCGAGGGGAGATCGTGATCGAAGGAACGTCCGAGCAGCTCAAGCGCGAGCTGCTGGGCGTGCCCGAGTTTGAGCTGTGCCTGGCGGGCTCGGTGAATGGGATGGCCCACCTGGTCGATGACCTGGTACGGATCGTGGGGCAGGGTGAGAACTGGATTCGCTATCAGACCGACAGAGTGGAGGAGGTCAATCCAGCCCTCTTGAACCGGGTGAGCGGGGCCGGTCTCAAGGTCGTCACCCTCAGCCAGGTGTCTCGTAGCCTGGAGCAGGTATACCTGCAGGTCATCGCCAAGACATCCAGTGTCGAGGAGGTGGGAAAAGGCCAATGAGTGCAGTCGTCGTCGTTGCCGCCCAAGACAGATGGACGTCATTCAAGCGGTCCTGGATCATCACCCGTCGCGAGGTGCGCGACACGATGCGTGACTGGCGCCTGGTGATCCCAATCGCCTTGCTCACTGTGGTCTTCCCGGCACTGATGCAATTCACTGCTAACATCGCCCAGCGCTGGGTGCAGCGCTGGGGAGGCGAGATCATCGGCGAGCGGCTTATTCCCTTCCTGCTGATGATCGTCGGCTTTTTCCCCATCTCGTTCTCGCTGGTCATTGCTCTGGAGACATTTGTCGGCGAGAAGGAGCGTAGCAGCCTGGAGCCGCTGTTGGCTACCCCTCTGACGAATGGTGAGTTGTACTGGGGCAAGACGCTGGCTGCCATGATTCCCCCCCTGATCGCATCTTACCTGGGGCTCGGGGTCTACCTGGCCGGCCTGCGCTTCTCGCTGGGCTGGACACCCCCCATCGAACTGCTGCTTCTGGTCGTCGCGCTGACCACGGCCGAGGCATTGGTCATGGTCTCTGGCGCGGTCGTGATCTCGAGCCAGACAACCAGCGTGCGCGCAGCCAACATCCTGGCCAGTTTCGTGATCATTCCCATGTCGCTGCTGGTGCAGGCCGAGAGCATCATCATGTTTTGGGCCAACTATGGCGTGTTGTGGTGGTTCCTGGCTGCGCTGTTGACCGCCAACGTGCTCCTGGTGCGCATGGGGATCCGCCTGTTCAACAGAGAGGAACTGCTCGGGCGGGATATCGACCAGTTGGACGTCAAGAAGGCATGGCGAGCTTTCGCCGGTTTCTTTCTCGGGGCGCACGGCAGGAGCACCGCCCGCTTTTCCATCGCCCGAGTATACCGGCACGACATCCCGTTGATCCTGAGGCGCAACCTGGTGCCCATCCTGGTCGTCGTCCTGACCCAGGTCGCCGCGTATGTGGTCGGATGGGGGTATGCAGACCGCTATCCGTTCCCCGACGGGCTCGTCGACCTGACTGTGCCGGACGATGCCTTCCAGAATCTGCCCGACATGGGCATCCTGCCCAGCATCAGCGTGCTGCCGATCATGTTCCACAACCTGCGCGTGCTGACACTGGCAGCGCTGCTGGGCCTCTTTTCCTTTGGCACGATGGCTGCGGTGCTGCTGTTGATCCCCGTGGCGATCATTGGGTTCTTTGCCGGGCAGGCGCCGATGGTGGGTGCGAGTGCCGGACTCTTGCTGGCTACCTTTGTCCTGCCACACGGCATCGTGGAGCTGCCCACGGTGATCGTGGCTACTGCCCTCGCTCTGCGCCTGGGGGCAGTGGTCATCGCACCCCCCTCTGGCATGACGGTCACGCAGGGCATCCTGCTCGCCCTGGCTGATCTGATCAAGGTCTTTGTGTTCCTGGTGGTTCCACTGCTGTGCGTTTCCGCGATGCTGGAGGTGTGGCTCACGCCTTGGATCGTGACGCGGGTCTGGTAGAGGCAGCGCTCACTGAATCCAGGCCAGCTATGGCCTGGATTCTCTCCACTGGTCTGCCTCTTCCTGTGCAGCGATCTGCGGCGTGCGGCCGAATGGCACTGTCGTGGGCTGTGTTTCGATGTCGTACACGGTGCGACCGAGAACCACGATACGCTGTGGCACCAGGCTCGGATCATCGCGTTCCCAGCGCCAGATGACAAAGGTCGCCGGCGTCCCGGGTCGGCCCAGAGGCAGGCAGGTGCCTGCCTCCCCGATCAGCGCGCTCGGGACGTCTGTGACAGCAGGCAGGTACGCGACGGGTGTCTTGCCCTCATCTGCGAACGCGACCAGGTTGGCCAGGCAGCGCGCCAGGGGCACGGCAGCGCCGATCAAGGTCGGTGACCGGTAAAAGCCAAACCGCCCCTCCGGAGTCAATTCGGCGATCGCCCCTCGGACGTGATAGAGACCGGCCATCGCTCCGGCCATGTCTACGGCATCGCTGACCAGTATCAGCCTGTCCCGTGGTTTGGCCCGATAGAGGACCTTGATCGTCGACGGAGGAAGGTGGTGTCCATCGGCGATGATCCCAGCGTACAGCCGGTCCTCAGCGGCCTGCTCCCACAGCACGTTGGGATGGCGCGGCATGGTGGTGTGACACCCGTTCCCAAGGTGGGTGACGCCACGCGCCCCTGCGGCCACCGCGCGGTGGATCGTCTCGGCATCTGCATCGTGGTGCCCCAGGCAGACTGCGATCCCCCGGCTGGAGACGAAGCGGATCAGATCGATCGCCCCATCGACCTCGGGCGCGAGCGTGAGCAGCGCGATCCGCCCGCCCGCTGCCTGCTGCAGGCGATCGAACTGGCCTGGGTCGGGCAGGCTGATGTGCTGTCGGGGATGCGCGCCGCGAGGTCCGTCGACAGGGGAGAGCCAGGGGCCCTCCTGGTGGATGCCGCTGACCACCGCCGCCACGTCGGGGTAGATCCGGCATGCGGCGTGCACGCTGCACATCGCGGCTTCCATCACTTCTGGTGCATCGGTGGTGACGGTGGGCAAAAAGCGCGTCGTTCCACTGAGCAGGATCGACCAGCACAGATCGCGAATCCCGTCTGGTCCCAGGTCTGCGTCCTTGAACCCTCGCCCGAGATAGCCGTTGATCTGGGTGTCGAACAGGCCGGGTGAGGCGAAGACCATTGGGTCCGCGGCGACCAGGGTTCGCTCGCTGCGATCGGCCGGCCGGGCCCCGACGAAGCGCTCTCCTGCCCACTCTAGCACGGTGACGTCGCTTTGATCGTCACCTGGACGCAGTCTGACAACCAACTGCTCTCGCTCGGGTGATGCAGGCCACGGATACGATGTCAGCATCTGCTGTTTCTCCCAATTGCGTATTGAAACGTCCTTGCTGCTGTGTTCAGGCCGGATCGCCGGCCCGGTGCGCAGGGCACACAGGACACCGTGGTGCGGGGGGGCACCTCAGTACACTGCGCCGGGAAAGGAACATATCCCCGCATGCTGCCCCACGCGCTTGTACATCCTGATGCCCGACCACGGCTCGTCGAGGATGCCGTCGTGGATCGCCCAACTGCGTCCGCGAACGGACTTACCTGCCCCCGGCTGGCGAAAGGGGGTCGATCCGTCTAGCCGCTCCACGAGCGCACCGCCCGGCTGGAAGCCGCGGTGGATCTGTTCCATCCTGGCACGACCGATCATGTACGCGAAGCCCCGCCGCTCAAAGGCGATGGCATTGTGATAGGCCAACGGCGCGATGAAGAAGCGGTCTTTGCCCAGGCAAGCCGCAAAGCGCTCCACTACCGGGACCAGCTCACAGCTCAACCGCAGTCCACGCCGGACCTGTCCGGGGGCCAGGCCCGCCTTCATCGCCGCGACCTCGGCGGCAACACTGCGCGTCAGCGTGCCCAACTTGGTGGATTCTCCCCGCCAGTCACGGTCGATGTCAAAACGGGGCGCGCGGGGATCGTTTACGATCAACAACAAAACCTCTAGCTGTCCGTTCGCGGTGTCCGCCATCTGCACGTGCAGGACAGGGTCTTGAGGCGCTGGACGGTAGCGAACGTCGATCTCGAGGACACCGGCACCTACCTGGCACTGGATCTCGATCGCCAGCGGGCTGGAGCATTCCCCCGAGCCAGCGCAGCGTTCCAGCAGGGCGCGTTCGGGGATCAGGGAGCGATACAGCGCGTGCTTGACCTCGCTGGGCAGCCTGTTGATCTGTCGGAGAGAGGACACAGGGATGCCCTCATGCGCAAGGCGTGAGATCATGCCCTACTCCTCGGAATCAACGGATCAGTCCCAATTGCCTCGTTCGTGGTCTCGCAGCGCCCGTTGCGTGCGACGTTCGTCCTCTCGTTTGGCGATCGCTGCGCGCTTGTCGTATTGGCGCTTGCCACGTGCAATGGCCAACTCGATCTTGGCCCGGTTGTCGCGCAGGTAGATCCGCAGCGGGATGAGCGTGTACCCGCGTTCCTGAGTGCTGTTGGCCAACCGGGCGATTTGGCGCTTGTGCAGCAGCAGTTTGCGCGCGCGTCTCGGTTCGTGCCCAAAGTGGCTGGCTGGATCATAGGCTGCGATGTGCGTGTTCAACAGCCAGACCTCGCCGTCCTGGATCGTCGCGTAGCCGTCCCTCAGGTTCACCCGTCCGGCCCGTATGGACTTGATCTCTGAACCGACCAAGACGATCCCGGCCTCGATCGTCTCCTCGATGGTGTAGTCGTGATAGGCTTTTCGATTGGTGGCCATCACCTTGACGCCAGATGGTGCTTGCTTTGTCAACTTACTTCCTCCAGCAGGACCTTGATCGCGCGTTCAAGTTGCGGATCCAGGTCCGCATCGAGGTGCTCTTGGGTCACAAGCACTTCGATGTCTGGTACCAGGCCCTCGCCGTGGATCGCTCGCCCAGTTGGCGTAAACCAACGGGCAATGGTCACGCGCAGTTGCGAGCCATCGCTGAGCGTGCGCGCCATCTGCACCGATCCCTTGCCCAGGGTGGTCGTGCCAACCAGGAGCCCGCGCCCTGTGTCCTGGATGGCTCCAGCGACGATCTCGGAAGCGCTGGCCGAGCCGCCATCCACGAGCACCACCAGGGGGATGTCGAGCGCAAGGCCCCCCGGGATGGCCTCGTAAGGACGTTCGCTCTGGTCGTTGAATCGTTCGAGCAACACCGGACCTTCGCGGACGAACTGGCTGGCCACTTCCACGGCGACAGTGAGATACCCCCCTGGGTTTCCGCGCAGGTCCAAGACCAGCCCCCGCGGGTCTTGAGCATTCAGATCGCGCAGGGACCCTTTTAGGCTGTCCGTTGCTGTCTGGCTGAACTCATTGAGCTTGATGTAGGCGATATCGTCCTCAAGCATCTCGCTTTCGAGGGCGGGCAGCTCGATGCGAGCGCGCTCGACCTCCACCAGGAAGGGCTGGTCGTCGTCCTCACGTTGGACGAGCAGGCGGACAGTGGTCCCCGCCGGGCCGCGGATCAGCGAGATGGCCTCGTACAGGTTCATACCCTGGAGCTCGACGCCGTCTACTTCCAGGATCAGGTCCTGGGCGCGCAGGCCAGCCTGGATCGCCGGTCTCGCAGGCAAGGGCTGGACGATCTCCAGCTTGCCGTCTGGGCGTAGACGCACCGTGGCGCCGATCCCTTCAAAGCTGCCGCGCAGATCGGTGCGCATGATCTCGGCCCGCAGAGGATCGAGAAACGCCGTGTACTGGTCGCCGGTGGCAGCGATCACACCCCGGAGGGCTGCGTAGGGCAGTTCCGATTCGGCCGGCAGCTCACCATAGAATTCCTCTTCCAGGACGTGCCACGCTTCCCAAAAGATGCCAAATGCATCCTCTTCCCCTGCCGAAGGCTGGGGAGAGATGGTTGCCGTAGGTGTGGGCGCGGGGGGTGGGGTGATGGGAGTGGGCGTCTGGATGTGGGCGTCCTGCCCGGGAAGGCGAGTCGGGACCATCGACACGGCTGCCGTAGCTCGAGCGACGGTCAGCCCGGTGCCCAGTCCGGCGACATAGCATGCGGCGGCGCCAGTGACCGCAAGCAGGAGGATAAGCATCGACCTGGTTGTCTTGTTGAGTGGTATCATGGTTCACTTTCCTGCAAATACTGTATCGCCCGGTCTAGCTGCGGGTCTCGATCGTTCTCGCGATCCTGGTCTGTCAGCTCGACCTGCAGATCGGGTTTCAAGCCCACGCCATCGATCTCCTGGCGGTTGGGCGTAAGCCAGCGGGCGCTGGTCACGTGGAGCGACGATCCGTCGCTGAGGTCAAAGAGCAGTTGAACGGAAGCCTTGCCAAACGTCTCCGTGCCGATCAGGATGCCGCGCTCGTGATCCTGAATTGCTCCGGCCACGATCTCGGAAGCGCTGGCTGTACCGCCGTTCACCAGAAACACGACGGGCTCCTCGCGGGCCACTCCTCGTTTCTTGACCGGGTAGGGCTTTTCCTCGCTGTCCTTGCGTCTCTCATACATCACTACACCGTCCTCGAGGAACTGGCTGGCGACCTCTATCGCGGGGGTGAGCAGGCCGCCACCGTTACTGCGCAGGTCGATGACGTACTTTGTCGCGCCCACGCGTCCCAGATTGCGGATGGCAACCTCGAGTTCGTCGTTGGTGCGCTCGTTAAAGATCGATATGCGGATGTAGCCCACGTCGGGTGGCTTGAGTTGTGAGGAGACGGAAGGGGTGACGATCTCCCCGCGCCTGACCTCAAAGACCAGCGGGTCAGGATGCCCCTCGCGGCGGATGGTCAGTCGGACGATCTCTCCCACCTCACCGCGCACCATAGCCAGGATGTCGTTGAACGGCATCTCGGGGTAGAGCAGAGTGTCGTTGACCGCGATGAGCTGGTCGCCTGTCAGGATGCCTGCCGACGCCGCTGGACGGCCATCCATGGGGGTGAGGATGATGCGTCCATCCGCTTTGCGCTCGATCCAGGCCCCAATGCCGCCAAAGCTGCCTCGCAGCTCCTCCTGCTCACGGTCACGCTGCTGCGGCTCGACGAATATCGTGTAGGGATCGCCCAGTGCAGACAGGCTTCCCTTGATGGCTCCGTAAGTGCGGGCCGCGATGTTGGAGGAATCTCCATAGAAATGGTCGTCGATCAGCCTCCACGACTCCCAAAAGACCGAAAAGGCAGTGGCTTCCACAGTCACCGGAGCGTGCGTCGCACGGGTCGTATACCCGAGGAAGAACGCGGTGCTCACAACCAGGGCGCAGATCAGGGTGTAGAAGGAGAGACGGCCAAACGTCTTCACGTGCGTCGCGCCAGGCGTGCCCCGAGAGGCATCTGGCCTCGTACCTGGGTTCAGTTCCATCGGCTTGCCTACCTGAGATTAGCTTGCGACCAGGGATCGCAGCTTGCGCGCGATCTTTTGCGGCTGCGCATAGCGCCGCCACACTCGTACGACGTCGCGCTTGAGCTGATTGTAGGGTGTGCGTCGCTGCGACTCTGTCAGTGCCCAATTCAGGAACTCATAGTCCTGACCTCTGATCTTGACCTCTGTCGGGTTGCGTCGGTACTGGTCGTGACTGGTGATCAAGCTCAGATCGTGGTCGATGCAGTAGTCGTACAGGTCGCTGCCTGGATGCGGTGTGTAGAACGCCGGGCTATAGTAGTCAGGGTCGATCTCTTTGAGCATCGAGATCGTGTCCATCACTTCTTCTCTGGTTTCAGTGGGCAACCCGAGCATATAATTGGCCCAGATCTTGATGCCGTATCGCCGGCAAATGCGCGCAGCCTCGATATTGACCTCGCGCGTCGTTCCCTTGCGTATGAATGAGAGTATGCGGTCGTTTCCGCTCTCAAAGCCGATGAAATAGCCACTGCACCCGACCTCGGCCATCAGCTTGACCATATCCTCGTTGCGGACGATGATATCCGCGCGGCTCTGGCAGAAAAAGGGCTGGGTGAAGCCGTGATCGCGGTATAGATGACAGAATTCGACCACCCAATCCTGATCCCCGGTCAAGGTATCGTCGTGGAACATAAAGCTGGCAAAGTGCACCTTCTCGCGGAGGATCTCGAGCTCAGCGACGATGTTGCCTGGCGAGCGACGGCGCACCCCCCGCCCAAAGAGCTGTCGCTCGGCTGGCTGGCAAAAGCTGCAGTTGTATCTGCAGCCCCGACCGGCGATGATCGTGATAAAGGGGGGCGGCAGTTCAGGCACGAACGGATCCTCGGGAGAATCGCTGTCGTACCCGGCCTTGCGCCACTCATCGAGAAACAGGTCTCGATCGGGAAAGGGAAGCTCGTCTAGCACGGGCTGTTCACCGACGAGGACGCGTTCTGAAGGGCGATGCCCTTCCTGGATGTCCCGCAAGAGCTGGGGGAAGGTGATCTCGCCTTCGCGGGTGACGATGTAGTCGATGTTGGCGTTCTTGGCGACCTCCTCCAGCGCAAGGGTGGGGTGCGGCCCGCCAACCACGGTCACTGTGCCCGGCATCCGTTCCTTGACGGTGTCGATGCAGCGCATAGCGGGGTTATAGTCCACGCTCATCATAGTCACACCGACCACGTCCGGCTGGCGGGCCTCTATCTCAGAGCGGAAATGCTCCCATCCCCGCAAAGCGCGAAGATCGATCAGATCGACCTCGAATCCCTGGCTCTTGATCGCAGCGCTCAGATGCGCCAGCCCGTGGCTGATCCAGCCCGCCTCCATCCCCTTGCCAACACTCTCAAATCCATACCCGGCGATACCGGGATAGATCAGCGTCGTCTTCATGTCTCATCCCTGCTCTCAAAGCAAAACAACCGTCCGGCTACCCCTGAGAGTTACCCGCGGGCAGATTCCGAAAGGTTGTAGGCATCGTCAAGCCTCCCCGAAGGCATCGAGATCACCTGTCGGTCATCTGACCACGGAGACGCCAAGATGCCCGCCCATCCTGTGCCCTCGACGTCTCCGTGGTCCATTACGACGGACTTGGGGAAGGTGAGTTGAATTGCTGATTACGTTACTTGCCCTGCCGCCGCTTCCATCGCGTTGCCTTGAGGCGCTTGCGGTGCTTGTGCTTGGCCATCTTTTTACTACGCCATTTTTTCGCGTTCGCCATTCCTTCACCTCCCTTCCCGACAAGTTTGTGTTCGCTTGCGAGTAAACGCTACTTGTAGTAGCTCGATACGCCGCTGTCCAGGCTCGCGTTGCTGAGCACTGCCCCGACCAGGTGGGCATTGACCTTTTCCAATAGGGCCTTGGCCCGCTGTACCTGTTGGCGCTGCGTGCTGCCGGCGCGGATAACCAACAGCGTGCCATCCATCTGCGCGGCCAGCAGCGCTGCATCGGTCACCGCAATCACTGGCGGCGCGTCAAACAGTACCAGGTCGGCCTGCGCGGTGAGCGCGGCCACCACCTGGCTCATACGACCCGATCCCAGAAGGACGGATGGGTTCTGGGGTAGCTGGCCGCTGCACAGCAAGCGAAGCCCGTCCACGCCGCTTTCCCTCAGGGGAAGCGCTGCTGTCTCCAGCTCACTGTCCGAGCGGATCAGATCGCTCAGCCCAACGTCATTGTCCACGCCGAATATCTCGTGCAGTGCAGGTCGGCGCAGGTCGCCGTCGGCCAAGATCACCTTGCGTCCCCCTTCCGCCATGATCACGGCCAGGTTGGCTAGGGTCGTTGATTTGCCCGAGCTGACCGCCGGCGAGGTGACCAGCAGCGAGTGCAGCGGATGATCCAGGCTCAAGAACTCTAGGTTGGTGCGCAGTGTGCGATATGCCTCGCTCACCGGCGAGCGGGGATCGGTCAAGGTGATCAGATCGACTTGGGACATGGTCGCTCCTTCTGCGTACGCTTGGGGCCTAACGCCGCCATTCCGACTCTGCCGGGATGGCTCCCAAGGCCGGAATGCCCAGCCGGTCCATATCCTCCGAGGAACGCACGATCCCAGCTTCCAGCCATTCCATCACAAAGGCGATCAGCGTTCCGATCAGAGCGCCCAGCACGCCTCCCGCTGCTACGTTGATCTTGGTATTGGGCGAATACACGCTCGCATAGCGGGCATGGTCGCGGATCTCGACGTCGATCCGGTCGCGCTTGTCCTGGAGATCGTTCCACTGCCTGCGCTTCTCCACAAACAGGTCGGCGATGGCATTGACCATCTGCACGGCAACCTGCTCGCTTGGATCGCGCACCACGATCGAGATCGTATAGTCAGCCGCTTCATCTTTGACAAAGACGCTCTTGCCGTTCAGGAGGTCATCGGTGGTCGTGTCCAACTGCTCGCGGTCGATCACCTGCTGCAGAAAACTGTGGGTGGTTATATCACCAGCCAGGCTGCGAAGTAGGTCGCCGACGACTTGGCCCAGGCCCCAGTCCGCGCGTGCGGGACGGACGGTCATCCTCAAGTTGGCTTCATAGATGGGAACCTGCGTCTTGCTGAACCCAAATCCTGCGGCGGCAGTCAGGAATGCCAGCAAGACAACGATCCAGCCTCTGCGGCGTATGATGCGAATGTACTCTCCTAGTTCCATATCTGTGCACTCTCTGCGAGGGCTACTCGATCCAGGCCCTCAGTTCGGATCAAACACAGACCAGTCGAGCGTGTATTCTACCACAGGACAGGAGGGGGGGCAAGTTCTCGTGCCGGATCTCGATGGCATCGCGCTTCCTTGTGCCTCTGCGCCTCATGCTCCAGTACTTGAGCGTTCCCTGGCGGGGCGGTCGCTGTCCAGCAGGTGTTTCACTCCCCATCCCGCGAGCGGATGAGCAGCAAGGGCCGGTCGATGCGATGCAGCACACCGGCCGCTACGCTCCCATAGAACACCTGTGACAAGCCGCTGCGCCCGTGGCTGGCGATAGCGATCAGATCGGCGTCTTCTCGCCTGGCGACGTTGATGATGGCCTCTACGACCGGGCCACAGACGACGCGAACCTGGGTGTGGATGCCCTTCTCACGCAGTATGCCCTGAACGCCGGTCAGGTAGGATTGGGCGCGAGTGATCCGCTGGTCGATCTCTTGCTGGTGGAGGTTCGCGTAGGCCTTTTCGGCGACGCCGATCGGGGGAGCTGGCTCGACGACCTGCACCAGGATTACGTTGGCACCGAAGCGGTGAGCCAGCTCTTCTACGTGGCGCAGTATTGCCTCAGCGCGCATCGATCCGTCCAGGGGGACCAGTATCGTGCGATACATGTCTGCCTCCTTCTCCGGGCCTGCCTCGTGGTCATTTACCTGGCGTTCAGGTCAGGATGCCAAGGCCCTGCTTTCCCAAATGGAAGAGATCGAGGAGACGCCGCTCCGCGCAGAGATGCGTACTCGCCTGTAGGTCTGCCAAGCACACGATCCCATGGTGCAGTACCTGGAAGGGCAAGGGGATGGTACAGATCTGTATCGCACTAGGTCGTGCGTGAGGCGGCGCGAGCATCCTCGTCGTACAGGTCAGCATGCAGATGGCAGTCAGCGCGGCTTCCTGGCCTGTGTCTGAGCTCGTGCGCGGCAGTGGGGTTAGAAAGCCAGCAGGGCTAGTATAGTATGAGATGGAGATTCCCGCAACTCTGAGCGGCGCAAGGCATACATCCCAACGAGCCCCGTGGTGGAAGACGATCTTTGACAAAACGATGAAAATCCATATACTTGTAGTGTTGTCAAGCAATCTACATCATCGCCCCTGGCCTTGAGTGGTCTGGGGCGACGGTCTGATAGGTCAACATCCCAAAGTGACGAGCAGTGATGTTCAAGAAGGAGGTCTGATCTCGATGGCTAAAAAGTGGGTATACCTGTCGCGCAATGGCAGGTCTTCATACGCCGAGGTCTTGGAGCGCGACCCGGATCTGGCAGAGATGAAAGTCATATTCGGCGGCAAGGGCGCTGGCTTGATGGCAATGACGGGGGCGGGCGCGCCAGTGCCACCGAGCTTTACCATCACGACAGAGGCTTGCGTCGAATATATGAACACGGGTGCTTTCCCAGCAGGCATGTGGGAACAGACATTGGAGGCTCTGAAGGACATCGAGGCCCAAACCGGCAAGACGTTTGGCGATCCTGTCAATCCGCTCCTGGTGTCCGTACGCTCAGGCGCGCGTCAGTCTATGCCCGGTATGATGGACTCAGTTCTCAACCTGGGATTGAATAAAGAGACACGGGCAGCGCTTGCCAAACTGACCGGGAACGAGTGGTTTTCGTACGATGCGCTTCGCCGGTTCATCACCATGTTCTCTGATATTGTTATGGGGTTCTCGCGGGAGCACTTTGAGGAAAAGCTGGATGAGGTCAAGGAGCGTGAGGGCGTTCGGGCCGACACTGAGGTCAGCCTGGAGGGTCTGAAGGGGCTGGTGCAGGAATACAAAGCCATGTACAAGGAGCACTTTGGCGAAGAATTCCCCACCGACCCGCACAAGCAGCTCGACCTGTCCATCAAGGCCGTGTTTGATTCGTGGAACGGCGCGCGCGCGATCGCCTACCGCAACCACGAAAGGATCCCCCACGATTGGGGCACCGCCGTCAATGTCTGTACGATGGTGTTTGGCAATATGGGGAACGACTCGGGCACGGGCGTGGCTTTCAGTCGTAGCCCGAGCGACGGTGAGCACGAGTACCTGTATGGCGAATTCCTGATCAATGCCCAGGGCGAGGATGTCGTCGCTGGCATTCGCACGCCCCAGCAGATCACGCTTGCTGGCTCGCGCGAGTGGGCCGAGGCGCAGGGCGTCTCCGAGGAGGTGCGTGCGGCCCAGTATCCGAGCATGGAAGAGGTCATGCCCGAGATGTACAAGCAGTTCTTCCAAATCGCGGGCATGCTGGAGCGGCACTACGAGGACATGCAGGACATGGAGTTCACGATCGAGCGCGGCAAGCTGTGGATGCTCCAGACGCGTACCGGCAAACGCACGGCAGCAGCGGCGGTCAAAATCGCAGTGGACATGGCCAAAGAAGGCGCGATCAGCAGGAAAGAGGCGATCATGCGGGTCGAGCCCGAGTACGTGGACCTGCTCCTGCGTCCCAGTTTCGACCCGGATGCCCCCAAGTCGCGCATCGCCAAGGGGCTCAATGCTTCTCCGGGCGCGGCGGTTGGGATCGCGATCTTTGATGCGGGACGTGCCAAAGACGCTGCCGATCAGGGCAAGGACGTGGTGCTCGTGCGTCCCGAGACCGCCCCCGACGACGTTTCCGGTATGCTGGCTTCCAAGGGCGTGCTCACGCAGACGGGTGGCGCGACCTCTCACGCCGCTGTGGTCGCTCGTGGCAATAACCTGCCCTGTGTAGCTGGCTGCTCAGCTATCTCTGTCGACACGATGCGCCGCCAGTTCACTGCTGGAGACATCGTGGTCAAAGAGGGCGATATCATCTCCATCGACGGGTTCTCCGGTGAGGTGTTCCTGGGCGCAGTACCCATGATCGATGCCGTGTACGAAAAGCAGGCCGAGCTGATTGAGCTCCTGAGCTGGGCGGACGAGGTCCGCACCCTCGGCGTGCGAACCAACGCCGACTATCCAATCGACGCCCAGCGTGCCGTGGCCTTTGGCGCGCAGGGCATCGGTCTGTGCCGGACCGAACATATGTTCTTTGACGAGAGAGCGCGCGACGCAGTCGTGCGCATGATTCTGGCGGACACCGATGAAGAGCGCGAGGAGGCCCTGGACGAAATGCTGCCCTTCCAGGAGCAGGATTTTGAGGGCATCTTTGAGGCTATGGACGGCAAGCCCGTGATCATGCGCCTGATCGACCCGCCGATGCACGAGTTCTTGCCGCCCCGCGAAGAGTTGATCGAAAAGGTCGCGGAACTACGTCACACGGCACCCGGTTCAGCGGAATTGGCCGAGGCGGAAAAGCTGCTCCAGGCCGTCAATTCACTGTGGGAGGTCAACCCCATGATGGGTCTGCGTGGCTGCCGTGCGGGCATCATGTACAAAGGCCTGACCGAGATGCAGACGCGCGCTTACTTTCAGGCGGCGTGCCGCTGTGCGAAGCGCGGGTTCGAAGTGCATCCCGAGGTGATGATCCCGCTCGTCAGTCACGTCAACGAGCTCAAGTTGGAGCGCGGCAAGCTAGAGACCGTCGCCAAGCAGGTCATAGAGGAAGAAGGCATCGAGGTGCCGGCCATATTCGGAACGATGATCGAGGTACCGCGCGCGGCGCTGACCGCTGCCGAAATCGCCGAGCATGCGCAGTTCTTTTCCTTTGGCACCAACGACCTGACGCAGATGACCTACGGCTTCAGCCGCGATGACGCCGAGGGCAAGTTCTTGCTCCAGTATGTCGAGCGAGGCATCCTGCCCAGGAACCCCTTCCAGTCACTGGATCAGGTTGGCGTGGGACGCTTGGTCACGATGTGCGTGGAAGAAGGCAAGGCTGCCAACCCTGACCTGGAGATCGGCATCTGTGGGGAGCACGGTGGAGATCCGGATTCCATCGATTTCTGCCACCGGGCCGGCTTGGACTATGTGAGCTGCTCGCCGTACCGCGTGCCGGTGGCCCGGCTGGCTGCTGCTCAGGCCAAGATCCGCAACGGATAGACCCCCGGCAAACCTTTGCTGAATGCTCTGCAGGGGCGTACCCGCGTGGGTGCGCCCCTGTATGTTGTTCTCCCTCGAAAGGGCAGCGGAGCCTCAGCCCGTGGTCATCTGCATAGAGCAGAACCAGTCCTCGACGATCTTGCCACCAGAGACGCGGTGGATCGTCATCCCGATGGCGATCAGTTTGTCCTTCTCGTACCAGTTCCAGCGGGTGGCGACCTTGTCCCCCTCAGCGATGGTGTCCTCGGTGACGAGATGCACGTCGGGATGTTCCCGGACCAGCTCGCTGAATCGCTCCCTGGCGTCGGCGAGGCCAACTATGTTCGCAGTATGGTTGGCATAGTTCTCATCGATCAGTTCGTCGATGGTGCTCAGCCTTTTCTGGTTGAATACCCCTTCGTGCCACCGACGGACGATGGCCTTGCTCTCCTCTGACGACATGAGATCGTCTCCTTTCTGCTCGCACGGTGCGTGCCAAATGAGACCGCCGACCACCCGGTGGGGGTGTTCTCCTACCAGGGGTCGGCTGTGCATTTCGGTGTGCGCACTCCTCAGCGATGCGATGGCTGCGAGGATGAGTGGGGCATTGTCTCTGACTATCGCTCTCTGGGCAGTCGCACCCAGATCAACCGTCCTCCACCTTCGTACACCTCCTTCCAGCTCTCGATGTCAAAGTCGATCCGCGCTAACGCTGCCGTCGGCATCCGTACATACTGCCTGCAGAACGACTCAATCACCGACTCTATGTCGGGGTTGTGACCGACACAGAGCACGGATCCTATCGAGTCACCGAGCGCCCACAGGAGCTCCAGGTATGCGTTATCGCCGGACATGTAGAGGGTTCGCTCAAAGCGGATGGTGCCCTGGTAGTCCGCCGCCACGGCGCATCGTAGGGCTGTCTGCCGGGCTCGTTCCGCCGGAGAGCTGATGATCTGGTCGGGCACGAGATCCTCTTCGGCCAGGAGCTCGCCCACGCGTTGCGAGTCGCGCTTGCCACGCCCGGCAAGTGGGCGTTCCAGGTCGGTCGCGTATTCTGGTCCTCGCTTCGACTTGCCATGCCTGAGCAGCAGCAGCGTTTTCATGTTCCCTGCGCCAGTATCCTTTCCAGGTCCTCGCTCTTGACGTCCAACACTCCTACCGCCGGAAGCCGTCCGGTCATGATCAGCCAGTTCCGGTCTTCCTCAAAGATATCTCGGAAAATGGGCAAAGCATCCTCGATCCGGCCCACGTTCGCCAACGAGACTGCGTGCCAGTATCGCATCTCTCGGTTATCAGGAAAGAGTGTCTCCGCTGCCCGGTAGGCCTCCAACGCGCCGTCAACGTCGTCCATCTCCAGGGCCAGATCACCCTGGTTCATGTACTCGTATGCGCGGTGAACGCAAAGCAGTCTCCTCAGTTCCCCGATCGGCTCGGGGTGATCCTCGACCCGCAGGTCAACGGCCCGATCCTCCCAAACTTTGCCTGTAGACTGCGCCCGGACGACGAGCAGGGCTGCGGACTGCTTGCCCCGGATGTCCCCGCCGGCATCCTGGGCCGCTTGCAGAGCAGCGACCAGCCGTTCGGGCAGTGGCCCCGAGCTCTCCTCGAATGCCCTTGCCATGGCCGGCCACACCCGATCGCTCAACATCATGTTCGCCTGTACCGAGTAGCCGTCTCCGACGAGGTGCCCTGCTTCTGGAACGCATTGGCTTCCGGTGTGCGCTGCCGCATACCCGTGTGAGTCGACGACCGCCAACTGCCGGACCTCTCGACCCTCGTCAGCCTGGACCAGCTCCTGGACAGTGGCTTCTGCCGTCCTGCCCTGCTCTAGCAGCTCGAGCCCTCGCACTCCAAAGGAGACGTTCACAAAGGACTGTGTGGCGATTGCGCCCACGCCGGCCCTGGCCCACGGGCACAGAGAACCCACCGAGAACCAGTGGGACTGAACCGCGACGCCCATGTCCCCGGTGTCTGGATCGCGAGCGACGATCGAGAAGGTGTGCAGGGGACGGGTGTTCCTGCGTCTGGAGGTGAGGGCAGTCCTTGTCGACATCGCGATCTCCTTTCACACACACTCAGCGCTGCTGGAAGCGCATCTGCTCAGACCCGATCGAGATGACGTCCCCTTGGTAGAGGGGACAGGGCTGCTGGATCGGCACTCCGTTGACCAGGGTGCCATTGGCACTGCCCTGGTCCGTGATTACGTACCCAGATGCGGAGGCGGTGATGACCGCGTGATACCGAGAGGCCTTGGGATCGCCCAGCACGACGTCGTTGTCCGCGGCTCGTCCGATTCGGGTATAGCTCCCCACGGCCAAACGGCTTCCCACATTTCTTCCAGCTTCCACCACCAGCTCGGGCCCCCCCATCCCCTGGCCGACCACCGTCTGCCCCTGCCAGTGGGCGGGAGGCGGGTACGGTGCCTGCGGGCCGGGGGCCTGGGGAGGGGGCCCGCCGCCGTACTGCGGACCGGCAGGCGGCGGCGCGTATGGCGGAGGAGGCTGCATCACGGCCCCTGGATACCCTGGCTGAGGTGCCGGTCTCGACCTTTTCCGAAAGATGAGGATTACGAGGAGGACGACGACCACAAAGCCGAATGCCACCAGGCAGAGCACGCCGGCTATGATGAGATTCCTGGTCGAGAGCAATCCGGAGGACTTGGGCGATTCGATCACCTCGATCGTCCGCTGCAGCATTTCGGGCACTTTGGAGGCATCAGCGGCCTCGAAAAAGTTGCCCCCAGTCAGGTCGGCCAATTCGCGGAAGGCAGCGGCCGCTTCCTCGCTATAGACACCTTCGTTTCCCACGACAAGCGCCTGGATGACCACCGGGTCGGCGTCCTCGGCGGCCTTGGCGACGATAGTCGGTGTGAGTCCTTCCCGGCTGGGGTTGTGCGGTGGGGCGTCGCCCATCAGGATGATCTGCTTGTTTACGTTGGGTCGCCAGCTCCCGATCGCCGTCGAGTCGATCGCTCGCATCAACGCTTCGAACACGGCTTCTGGCTCGTCGCCACCGCCGCCAACGCTCAAGCTGTTGATGTTGGAGATGATCGCCTCCTTGCTGGTGGAAAAGCCATAGTCCTCAAACATGGGCAGGGTATCGTCCCAGTCTCGGTAGGCAAGGATCGCCACACGGTAGTTCTTGTTCTTGGCAGCGATGGTGTTCACGATGCTCGCCGCCGCTGCCTTGACGCTGGCGATGTCGTCTGACATGCTGCCCGTCACGTCGATGCAAAAGACCAGGTCCAGGTCAGACAGGGTTGCCGAAGAGGTAGAGGGTGTCGGCGCGGTCGCGGTCGTAGTACACTTGTCCATCCCGGCCTCGATATAGCCTTGGCGGATGGCAGCAGCGTTCACGCGAAAGCCGGTCAATTGGCGCAATTGCTCGATCTGGGCGTCGCTGGTGATCGGGCCTTCGACCGTGTTCCTCGCGTCTTGCAAGCGCTGCTCGAACGTGCTCCAGTACCGGTCCAGGCGTTCCTGGTCGCAGTCCTTGCCCTTCCGCCACTCCTCCTCGTACTTGGTGAGTGCCTGCAGGGGCAGGTTGATCACGCCCTCCATGTACCAGGCATAAATCTCGTCGTTATCCACCAACAGCTCAGAGTCATGCTCGTCAAAGATGGCGTGCATGGCCTCGTGCCAGAGGGTCTGTGCGGGCACCTTGTCGGGCGTATCTCCGAGGACAATGTCGTTGAAATAGGTGCTGCATGCCGGTCCCACGCAGTCTTCGTATAGTGCTGCCGCATCGCGCTTTGCGATCTGAACGGGATCGATGTACACCTGGACGTCGCCGTCAGCGATGCGCTCGTTGAAACGCACGATGTCTCCCAGTGCGATATACTTGTTAAACTGATATCCGCGGAAGGCGCTCAGGTGCCAACTGTTGATGCGCTCGACGAGGGTGACGACGTCCACCTCTATGGGCTCCTGCGGCGGGGGAGCGGCCGCTGCCCCGAGCTGGGCAGTCAGAAAGACTGCGACGCATGCGCACAAGCACAGAACAACCAGGGTCCGGTAAGAGGGGCTCTCTCTGTTCATGGGTCCTCCACGTGCCGAAAGGTAGGGATTGGCAGCGCTGTACGGGCCTACATCGGGGTCTCGGCCCATCCGTTCACCCGCGATGCAGGCTCCGCGCTGCCCGGGTGTGTCGTGGTCAGGCGACTACTCTCATTATAACATACCTGGTAGTTCGGCGCTACGTATCCCAGCCCACGGCAGGCATTCTCGCTCCGCCACTGAACGCCAGGTGCAAACCCTATGAAGGCCAGTCAACGATGCCTACAACACGGGCAAGCAGGGGTATTGTCGCCACGCGCCCGAACCAGAACCACCGTGCTCACCGGTCGTGCCGGACTTACTCGGCCAGCGTGACCGATCTGCTGCGCTCATCCTCATCCTTCGATCAGCTTCTGGTACAGGGCCCACGTCTCTTCCGCCGCTTTTGCCCACGAGAACCGCGCGGCCTGCGCCAATCCCCTGTGCCGCATCCCCTCCCGCAGCACCGGATCTGCCAGCACAGGTCGCAAGGCCTCGACCATCTGCTCGGGCTCGTGCGGATCAAAGTACAGCGCCGCGTCCCCGCCGACCTCGGGTAAGCTGGTCGCGTTGCTGCTGACGACCGGTGTGCCGCAAGCCATCGCCTCCAGCGGCCCCAGGCCGAATCCCTCCCCAAAAGACGGAAAGACAAACGCCAGCGCCCCCCCGTAGACGGCTGGCAGATCCTCATCCTCGATGTACCCGGGCAGGATCACGCGATCCCGTGCGGGCGAGCGCTCCAGCGCGGCAAAGAACCCTTCGTACAACCACCCCTTGCGGCCTACGATAACCCAGTGCAGGTTCCGATCCTCCCGGCACAGATGCTCAAAGGCGCGCAGAAAGCCGGCGTGATTCTTGCGCGGCTCGATCGCGCAGACCGTCATCACGTAGCGATCCGGAAGATGATAGCGCGCGCGGGCAGCGGTGACGGCGGTCTCAGGCTGGGGCACAAAGCGCGGTGCGGCTGCCTCATAGATGAGCGTGATCTTGGCCGGATCGACGCCGTAGGTTCGCACCAGGTCGCGCCTGGTCGATTCGGAGACAACAATGATCGCATTGGCTCGACGGCAGAACAGCGGCATGGCCAGGTTGAGATAGACATAGTTGCGCCACTTGTGGTACCGTGGAAAGAGCCGGAAGATCAGATCGTGGACGGTGAGCACGGTGGGGATGTCGCGCAGCGGCATCAGCAGATGCTCGGTCGCGTGGTACAGCTCGGCGCCTGGGAGCAGATGGTCATAGCTTCTGCGCGAGAGCTGGCCCATCCAGACCTGCATGCGCCAGCGCCTGTAGTGGGCCCTGACTGTGTGCTGGGGCACGTCTTCCAGTCCCTGCAGGGGGCGGATCGTGGGATCGACGTTGTAGAAGAAAGAAAACGATCCGTCGTGCGCGGCCAGCAGCGCCCGGGCCAGGCTTTCCGCGTACCGTCCCAGGCCCGGGTGGCCGTGCACAGCAGCCGAGACATCATAGTAGATGGTCATATCCGATCCCATGCCCCTATTTGAGCCATCGGAACACCACGTGGTCCCTGGACACAGGTATTATAGGGCGGAACAGAACGGGGGTCAACAGGCCCGACATCTTGTCCCACTATGGGGCGATCATCTCCAGCAGGCGGCGCTCCTTCCAGGGCAGTGGGATGCCCTTTGCCGCTGCCAGCCAGGGAGGCATGTCTTTGCTCTTCTGAACCTCCCAGCTGTGATGCATCTCCATCAGGTCCCGTGGGAAAAGCTCCAACATCGCGTCATACCACGCCAGTCCCTCTGTCTTTTGAAAGTGCCAGTATTCCAGGGCCACAAAGTTGTTGTGCCAGTGAAAGTCGGGATGGTCGTGGGCGGCGATAGGCAGCCAGCCGTACTGGGCCATCAGATCGGTCAGATCGACATAGTAGCCGTTCGGGACGGGCTTGCGCCGTCCACCGCGCAGATTCGCGCGTGCCCCCGCTGTCACATCCCACGGACGGGCGCGCAGGGGCATGCCCTGGCTACCGTCCTGGGCCTCACAGCGCAGGTAAAGCCGCCAGTAGATCTCGCCTCCACCCGGTTCCAGTGCCACCTCCAGCCATCGCTGCCGGCGATCAGGAGACAGGTAGTCCATCAGCGTGTCGATCGCGCGTCCCGCCTTGTGCCAGCTTGTGTACGCCGACCGGCTGCTGTCAAAGCTGACGGCCCGCCAGGCGTCGCTGAGATGGGTCAGGAAATCGTGTCCCGTCTCAGCGACAATGCGCTGCCGCATGGCCCGGAAGGAATCGTCCACCCGATCGCTCAGCCACGGATTGCCAACCGTGATATCGTCCAGGCGCACCAGGTCGTACGGGGTATCCTCACCGGGGGCCGTGTGTTCCTGGTACAGCACGACCGGATCGCCCTGCGCCGCCGTCCACGATGCGTCCGTGACCGTCCACGACAGAGGACCAGCGAGAGGCAGTTCCGCGGTCAGGCGAACCGGCAGGTCTGCCCTGACCTCCGGGCGGTGGAGATAGAGCCGCGAGCCCTGCGTGCGGCGGTAGAGGTAGGCCAGGTAGAGACCGTCCGGCGAGCGGGCCGGCGCTTCGGTATAGAGCCAGGGAGCCAATCGACTTCCCGGGGCGTTGGGAGACAGGTCCGCTGGACGGCCATAGATCTGCTGGTGTTCGCTATCGGTCACGGTGTACAAGAGTTCTCCGCTGGCCCGCCACGCGGCGAGGTGCTCCTCTGTCGGGGATGAGGTCAACTGGCGCACCTCTCCCGTGTCCAGGTACACCGCAAACAGGTCCTTGTCCTCGCGCCGCCAAGACGTGAACGCAAGCTGCGTGCCATCTGGTGACCAGACCGGCTGGAGGTCGCCCGCCTCGCTCTCTGCGGTCACGTTGACCGGTTCGCTTCCCTCCAGGTCCATCACCCACACGTCCAGGTTTCCGTTGCGCATGCTCTCGAACGCCAGGCGTGTCCCATCGGGTGACCAGGACGGTGCGCCATCGTAGGCAGGATCGTCGGTCAGTTGCGTGATCGTGCCGTTCGGGGATCGGGCATACAGGTTCCAGGATCCGTCTCGTCGGGACGCAAAGGCCAGCGTGCGCCCATCTGGCGAAAAGGCCGGGAAGCGGTCTTCAGCCGGATCGGAGGTCAGGCGGATCATCTCCCCGCTTTCGGGGCGTATGGCATAGATGTCCCAATTGTTGTCGATACGAGCGGCAAAGGCGATCAGAC
Source organism: Anaerolineae bacterium (assembly GCA_016783145.1). Lineage (GTDB taxonomy): Bacteria > Chloroflexota > Anaerolineae > JAFGEY01 > JAFGEY01 > BS750m-G44. Next base: position 23,597 of record JADHXD010000051.1, read on the forward strand.
CGCCTCCCGCGAATGGGGTAGATGTGGGCGTGACGGTGAGTGTAGGCGTCGACGTCGGAGAGGGAGAGGGTGTCGATGTGGGGCTTGGGGTCACCGTGGCAGTCCAGGTAGGCGACGCCGTCGGGCTGGGTGTGGGTGTGGCAGTTGGCGCCGCCGTTGGCGTCTGCACCGCACAGGCAGACGCCGCCACGACCAGCAACAGGATGGAGATGGCCATTGACCCTGGCCTTGTGCGCGCTGCGAACAAGACGATGATGTTTTCGGTTGAGCGGACCCTCATACGCGTTCTCGATGCCATTGTGGTGAGCACAAGTGTACTCGAGAACCAGAACACGCGCAACTCTTATAGATCTCTGATCCTTTTCCTATCTTGATCTAATGGATCGGGTGTATAATGGGATAAAAACTGAGGGGAGCAGACTTGTGGATCTTGAGAGATATACGGAAAAAGCACAACAGGCAGTAGTGAGCGCGCAGTCCATGGCCCAGGAGGCCAGTCACAGCCAGCTCGAACCAGAGCATCTGGTGGCGGCGCTGCTGGCCCAGGAAGGCGGCGTCGTGCCCCAGTTGATCGAAAAACTGGGCGTCTCCCCTGCGCAGTTGGGGGCACAGGTCGAGGGCATGCTGTCAGGCAAGCCCCGGGTCTACGGTGCCGCGGCTCGTCTAAGCATGTCATCGGCGTTGAGCCGGGTACTCAGCCAGGCCGAGCGCGAGGCCAGGCAGATGCAGGACGAATATGTGTCCACCGAGCATCTCTTCCTGGCACTGACCGATTCAGCGGCGGGGGAGACGGCCCGGCTGCTGGCCCGGAACGGCGTCGATCGCGACGCGATCTACCGGGCCCTCAGCGAGATCCGCGGCTCCCAGCGCGTGACCAGCCAGAATCCTGAGACAACCTACCAATCGCTGGAAAAGTACGGGCGCGATATGACCGAGCTCGCCCAGCAAGGCAAGCTCGATCCGGTCATCGGTAGGGATCAGGAGATCAGGCGCGTGATCCAGGTGCTCAACCGCCGCACCAAGAACAACCCGGTGCTGATCGGGGAGGCGGGCGTGGGCAAGACGGCCATCGCCGAAGGTTTGGCGCAGCGCATCGTCCGTGGGGACGTGCCGGAGGGCCTCAAGAACAAGCAGATCGTGGCCCTCGACCTGGGGGCATTGGTCGCCGGCGCCAAGTATCGCGGCGAGTTCGAGGAGCGGCTCAAGGCGGTTCTCAAAGAGGTCACCGCCAGCGAGGGGCAGATCGTGCTGTTCATCGACGAGCTGCACACCGTCGTCGGAGCGGGTGCCGCTGAAGGAGCCATGGACGCCAGCAACATGCTCAAGCCCATGTTGGCCCGTGGCGAGCTGCACTGCATCGGCGCGACCACCCTGGATGAGTATCGCAAGTACGTTGAAAAGGACGCTGCTCTGGAGCGGCGCTTCCAGCCTGTGTACGTCGCCGAGCCATCCGTCGAGGACACGATCAGCATCCTCCGGGGCCTCAAGGAGCGCTATGAGGTGCATCACGGGGTGCGCATTCAGGACAGCGCGTGTATCTCTGCTGCCACCCTCTCCCATCGTTACATCGCCGATCGCTTCCTGCCGGACAAGGCCATCGACCTGATCGACGAAGCAGCCTCCAGGCTGCGTATGGAGATCGACTCCAAGCCCGAGGAGCTAGATCGCATTGACCGGGAGATTATGCAGCTCGAGATCGAGCGCGAGGCGCTGAGGAAGGAGAAGGACAAGGCGAGCAAGGAGCGCCTGCAAGCATTGGAAAAAGAGCTGGCCGACCTTCAGGAGGAGAGCCACGCCCTGCAAGCGCGTTGGGATCAGGAAAAGCAGGGCATTCAGGGCTTGCAGCAGACAAAGGAGCAGATCGAGCAGGCGCGTTACCAGATGGAGCAAGCGCAGCGTGCGCAGGACTATGCGCGCGCCTCTGAGCTGCAGTACGGCACGCTGGCTCAATTGGAGCAGCAGTTGTCCCAGCAGGAAGCCCGGCTGAAAGAGATGCAGAACGGCCACCAACTGCTCAAGGAAGAGGTCGATGCCGAGGATATCGCGCGCGTCGTCGGCAGTTGGACGGGCATTCCGGTCTCCAGGCTGCTGGAAGGCGAGGTGGAGAAGCTGCTGCAGATGGAGCAGCGGCTGCATCGACGCGTCGTCGGGCAGGATGAGGCGATCCGTGTGGTGAGCAACGCCGTGCGCCGTGCCAGGGCGGGGCTCCAGGACCCCAACCGCCCGATTGGCAGTTTTATGTTCCTCGGCCCGACGGGTGTGGGCAAGACAGAGCTGGCCCGCGCACTCGCCGAGTTCCTGTTTGATGACGAAGACGCGATGGTGCGCATCGATATGAGCGAGTACCAGGAGCGGCACACCGTGGCCCGTCTGATCGGCGCCCCTCCTGGATACGTGGGCTATGAGGAAGGCGGACAGCTTACCGAGGCCGTTCGCCGCCGCCCGTACTCGGTGATCCTCTTTGACGAGATCGAAAAGGCGCACCTGGAGGTGTTCAATGCCCTGTTGCAGCTCCTGGACGACGGGCGCCTGACCGATGGGCACGGTCGGACGGTCGATTTCAAGAACACAGTGGTGATTATGACCTCGAACGTGGGGAGCCAGTGGATCTGGGAGCTGGCCGGCAATGAAGAGGCCATTCGGACCCGGGTGATGGAATCCCTGCGTGCGCAGTTCCGGCCTGAATTCCTGAACCGTCTCGACGAGATCGTCCTCTTTCACAACCTGACCCGAGAGCATCTGGTAGAGATCGTGGACATTCAGCTCGAGCGGCTTGGGGCGCTGCTATCGGACCGCAAGATCGAGGTCGAGTTGAGCCGGGCGGCAAAGGAAAAGCTGGTTGCTGACGGCTATGACCCCGCATATGGTGCGCGACCGCTCAAGCGAGTCATCCAGCGCGAGCTGCAAGATCTGTTGGCTCTCAAGATCCTGCAGGGCCAGTTCCGCGAGGGGGATACGGTCCGCGTGGACGCGGCAGACGGACAGCTCGTGTTCTCATAGGCTGCCTGGACAGGGCACCCTGTACATGTGTAGACAGGGTGTCCTCTGTCTACAGGCGCACGCCCATCGAGGCCAGCACACCCTGCACATGGCTCACGTCCAGTTTCCTTGGCGTCACGCCTTGGGCGCAGCATAGGGCGGCGGCGACGCCCGCTGCCTGCCCCAATTCCATCATGTTTCCCATGCTCTTGCCTGCAGCATGTCCCAGAAAGGTCGCCGAGCCGCAGCGTCCCGCGACCAGCAGGTTGTCTATCCGTCTGGGAAGCAGGCACCGGTATGGGTAGCCAAACCCAGACTGCATCTCGCCGGTGTAGAGTTGGTTGGCGTCGATCGCCCCGTACTTGCGAGCGATGACGTCCTCGAACTCGGGCCCGGAGCGCGCGTCTTCCACAGTCAACACGTACTCGCCGACGATCCGTCGTGTGTCCCGTACCCCAACGTGAGCGCCCACTCTCATCAGGTGGCACGCCTCCAGGCCGGGTATCTGTTTCTCCCGGGCCAGCCTGACAAAGTCGATGGCCACCGCGATCCCCACCCGCTCGGCGACGGTCAGATCGTGCGTCTTGGTCGCGTCGATGTGCCCAATGTCTGCCAGCGCCCCGTTGTTCACGTTGAGGACACCCGGTATCGTCGTGCGGTCAAAGCTGTACCAGGCCGCGATGTGGTACCCTTTGACCGGCGCACCCTGCAGGATGGCATCCAGCTCTGGCTTGTGGTTCGATCTGAACGTGAGAAAGCGATCGACGTCGACATTGGCCAGGGCAAAGACGAGGGAGACCGGCATAGACCGGCCATCCTCTTCCCTGCCCTGCGCCATCTCTGCGCCTGCCAGGTAAGCCACGTCTCCGTCTCCAGTAGCGTCGATGACCACCCTCGCGGGAAATGCCTGCCGACCCTCCTTGCCCGTGACGACGACCCCGGTGAGGACATCGCCTACCATCGACACGTCCGTCACCGGGCTGTACAGGCGGTAGTGGCACCCGCCCTCCTCCAAGAGCTCAAAGCACGCCAATCTCAAGTACTCGGGGTGGATGTCCAGGCCATCGCCGTCGACAAAACTCCGCTTTCCATCCACGTAGGCCTGTGCGCCATACCCTCGGATCTTGGCGACGAACAGGTCGTGGACGCCACCCCGACCCCCACCGTTCAGCAAGAGCCTGTTCATAGGCATCCACATCGCGACTGCAGCCACTCCGCCGAAAAGGCTTCGCCCCTCCAGCAGAAGGGTCCTGGCCCCGGACCTGGCTGACGCAAGGGCGGCGCCCAGGCCCGCCGGGCCTCCTCCAGCGACCACGACATCGTATGGGGTGCCCTGCTCCGGTATGTGCCCCGAGACCTCTTCTCTGAAGCTCATGTTCCCTATGCCTCCGTCACGACCAGCTTGTACCCTACCCCCCACACTGTCTCGATCTCCACGCCGCTGCCGGCCAGCTTGCCGCGCAGGTGGGCTACGTGGACGTCCACCGTTCGCGTCTGGCCGTAAAAGTCGAATCCCCATACCCGTTGGATCAACTGCTCGCGGCTGAACACGATCCCTTTGTGGTTGACAAAGGCCAACAGCAGGTCGAACTCTTTTGCCCGTAAAGCGATCGACTGTCCGCCGATCGTGGTCTCCCGGCTCGGGGGATGGATCGACAGCCTGCCGAGCGAGAGTGTCTGCGTACCGGCGCTCTCGGCGCTGGACTGTGTCGAACTGCGTCGCAGTACCGCCTTGACCCATGCGACCAGCTCGCGCGGGTTGAAAGGCTTGGTCAGGTACGCGTCTGCGCCAAGCTCCAGCCCGACGATCTTGTCAACGGTCTCGTCGCGGGCGGTGAGCATGATAATGGGCAGGTCCGACTCGGCCCGCACTCTCCGACAGACCTCCCATCCATCCACCCGGGGGAGCATCAGGTCGAGGACGACCAGGTCGGGCGGCTCATCGGCGATGAGGCGCAGTGCGCGGTGCCCGTCGCCCGCGCTGCGCACCTCGAACCCCTCCTTTTCCAGGTACATGCGTGCCAGTTCGACAATGTGCGCTTCGTCATCCACCAGCAGGATCGTGCCGCTCGACATTGCATCCTCCGGCACGGCCGCTCGGCTGGCAAGCCACGAGGCCCCTACTTGCCAATGCAGAAGCGGCCGAAAATCGTCGCCAATAGCGTCTCGCTCACGGTTTCGCCGGTGATCTCGCCCAAAGCGTCCACAGCCGCGCGCAGGTCGATGCTGATCAGGTCGGCCAACATGCCTGCTGAATGTGCGCTAAGGGCCTCCACGATGTGCGCGTGGGCGCGGCGCAGCACGTCGCGGTGGCGCGGGCTGCTCACCAGTGCCGCATCAGAGGCCACCACCTGCCCGGAGAAAACCAGCGCCTCGATCGATCGTTCCAGGTCAGCGATACCCTCGCCGGTCAGCGCCGATAGTTCTACTCTGGGCACGCCCGGCAGAATGGCTGCCTCGTCGGCAAAGACGGGTAGATCGGTCTTGTTGATCACCACCAGAGCCGGTTTGTCGCCGATCAGATCGGCGATCTCGTGGTCTTCGGCGGTGAGTGGCGCGTTTCCATCGATGACCAGCAGGGCCAGGTCAGCTTGTCGCAGTGCGTTTCGACTGCGCTCTACACCCAGGTCTTCGGCGAGATCCCTGGTGTTGGAGCGAATGCCGGCTGTATCGACGAGGAGGAGGGGGATGCCATTCAGGTTCAGTGTCTCCTCCAACGTGTCTCGCGTGGTACCGGGAATGGGCGTGACGATCGCGCGGTCGGTGCGCAGCAGGGCGTTGAGCAGGCTGCTCTTGCCCGTGTTTGGACGGCCGACGATGGCTGTGCGAAGGCCCTGCCGGTAGATAAGGCCGCGCTCGGAACCGGAGATCAGATCGGCCAGTCGCTGCCGGGCGTAGAGCAGGTCTTCCTCGATCCCATAGGATGGGACCTCATCCTCATCAAAGTCGATGCTCGCTTCCACCCACGCCAATGCGTGGAGCAGCCGCGCCCGCAATTCCCTGATCTGACTGGACAGGTGACCCTCCAGTTGGGAAACGGCCAAACGCAGGCCGGCCTCGGTCTTGGCCTCCACCAGGTCGGCGACCGCTTCAGCTTGAGCCAGGTCGACCCGGCCGTTCAGAAAGGCGCGCAGCGTGAACTCGCCCGGCCCAGCCAAACGGGCGCCGTGAGCAAGACACAGATCGAGGACTTGACGCAGGGGAACAGGCCCGCCGTGGCAGTTGATCTCGACGATGTCCTGCCGGGTGT
>JADHXD010000204.1 GCA_016783145.1 Anaerolineae bacterium
AGGCGACCTACTTGATGTCGCCTATGGAAAGGCGACCTACTTGATGTCGCCTATGGAAAGGCGACCTACTTGATGTCGCCTATGGAAAGGCGACCTACTTGATGTCGCCTATGGAAAGGCGACCTACCTGTTGTCGCCTGTGGAAAGGCGACCTACTTGGTGTCGCCTATGGAAAGGCGACCTACTTGATGTCGCCTATGGAAAGGCGACCTACCTGTTGTCGCCTACGGAAAGGCGACCTACCTGTTGTCGCCTACGGAAAGGCGACCTACTTGGTGTCGCCTATGGAAGGGCGACCTGCTGGTTGTCGCCTATGGAAAGGCGACCTGCTGGTTGTCGCCTATGGAAAGGCGACCTACCTGTTGGCACCTGTGGAAGGCGACCTGCCGGTTGTCGCCTATGGAAAGGCGACCTACCTGTTGTCGCCTATGGAAAGGCGACCTACTCCGGACTGCCCTCTCTTGGGTCTGTCTACTGGTCGGTCGCTTGCGACCCATTCCGAAACGCGACCTCAAAGACCTCATCCAAACGATCGACGAGGACAAAGTTCATCTTTTCTCGCACCTCGTCGGGCAGATCGTCCAGGTCTGCTTCGTTTCGCTTGGGCAAAATGACCGTGTCCATGCCCGCGCGGGCAGCAGCCAACACCTTTTGCTTGACTCCTCCGATCGGCAGAACCCGCCCGAGCAGCGTCACCTCGCCGGTCATCGCCAGATGCTTGACAATGGGCTGGCCCGTCAACAGCGACACCAACGCCGTGGCCATGGTCACTCCGGCGGATGGGCCGTCTTTGGGCACAGCACCCGCCGGCACGTGGATGTGGATCTCGTTCTCGGCAAACACCCTGTCATCGATGCCCAGGTCGGCGGCTCTGGAACGTACGTAGCTCAGCGCAGCCTGCGCGGACTCTTTCATGACCTCACCCAACTGCCCGGTGAGCGTCAGCCTCTGGCTGCCCGGCATCTTGGTGGCCTCAACGAACGCGATGTCCCCTCCAGCCATGGTCACCACCAACCCAACGACCACGCCTGGAACGCTGATCCGTTCGTCCACTTCTTCCATGAAGAATTTGCGCTTGCCGAGATATGTGGGGACGCCGTCCACATCGATCGTGGTCAGCACCCCTTCGTTCCCCTCGGCCACATAGGTGGTGATCTTGCGGGCCACGCTGCCGATCTGCCGTTCCAGGTTGCGCACTCCGCTCTCGTACGTATACTCGAGGATGACGCGGCGGATGGCCTCATCGGTGAACGCGAGCTCATTGACCCGCAGGCCGTTCTCTTTGATCTGTCTGGGGATAAGGTACTGCTTGGCGATCTCGACCTTTTCGAGCTCGGTGTACCCATCGAGTTCGATGATCTCCATACGGTCGCGCAGTGGGCCAGGAATGGGGGCCAACTGGTTGGCCGTGCAGATAAACATCACCCGCGACAGGTCAAAGGGCACGTCCAGATAGTGGTCGCGAAACTCGTTGTTCTGTTCCGGGTCCAGGACCTCCAGCAAGGCAGACGAGGGATCGCCGCGCCAGTCCGCGCCGATCTTGTCTACCTCGTCGAGCATGAACACCGGATTCTTGCTCCCGACACGCCGCAGGGCCTGGATGATCCGGCCCGGCATGGAGCCCACGTACGTCCTTCGAAAGCCGCGTACCTCAGCTTCGTCGCGGATGCCCCCCAGGCTCTGGCGGACGAACTTGCGGTCCATCGCCCGGGCAATGGACCGTCCCAGAGAGGTCTTGCCCACGCCGGGCGGCCCAACAAAGCAGAGAATGACGCCTTCACGCTCGCGGCGGATCAGGTCTTGGGCGGTGGGTTCGGTGTCCTCGCGCTCCGCTTTGCGCTCCTCGCGCAGCTTACGCACGGCCAGGAACTCGAGGATGCGCACCTTGACATCGGACAGGCCGTAGTGATCCGTATCGAGGATCTCGCGTGCGTGGTCGATGGCAAGATTATCCTCCGTCTCCTTGTTCCAGGGGAGGTTGACCATCCAGTCGAGGTAGGTCTTGATCACCGAGTACTCGGCCGCTGCCGTAGGCATCTTTTCCATGCGGCTCAACTCGCGCAGGGCCTCCGTCTCTGACTCTTCCGGCATGCCCGCACCTTTGATCTTTTGCCGGTACTCTTCGATCTCGACGGCCTGTTCATCTTCTTCGCCCAGTTCGCGGCGGATGGCCTTGAGCTGCTCACGCAAAAAGTACTCGCGCTGGACCTTTTCCATGCTTCCCTGGGCTTCCTGCTGGATCTTGCGGCCCAGTTCGAGCACCTCGAGCTCACGCCCCAGGATAGCCGTCAACTTGCGCATCTTTTCCTTGATGTCGTCGATCTCGAGGATGTTCTGTGCGTCCTCGATCTCCATGCGCAGCGAGGTAGCGACAATGTAGGCCAGTTGGCGTGGATCGCTCACCTGGCTGACCATCATTGTCATTTCATCGGAAAGGTAGGGCACCAACCCCACCAACTGACGAAAGAGCTCGACGAGGTTGCGCATCAGGGCTTCGACCTCCAACGACTCTTCCACGGCTTCGGGGATAGGCGTGACCCGGGCCTTCAAGTAAGGCGTCGTTGTGGTGAACTCGTCGATCCGGATGCGCTCGATACCTTGAACAAAGAGGAGGATCGTGCCGTCCTGCGCCTTGCGAAGGTGACGCAGTTCAGCCGCGGTCCCGATGTGATAGATGTCCTCGGGACCGGGGTCCTCGGCATCCACGCTCTTGGTGGAAACGATCCCGATGATCCGTGGCTCTTTCAGGACGGCGTCCTCGACCAGCCGCATCGCTCGCGGACGCCCTACGGTGAGAGGCATCGCCGTGAGCGGATAGATGACCACCCCTCGCAGGGGCAAGATGTCCAGCTCTGGCGGTATCTCGCTCTGTTCGAACTCTGCAGGTGGCTCCTCTACCGATTCCTGGATCTCGACGACCATCTGTTCATCTGCTGTTTTGGCTGAGGCAAGTTCCGGTTCCTGAACAGACTCGGAATCTGACAATGGCATACTTGACCTTTCGCTACATCTCTTCTTCTTGAGCGGTGCTTTCCTTGATCTGCACCCGGTATGGCTTGACCTTGGGGAGCACGACGGTCAGAAAACCGTTTTCGTACGTCGCGCGGATCTCATCCCGATCGATGCTGTGAGATAGGAACACCTCGGTGCGGAAATGACCATAGGGAATCTCGAGCTGCTGGTATGAGAGCTTGCAGACCGGGTCGCTGCGGGTACCTGCGATGCTCAGGTTCCGATTGGAGAGAGAGATCGCAAAGTCCTTTTCGGACATGCCGGCGATCTCGACCTTGACGATCACAGACTCGTCCGTCTCAAAGACGTCGGTAGGCGGTCGCCACATCTTTTGCTGGCGCACTGTCAGCCAGCGCAGAGTGGGCATCATCTCGTTGAAGAGGCGATCCGTCCGTTTCTGCGCACGGTTGGCATCGTCCATGCCCTGGTCATCATCTTGGTACATCCACACACTCCTATTCCCAAACCGCTTTGAGCGGCTATTGTACCACAATTTAGCTTATGATTCAACTCTGCCACATTCATGATCGAATGTGGCAGACGCAGGCCAGGCAGGTATGGCGGAACATCGCTCTGTCGAACATCTTTGACCGCACCTCGCGGGAAACCTGCCCTACAGCTCGGCAGGCAGCTATGGCGCATCCCGCACGCTGGGCGCCAGGTTGTCCTTTTCGTCCTCGGTCACCGGGATCACACGGCTTGCATCCCGCGGCATCCGAAAGAGGTCGTGCGTTCCCCTGGCAGAGGTGTAGGACACAAAGACCAGTTCCTCAGAGTCCGCCGTCCAGGTAGGCTGGAAGTCGTTGGCATACGGCGAATGGGTGACGTTCACCGGATCGGTGCCGTCCGCACGCATCACATAGATGTCAGACTGGTCCTCAAACTGGGTGACAAAGGCGATCCATCGGCCATCTGGTGACCAGGCCGGGTCGTACTCGTCTCGCTCGCTTTCGGTGAGCTGTGACAGCTCTCGCGTGTCCAGATCGAGGACAAACAGGTCGGCGTCCCCGTGACGGCGCGAGGCAAAGAGAAGTCGTCCATCCGGTGACCAGGTCGGCGAGAAGTCGTTTTGCGGGTGCTCGGTGAGGCGCTCGAGGCCAGTCCCATCGGCGTGGACCAGGTAGATCTCCCAATTCTGATCCCGATAGGAAGAAAAGGCCACGCGCCCGCCATCGGGCGACCAGGCTGGCTGCCAGTCAGGTGCCTTGTGCTGCGTCAGATTGGCAAGATGATTGTCGTCCAACAAGTCCATGGCATAGATCTCGCGGTTGCCGTCTCGATCGGAGGCAAAGATCAGCTTGCTGCTGTCCGGGGACCACCTTGGCGTGCGCTCGTTAGAGTCGGTGTCCGTCAGGCGCAAACGCTTGCCGGTGCGCGTGTTCATCACATAGATCTGCCAGGTGGACTCGGGGTCCTCTCGCGACATCATGACCAGATCGTAGCCGGGCAGCGCGCTCGCCGGCGCGGGCGGTGGTGTATGCGTAGGTGCCTGCACGGGCGTCCTGGTGTGGGCGGGCGCAACCGACGCCCGGGCGGTCAACGTCCTCTCGGAAAGCACCGACGCCTCGCCGCCATCCCTGGACCGAAGCGCAGGCACCAGGATGATGAGGAACACGATCACGGCGAGCACCGCCAGGCTGGCGCCCCGCAGCCAGCGCCGGTCCAATGTCTGGCGGAGCGCACTGAGAAAGGCCCCAGCCTCCGGCCACGTGAAGCGCCTGAAACCACCCCTCAAAACCAGGTCTGGCGGGTAGCGGCGCCCCACCCAGAGTCGAAAGAGCTCGAGCGTGAACCGGTAGCTGTTGGCGCCCAGTCTCTCAAGAATACCCCTACCGACCAGCCTTTCCAGCGTGGCGACGATGTCTCTCAACGGAAACGCACGCCCGTGACGGCTGCAGAGCTTTTGTACATCGTACTGAGTGGCGATGCCAGCCAGCCCCCTCGTCGCCGCAAAGACGGAGAGGATGGCCTGCTCGTGGGGAAGCGAGCTACCCCACGCGGTGGCAAACTCGGCGTGCGGTTCATTGAGGATGAGATCGAGCGCCTCTTCGACATCGGGCGGGGTGAGCATCGATCTGTGCGCGCAGCATCGCAGGAGCGTATGGCAGAACTGGACGGTGTAGTGGGGCTGGCGGGAGGTCACCTCGAGGATGCGGCGCACAGCCCAGGGGTCGATCTGTGCCTTTTGCGCCACCAGCGCCTTGACCAGCGTTCTGGCGGCTTCGGTATCCAGCGCGCCCAGCGTGATGGACGGGGGGGCGACTCCCAACTCTGGGAGAGACCCGGCCAGGCGCTCCCGATCCGCGGCTGCCAGGACCAGAGCGGTTCCAGACCTGTACAGGGCATGCAGCCACTCTGGAGCGGATCGCTCGGCGTTGTCGATCAAGAACACGATCTGTTGGCCGTCGAGCTGTGCAGACAGGGCGGCGAGGTAGGCCTGCCACGCTGTCGAGGGGTGCTCCGCAAAGGGGGCAGCATCTGGCGGGGCAACGCGCAGGTCCACGCGCTCGCGCGCCCTCAAGCCAACCTGCCCGGCGATGCGCAGCAGGGGAGAGACCCCCTCCCAGCCCTCTGCGTTTCCGGCGTCGAGGTAAACGGGCAGAACTCCCCTGGGAAGGCGGCGGTCCAGTTGGCGCAGCAGCGAACTCTTGCCGATGAGAGGTGCCCCGCAGACGATCAGCACCCGCTGGCCGCGACCAAGCTGTCCGATCACCCAAGAGATCTCGGCCTGCCTGCCGAAGAACAGGTCCGAGGGATCTGTGGGATGGCTGGTCGTGTAGCTTGAATCGATCATCGCGTTGTGTACAAAGTCACGTCAGGATAGGTCCCAGTATACTCGAGGGCGCGCGAAACGTCAACCTTTTTCTCGATGACGATCAGCAAAGCCTCGGAGCTGCCCACCCGCACCCACATCGCCCGGTGCTTGAGCCCCAGGAGCTCCAACGTCGGCCGTAAGTCGGGCAGGGGGCCGCGCTGCCCGGTGATCCGGTACAGCCATTCCAGGAGCCGAGCCCAGGGATCGTTCGAGACCAGCTTGCCCATCGCAACGATGACCGCCCGGCCCTCGGGGCAGAGCACGCGCGCTATCTGGTGCAGGGTCTCGGCGGAGGCGATGAACTCGGCCGGAAAGGTGCAGAGCACCGAGTCAAACGAAGCACCGGCAAAGGGAAGCTGCTGCGCACGCCCGCGCACGAGGGGCAGGGCCAGGCCAACCTTGGCCAGCTTGCGCTGAACGAACCGTCCCATTGCCGGGGAGAGGTCGATGCCTGTGGGATGGTAGCCTGCCTTGTGCAGGTCGAGGAGCAGGTCTCCCGTCCCAAAAGCCAGTTCCAGCACCTGCCTGCCGCGCAACTCGGGGAGAGCGGCCCGCTGCCACTCGCGCCAATGCCCAAGCGAGACAGCCCAGCTCACCCAGTCATAGATCCGCGCCAGCGGATTGTAGAGCACCCAGAAAGCGCACCGGATCATGCGGGCCCACAGCCTGCGGGTCACGTCCCCGGTCCCCACTCCTAGCCACCCGCAAGGACGTCTCGGAGGACGTCGGGGTAGTTTGTGATGATGCCGTCGACGCCCAGGTCCCGCATGCGCCGCATGTCGTGCGCGGTGTTTACCGTCCACACATTGACGCGCCGGCCCCGCCGCCTGGCCCTCTGCACATAGCGGGAGCCAACCATCCGGAAGTGAGGGTGCACGGCATCACAGGGCACCGAGAGCCAGCTCAAGAGGCGTGGGAGAAAGACAGGCTTGGGCGTGCCGTACAACAGCCCAAGCGGAATGTGGGGGTTCATCTCGCGAACCCGGCGCAGACTGCTGGCAGAAAAGGAAGAGAGGAGAACGCGATCTGTCATGCCACTGTCCTCGATCAGGCGCACCGTTTCCGCTTCCTGCTCGAGGGGGTGAAAGCCCGCCTCTACCTTGATCTCGATATTGAAGAGCAGGCGGTGTCCCAGGGCATCAAAGACCTGCTGCAAGGTTGGGATCCGCTCCCCTTGAAAGCCAGGATCGAACCAACTGCCTGCGTCCAGGGCCTGGAGCTCGGAGATCGTCATCTCGCCCACCCGACCGCGGCCATCGGTCGTCGCGTTCACGGTGTCATCGTGGATCACCACCACCTCGCCGTCGGCGGAGAGATGTACATCCAGCTCGATCCCATCGGCGCCCATGTCAGCGGCCAAAAGAAAGGCAGCCAGCGTATTCTGCGGTGCATGAGCGCTGGCTCCACGGTGCGCAAAGTTGAGTGTCCGGCCGCCGTAGAAGCGATCCAGATCGACCATCCTCACTCCTCTTGAGTGAAATCCACAAAGTAGGCATCGCACGCCTGCTCAAGCAGCTCCATACTCATCCTCGGTGGCACGTTCAGGTACCCCGCGATGTCGATGATCTCGTCCAGGAGGTCGCGCGGGTGGCACGCGCGCGGCTTGATGTGGTGCTTGTGATAGTATTCCTTGACGACATAGATCATCCCCTGCTCCTCATAGGGCACCTGGCGCATCTTGCAGTAGCGCTTGAACAGCTCGCGGTAGTCATCGAGGCTTGGGTTGCCGACGTATATCTTGTGCCGGATGCGTCGCATGAATGCCTCGTCCACCAGCTCCGTCGGCTCCAGGTTGGTCGAGAAGACGATCAGCACGTCAAAGGGGACCTCGATCTTGTTGCCAGTCTGCAGGGTCAAATAGTCTTTTTTCGCAATAGCGCAAAACTTGCTATCTGCCATTTCGCTCGTCGCGGACCACAGTCCGCGATCTGATCGCAAACGCAGGCATAGCAAACTTGACGATGCGCTTCAATCGCCAGACTGCACCCTGGGTAGGCTACGCGCTGGTC
>JADHXD010000052.1 GCA_016783145.1 Anaerolineae bacterium
GTCGCGGACCACAGTCCGCGATCTGATCGCAAACGCAGGCATAGCAAACTTGACGATGCGCTTCAATCGCCAGACTGCACCCTGGGTAGGCTACGCGCTGGTCCGGCGAGAGCAAGATAGCAACTTTTGCGGTACTGCGTATTTAGCTTGCTCCAGCTTTGCATACTGTCGCCGTACCTCTATCGCCCTTTGGAGCAGTGTGTGGAACTGCATCAGCGACTCTCTTTCAGCCTTCCATATGGGCATACATAGATGCACATACCGCAGAGTATGGGACCCTCCACGTGCTCTCGATCTCTACGCTGGTACGCGTAGCACTTGACGACGTCAAAGCGAGCTTCTCGAGGTTCGTCCGCCTGAAATCGCCTGCCGGTAAACGCGTGGGCCGGACAGCCGTCCACGCACTCCCTACAGCTCCCGCAGCGTTCTCCTACCGGCTGACCTGTCTCCAAGGACGCATCGGTCAGAACGGTCACCCAGCGCACCCTGGGCCCAACCTGGGGTGTGATCAAGAGGCAGTTCTTGCCGATCCAGCCCAACCCTGCCAGGTGTGCCGCCAGCTTGTGAGAGAACAACCCATAGTGTTTTTCTCTGTCTATCGTCTGGGAAGCAGCCACGGGAAAGGCACGATGGCTGGCCTGCTGCAAGATGCTGGTCACACGCGAGGCGAGTTGATCCAGGCGAACGTTGATCGCGTCGTACCCGTGACTTTGGTAGGCCAAGGCCACCGTCCTGTCTTCGTGGCGGCAAAGCTGGTCTACAATGGCGGATGGCAACGCCACACCGATGGACACAGCACGGGGAAACTGGGCCGCGAGCTCCCCACCGAGCTGTTGAACCAGTTCCTGGGCGGGAGCGAGATCCGCAACACCGCAAAAGTCGGCACCCAGCGCCAGGGCCGTTTCCCGCAGATTCGATGCAGTGATGTCAGCCATAGACGGTACTCCTTGGTGTCTGCAGACCAAGCCACGGCCCCAACTCGGATGAGGGAGAGGGGTAATGGGGAGTTGGCCTTACCCATCCCCTTCACTGTGCAGTTTCCTGGCCTGGACGATCATCAGCTTGCTGTGGAAAGCCAACGCTCCCTCTCGTTCCAGTCGCCGCTGCAGTTTGAGCAGGTGGGCCAGGTGCTTCTCCACGGAGAACCCCTCCACCGTCCAGGGGACGGCCTTCAAGTAGTAGACGATCGCCCCTACATCCTTAAAGTGGCTCTGCCCCGTCCACTCGCGCGCGTCTTGGACGACCAGCCTGGTGCCCTTGATCTGCTCCAGGGCCCAATCCAGGGTGAAAAAGGTCCAGGGCTGCTGGCAGTCAAAGGCAGCCGACAGGTCGTCGAGATTGTTGCCGTCGACCTGCTGGGTGAGGAACGTCCCCCCTGGGGCCAGGATCCGCTCGACCTCGGCGATGTTGAAACCGCTGTGGCGGTCGATCACCAGGTCAAAGGAGTCGTCCTCAAAGGGCAGCAGATCGTAGAGCGCGGTCTCTGACTCGATCACCTCCACGCCCAAAGGCTCCAACCGCTCTCGAGCCAGGCGCAGGTTCGGCGCATATCCCTCGGTGACCGCAACGCGTGGGGGCCAGATGTCCCTGAATTCCAGCAGTCTCTCTCCGCCGCCGGTGCCCATGTCCAGCACAGAGTTGGCGGCGGGTAGGATGGATCGGACCCTCTCTTCGTAGGACCACGGGGGGTCTTGGTCGATCATCCGACCGTCGAGGTGGCCAAAGTCCCAGCCGATGAAGGGCTGGCGTTCTTCGCGCTTCCACCCCTCGATCAGCGCACGATCCCGGGAGGGAAGGTGCTCCTGCTGTGAGTCGTTCACGATGGTCCTGCCTTTCCCACTCGGTAGGGCGCGATGACCGCACCCCTACCGTGCTATTCGGTGCTGTGGGAAGCATACCATTCCTTCGTCCAGACCGCAAGTTATGACCGAATCTCAAAAAAGACGTTTGACAGGAGGTACCAGGTGTGGTAGAATGACCTTAACGTACAACCAACGAGGATAGACAGATATGGTTGGCAACACGGTACCTTCCCGCATCATCATCATTGCCATTCCCCTGATTATTCGCTCAGGGGCATTGGCGGTTGGGACGGAACCCGCGTAGCACACATCGCACCAGGTGCACAGAGATGAGGCCTCCCCCGCCCGGGAGGCCTTTTTGCATCTGGTGGTAAGGGGGGACGCGCGCCTGAGCCAATGCTCAAGGCGCTCAGGCCCGGTTACCTGGATAGCAATCGAATTCCGACGTCGGGAGTTCAGAAGCGAGGACGCTTTTCACGGGCAGGGAAGGAACCCTGTCCGTCGAAAGGCGTTTTTTCTTCGTAGGGTGGGATGGGAGGAATCCGCCGATGCACAAGATCCAAGTGTACGACACCACGCTGCGAGATGGCGCACAGCGGGAGGGGCTTTCCCTTTCACTGGACGACAAACTCAAGATCGCGCGTCACCTGGATGGTTTGGGCATGGACTATATCGAGGGCGGATGGCCGGGGTCGAACCCCAAGGACATCGCGTTCTTTGAGCAGGTGCCTGCGCTGGGGCTGACCCACGCCACGGTGACCGCCTTTGGCAGCACCAGGCGCGCAGACACGGACGTGGCGACGGATATACAGATTCGCGCCTTGCTGGCGGCGAAGACGCCGGCGGTGGCCGTTTTTGGCAAGAGTTGGGACCTCCACGTGGCTCGCGTGCTCAACACCTCCCTGGACGAGAACCTGCGCATGATCGCCGACAGTGTGTCTTACCTGCAGAGCCACGGGCGTGAGGTGATATACGATGCCGAGCACTTTTTCGACGGGTATCTGGCTGACCCCGAGTATGCGATGGAGACCCTGCGCGTCGCGGCGCAGGCCGGAGCCGTCTTGCTGGTCCTCTGTGATACCAACGGCGGGACGATGCCGGAGCAACTGCGAGAGATCTTTGCCCACGTGGCCCGGCAGGTAGACCTGCCCCTGGGCATCCACTGTCACAACGACAGCGGTCTGGCTGTGGCCAACACCCTGCTGGCCGTGCAGGCGGGTGCGGTCCACGTGCAAGGGACGATCAACGGATATGGGGAGCGCTGTGGCAACGGCGACCTGTGCGCGATCATTCCCAACCTGCAGCTCAAATTGGGGTACCGGTGTATCTCGGATGCCCAGTTGCGATCGCTGTCCGAGGTCGCGCACTATGTCAGCAACCGCGCGAACCTGGCACCGGACCCGCACCAGCCCTACGTGGGGCACAGCGCGTTTGCGCACAAGGGGGGCATGCACGTCAACGCGATGCTCAAGTGCGAAGAGAGTTTCCAGCACACTGATCCGGCACTGGTCGGCAATCAGAAACGCATCGTCGTCTCCGAATTAGCCGGGCGGAGCAATATCCTCTACAAGGTCGAGGAATTCGGCATGGACCTGGAGATCGATCAAGAGGAGGCCCGGGCGCTTGTGTCGCACATCAAGGATCTCGAGAGCCGGGGCTTCCAATTCGAGGGAGCGGATGCCTCTGTCGAGTTGCTGATCCGCCGGAGCAAAGAGGGCTACGCCCCTCCCTTTGAGCTGATCGACTTTCACATACTGGTGCGCGACAAGGAAAACGGGATCATGGCCTCGGAAGCGATGGTCAAGATCAAGGTCGGCGATGATGTGATGCTCACCGCCGCCGACGGAAATGGCCCGGTCAACGCGCTGGATCAGGCTGTGCGCAAGGCCCTCTTGCCAACCTATCCACAGCTTGCCCCTGTGCATCTGATCGACTACAAGGTCCGTATCCTGGATGGCGATGCGGGTACGGCGGCACTCACGCGTGTGCTCATCGATTCCAGTGACGGCGAGCGGACGTGGAGTACCGTAGGCAGCTCGAGCAACATCATCGAGGCCAGTTGGCAGGCGCTGGCCGACAGCCTGGAATACGCCCTGCTGAAAGTATTTGACAGCCAGGGTTGAATGTGGTACACTAGCTCCCAGTTCTCGATGCTTGGCAGGACCCGGTTTCTTCGACATCACGTTCTCGACTTTGTGAGGGCAGATATGGTCTGCGGGTGGGCCTTCTCCGTAAACGGTACGACTACGACCTCCTCGACGACGTGTCGAGGGCGTTAACCGGTTGGGAGAAGACGATCCTGGCGTACACTCAAGATGTGCACCTGAGCCTCCCAACTGGGAGGCTTTTTTTGTTCTCCCCTTGCCTGGGGGCGCGGGCCGATAACTGAGTGGGCAGGCCGAGGTGGCCTGCAGGTCCATTTTGGACCGAGACTCTGCGCGCAGAGTTTGGAGCAAAGACGCCTTCCGCAAACGGGTCATACTCGCTTGCATCAGGCGTTTTTTTGTTCCGAGACGAGATAGGCAAGGGTTGGCAGTGTGCCAGAGGAGATGGGGATGCGAGTACTGGTTACCGATTCGGTCGCTAACGACGGGCTGCTGCTGCTGCGCGAACGAGTCCCTGTGGATGAACGGATCGGTCTGGACGAGGAGGGGTTGGTCGCGATCATTGGCGAGTACGATGCCCTCGTCGTGCGCAGCAGCACCAAGGTGACCCGCCGGGTCATCGAAGCGGGATGCCGTCTGCAGGTGATCGGTCGGGCTGGGGTCGGGGTGGACAATATCGACGTGGAAGCGGCGACGGAGCGCGGGATCCTGGTGGTCAACGCCCCTGACGGGAACAGCGTCGCTGCCGCCGAGCACACGATCGCCATGATGATGGCCCTGGCGCGGCACATTCCCCAGGCCGATGCCTCGGTGCGTGCCCACAAGTGGGAGCGCAAGCAGTTTGTGGGCATCGAGGTGACCGGCAAAGCCCTTGGCGTGGTGGGCATGGGACGGATCGGCCGGGAGGTTGCTCGCCGGGCGCGCGGGCTGGGAATGCGGGTCCTGGCCTGCGATCCCTACGTGTCCACCGAGCAGGCCGAACGGCTCGGGGTAGAGATGTGCGATCTGGACGATCTCCTGGCCGGTGCTGACTTTATTACCGTGCACACTCCGTTGACGCCGGCCACGCGCGGTTTGATCGGTGAGCGGGAGCTGGGCATGGTCAAACCCACGGCCAGGCTGATCAACTGTGCCCGGGGGGGCGTGGTCGACGAGGCGGCGCTGCAGGAAGCACTGGTGACGGGGCGGCTGGCTGGGGCAGCGCTGGACGTGTTTGTCAGCGAGCCGCCTTTTGACAGCGCATTGCTCCAGTCGCCACAACTGATCGTCACTCCGCATCTGGGCGCCTCTACCCGTGAGGCACAGGTTGCCGTAGCCGTAGACGTGGCCCGGCAGATCCTGGACGTCCTGGCCGGCCGGCCGGCCATGCACCCTGTCAACGCCCCCTTTATTCCGCCAGAGACGCAGTCACAGCTCCTTCCTTTCTGTGAGCTGTCCGAAAAGCTGGGGCAGATGGCCAGTCAGTTGGTGGGCAGGCGCCTGCACCAGGTGCGCATCACCTATGCCGGGCAACTGGCGGACATGGATACGGGCCTGCTGCGGGCCCTGATCATCAAGGGGTTGCTCCAGGGGGTCACCGAGACCCGGATCACGCTGGTCAATGCCAGCCTGATCGCCCGCGAGCGGGGGCTGCGCGTGGTAGAGGAAAAGACGGCTGACGCGGGCAACTTTGCCAACCTGATCACCCTTTCCTTCACGGACAACGGACAGGAACGGGTGCTCTCGGGCACGATCTTTCGGGACCAGCCGTACGTGGTGTGCATCGACCGCTACTGGCTGGATTTCGTCGCCCGCGGGCACCAACTGCTGATCTATCACCGCGACCGGCCTGGCCTCGTGGGGGAGGTGGGTCTCTTGACCGGGCGTGCCGACATCAACATCGCCGCGATGAGCGTGGGACGGCTGCAGCCTCGCGGGGAGGCGCTGATGGTCATCACCCTGGATGAGGGTGCATCGCCGGAAATGCGCGCCAAGATAGAGGCACTCTCTGATGTGTACGCCACCCAGTTGCTGGAGCTGTAGACAGCCGGGGGGACGCACGCGAGTAGCAGGGGGGTGTGTCCACCACGACAAAGAAAGGAGGCCAAGAAAGGCATCCTCTCGCAGGGACACTTTCATATTCCGAGCGTTCGAGCAAGTGGCTTTCATTGTAGACCGTTCACCAAACAGTGCAAAAGGAGAGAAAGATGAACTTGAGAAGACCAAACGCCAACGAGTCCACGGGGACGTTCAACCGATCGAGAAGCGTCGTTCCCATGTCCGGGATCTGCTCATCGTGTCACGATGGGTGCAAGGGCGGCTGCGAGATCTGGCTGTCCTCGTTCCGGGGGCGCGAAGTGCTGTATCCCCGGCTCTTTGGGGACGTCACTGCTGGCGCGGACAAGAACTATCCGGTGGACTATTCGCATCTGAACATCCAGGGGTACGCGGTTGGCGCGAAGGGGATGCCAGAGGGGGTAGAGGCCGACCCCGACACGACGATCTTTGCCAACGTCAACACCGAAGTGCAGTATGGATGGGAAGCGCCGGTGAAGATGAGCATGCCCATCTTTACGGGGGCGCTGGGGTCCACCGAGATCGCCCGCAAGAACTGGGAGCACTTTGCCGTGGGCGCTGCGATCTCGGGCATCACCATCGTCTGTGGCGAGAACGTGTGTGGCATCGACCCCGGGTTGGAGCTGAGCGACGAGGGCAAGATCGTGAACTCGCCAGAGATGGACCGGCGCATCGAGATCTACAGGCGGTTCCATCACGGATACGGCGACCTGATCGTGCAGATGAATGTGGAGGACACCCGGCTGGGCGTCGCCGAGTACATCCTGGACAAGCACGGCCTGGATACCATTGAGCTCAAGTGGGGCCAGGGCGCCAAGTGCATCGGTGGCGAGATCAAGGTCAAGTCCATCGAACGAGCGCTGCTGCTCAAGGGCAGAGGCTACAATGTACTTCCCGATCCGGAGCGGCACGACGTCCAGATGGCGTATGCCGGTGGCGCGATCAAAGAGTTCGAGCGACATTCGCGCCTGGGCTTTGTGAGCCTCGAGTCCTTCCTGATGGAGGTCGAGCGCCTGCGAAAGATGGGCTTTAAGCGCATCTCGCTCAAGACCGGCGCCTATTCTGCGGTAGAGCTGGCCATGGCCTTGCGCTACGGGTCTGGAGCGGGCCTGGATCTGATCACCATCGATGGTGCGCCCGGGGGCACGGGCATGAGCCCCTGGCCGATGATGAACGAGTGGGGCATTCCTTCGCTCTACCTGCATTCGCTTGCCCACGAGTTCTGCCAAAAGCTGACGCGCAGAGGGATCCGGGTCCCAGACATCGCCGTCGCCGGCGGGTTCTCCACCGAAGACGGCGTGTTCAAGGCCCTCGCTCTGGGCAGCCCCTACGTCAAGGCCGTCTGCATGGGCCGCGGGCTGATGATCCCTGGCATGGTCGGCAAGAATATCGGGATGTGGCTGGAGGAGGGCAATCTGCCCAAGACCGTCAGCCAGTACGGAGAAAAGGTGGAAGAGATATTCGTCTCCTACGAAGAGCTCAAGGACAAGTACGGGGACGATCTCAAAGACATTCCACTGGGGGCGGTCGGCATCTATACCTACTGCCAAAAGTTCAGGACGGGACTCCAGCAGCTTATGGCCGGCAGCAGGAACTTTAGCCTGTCCGCCATCTCTCGCCGGGATCTGATGGCCCTGACCGAGGATGCCGCCAAGGTCACCGGGATCCCGTACGTGATGGATGCATACCGCCAGGAGGCAGAAGAGATACTGGAGGACCTCGGCGCCTTTGAGCGTGAGGCGGGCATGGTTCACCTCAGTGAGCCGATGGCGGTCTTGCGCGTACTGCGGGAAGGGACCCGCCGCCAGCGAATCTCGGCCCTGTGATCGCTCCACGTCTGCCGTCAGACACAAGTCGCCTCCGGTGTGTGCATAGGCGCGGCAAGCTGCGCCTATGCACGGGATCGTCGCTGTACACTTGAAAGGATATGCACGCTATGAATTCAAGGCAATCTAACTCAGCAGCATCGACACGTGGAGCAAGCGCAGAACAGGAGTTGAACCCGTTCGGAATCGCCCAGCGCCAGCTTGCGCTTGCAGCTGAACTGATGGGCCTGGACGACACGATGCACGAACTGCTGCGCTGGCCGATGCGCGAGTTCCACGTACGGATCCCGGTCAAGCTGAACGATGGCACGACAAAGGTCTTTGAGGGGTTTCGCGTACAGTACAACAACGCGCGTGGCCCCACTAAGGGCGGGATACGGTTCCATCCGGACGAGACGTTTGACACCATCCGCGCGATGGCTGCGTGGATGACCTGGCGATGCGCCCTGGTGGACATCCCCCTTGGCGGGAGCATGGGGGGAGTCGTCTGCAATCCCAAGGAGCTTTCGTTCGATGAGCTGGAGCGTCTCAGCCGGGGCTATGTCCGTGCCCTGGGTCACTATGTCGGCCCGAAGGTCGATGTGTCCGGAACGGACGTCTATACGAATCCCCAGGTGATGGCCTGGATGATGGACGAGTACAGCAGCATGGTCGGGTACAACGCCCCGGGCGTGACGACCGGCAAGCCGCTCCCCTTGGGTGGCTCGCACGGGCGGCTGGATGCCGCGGCGGTGGGCGCCGCCTACTGCATCCGTGAGGCTGCAGAGATACTCGACCTGGACCTCAGCCAGGCGACCGTCGCCATCCAGGGATACGGCAATGCCGGTCAGTATGCGCACAAGCTGGTCGCCGAGAAGTGTGGGGCCAGGGTTGTCGCCGTGTCTGACTCTCAGGGAGGGGTGTACTGCCCGGATGGGCTGGATATGGAGCAGGTAGCCGGGCATAAGCGAAGCACCGGCAGCGTAGCCAGCTATGCGGGCGGGGACCGGATCACCAATGCCGAACTACTCACCCTCGACGTGGATGTGCTCATCCCCGCCGCCATGGAAGGTGTCCTGCGGGCGGATAACGCGGATGCCGTCAAGGCCAAGATCGTCGCCGAACTGGCGGATGGCCCGTCCACGCCCGAAGCGGATGTCATCTTGTTTGACAGGGGCGTTTATGTGATCCCTGACTTTTTGTGCAACGCGGGGGCCGTCACGGTCTCCTACTTTGAGCAGGTGCAGAACGCCTACGGTTTCTACTGGGATGCCGACCTGATCTACGAGCGGCTGGACCAAAAGATGACCTCTGCCTTCCACGGGGTGCAAGAGGTCGCGCAGCGATACAACATCCATCATCGCGTCGCCGCGTACCTCATTGCTGTGGCCCGGGTCGCAGAGGCATGCCGGCTGCGCGGCTGGGTGTAAGGGTGGAACGTCACTCGCTCCTCGGGGTGTACTCTTTCCGGGGAGCGAGCGATGCGAATGCGCTGTGCGACGTCCTCTCGCGGTGGGTAACGGGCAGGAGGAGAGGGGAGACGCGGTATGTATCGAACGTGGCTGCAGTGTATACGAGGGTGTGGTGAGCGCTACGCGCTGGAGGAAGTGATCTACATCTGCCCTCGGTGTGGGGGGTTGCTCGATGTCGAGCACGACGTGGAGGCGCTGCGCGATCAAAGTGCTGCGGGCTGGATCAGACTCTTTGACAGCCGGATGCGGACCAACGACTGGCCCTACGGAAGCGGCGTATGGGGTAAGAAGGAGTGGGTGCTGCCCTCGGTAGACAATGAGAACGTGGTCTCGATGTACGAAGGGCACACCAACCTGTTCTGGGCGGAGCGGCTGGGACAGGAGTTGGGGGTCGAGGACCTGTGGGTCAAGCTGTGTGGCAACACCCACACCGGGTCCTTTAAGGACCTGGGGATGACGGTCTTGATCTCCCAGGTGCGCCAGATGCGGGCAAGCGGCGTTCCCATCCGGGCAGTAGCCTGTGCCTCGACGGGAGATACGTCGGCGGCGCTGGCTGCCTACGGTGCGGCAGCCAGGATCCCTACGATCGTCTTCTTGCCGCGGGGCAAGGTCTCCACGGCACAGCTTGTGCAGCCCATCGCCAACGGCGCGCTGGTGCTGGCCCTGGATACCGACTTTGACGGGTGTATGGAGATCGTCCGGCAGGTGACCGCTGACAAGAGCATATACCTGGCTAATTCGATGAACAGCCTGCGGATGGAAGGGCAGAAAACCGTGGGCATCGAGATCGTGCAGCAGTTCGACTGGCAAGCGCCCGACTGGATCGTCATTCCCGTGGGAAACTTGGGCAATGTGAGCGCGTTGGGAAAGGGACTGCTGCTGATGAAAGAGCTGGGGCTGATCGACAAGCTGCCCCGCATCCTCTGCGCCCAGGCGGCCCGGGCCAACCCGCTCTACCTGAGCTACCAGTCCCACTTTCGCCAATATCAACCCGTGGTCGCGCAAAAGACAGCCGCCAGCGCGATCCAGATCGGAAACCCGGTCAGCTACGAACGGGCGGTGCGGGTGCTCACCAGGCTGGAGGGCGTGGTCGAGCAGGCCACAGAGCAAGAGCTGGCCGATGCCAGCGCGCGAGCGGATCGAACCGGGCTGTACACCTGCCCGCACACCGGGGTCGCCCTGGCGGCGCTGTTCAAGTACATCGAGCGCGGAGAGATCAAGCCGGACGATCGCGTGGTGGTGATCTCGACCGCACACGGTCTCAAGTTCACCGACTTTAAGGTCAACTATCACGACTCCATCCTCAAGGACGTGATCTCACGACACGCCAATCCACCGCTGGAGCTGCCCGCGGATGTGGCCATCGTCCAGGACGCGGTCGATCGGGCTTTGCAGGGGAGGGGGATCAATCCATGACTCATTCGCGTCCTGAATATCGCATCACGATGAAATTCGGGGGCACGTCGGTTGGGGATGCCGAAGCGATCGCGCGCACAGCGGACATCGTTCGCCAGGCAAGAGAGAATACCTTGCACAGCGTACCTGGCATCGCCAATCGCCAGGTCGTGGTCATCGTGTCGGCGATGAGCGGCGTGACCAACGAACTGATCCGCGCGGCTCATTCTGCCGTCGAGGGAGACGAAGAGGCGGTGGTCCAGATCATCCACGGCCTGCGGGTGCGACATATAGACACGTTGGCCTCCCTCGCGCTGGAGGACAGCGAGCGTTTCGGGCTCGAAGGTCAGTTAGATGCCCTGCTCAACCAGGCCCACAGCCTCTGCCGTGCCACCGCGGTCTTGGGCGAGCTGACCCCGCGCGGCCTGGACGTGGTGAGCGGCATGGGCGAGCGGCTGTCCGTGCACATCGTGGCTGCTGTGCTGCGCGCGCGGGGTGTGCCTGCAGAGGCGCTGGAGGCGACCGAACTGATCCTCACCGACGACAACTACGGCGCAGCCAGCCCCTTGGTGGACAAGACCCGAGAACGGACTCGCACGCGCCTGATCCCCCTCCTGGAAAACGGCGTGGTGCCGGTGATCACCGGCTTTATCGGTGGGACGGAGGTTGGAACGCCGACGACGCTCGGACGGGGCGGGAGCGACTACAGTGCTACGATCTTGGGGGCGAGCCTGGACAGCGATGAGATCTGGATCTGGTCCGACGTGAATGGCGTGATGACGGCGGACCCGCGGGTGGTTCCCGACGCGCAGACGATCGAGATGCTCTCCTATGCTGAAGCGGCCGAGTTCTCGTACTTTGGCGCCAAGGTGATCCATCCCAAAACGATCCTCCCCGCCATACAGCGCGAGATCCCGCTGCGGATTCTCAACTCTTTCAACCCAGGGCATCCCGGCACGCACATCGTCGCCCACCCGCAGCCGAACGGGCGCGTGGTCAAGGGAATCACGTCGATCCGGCAGGTCAGCCAGATCACGGTGGAAGGGCGGGGGATGATCGGCATACCGGGCATCGCAGCACGCGTGTTCACCGCCGTGGCGGCCGAGCAGGTCAACGTGCTGATGATCTCCCAGTCCTCTTCGGAGCAGAGCATCTGTTTCGTGGTCCCGGAAACCGCGGTGCCCCAAACGCTGCACGCGCTCACGCGCGCCTTTGAGTTCGATATGCTCCGTCACAACGTCGAGCATATCTGGAGTCAGGATGACGTGGCGATCGTCGCCGTGGTGGGCGAGAGAATGAGGGGCACGGTAGGCATCGCCGCGCGGCTCTTGGGCGCCCTGGCGGAGAACGAGATCAACATCCTCTCCATCGCTCAGGGCTCATCCGAGTACAATATCTCGCTCGTGATCTCTGCCGATCAGGTGGATCGCGCTGTGCGCGCCGTTCACACCACGTTTGACCTGGGCCAGGTTGGAGGGTAGGGTGGAGGACCCCGTACGTCGAGTGCAGGCCGCGCTCGATGCCCTCGGTCTGGAGATCCAGGTCCGGCAGTACGATGTGCCGACCAGCACTTCCCCTGAAGCGGCGGCTGCGGTGGGCTGCGAGCTGGGCGCGATCGTCAAATCGCTCTGTTTCCTGATAGACGGACGCCCTGTCTTGATCCTCGCGGCCGGCGACCAGCAGGTAGACACCAAGGCCCTGCGCCAGATCTTTGGCGTCTCCAAGCGAAAGGTGCGGATCGCCGATCCAGAGACCGTCCGGCGCGTGACCGGTTATGCCGTCGGCGGCGTGCCTCCGCTCGGTCACACCCAGTCCTTGCCCACCCTCATCGATCGCAGTCTGTCTCGCTTTGAGACCATCTACGCTGCCGCAGGCAGCTCCCGCTCGATCTTTCCGATCCCCTATGCGCTCCTCGTGCGCGTGACCGGCGGACAGGTCCACGACCTGTGCGGGGAGCTATCTGGCCTCTAGCCAGATCTCGGCACACGTCCGGCGGGACGCTGGCGGTCCCTCGCGCAAATCCACCGCGCTACTCTCCTGGAGGCGGGATGACCAGCTCCTGGCCCGCACGCACATCCCTGAACTCTGGGATGCTGTTGATCATCTTGAGCACGAATACGCTGACCCCGTACTTGGCGGAGACAGTTTCGATCGTTTCCCCTTCACCTACCACGTGGATGATCGGGGTAGGCGAGGGGATGTCCCCCACAGGGGTCGCCGGGCTGGACAGCGTGGGCATCAGAATGGCCGTCGCCGTGGGGAAAGGCACGGGGGTGAAGGTCGGATAAGGCGTCCACGTAGGCGTGGGCGTGCTGTGCCGGCTCGCCGAGACGTCGCCCAGCATCGCGCCGAAAATGATAATGTTGGGGATCACAACCAGGGTGATCAACAGCCACTGCTTCGAGGTCATCTCCACACCTTTGGGACGCGCACGATCCGCTCCTGACTTGACATAGTGTCGCCAGGTTCATTATACCATCCCGTTCCCCTCGGCGCAACCCGGCAAGGCGTGAAGCTGGAGCGGATGCAGGGCTGGCAGCGGAGGGGCGCGCTACGCCCGTATGGGGTTGTCGCACGTTGTGGTTTTGCCCGGCATCGCTTGACATCAACTGGAAGCCAGACAGCGACCACGAGGCGATGGGGGTGTGAGGCTAACCCGCCTGTGGCAGGCAAGTGACTGCCTGGACGATCAGGCACGCTGCGGGGCCGATGCCCCACTTTTTCGTGTCGATCACCAGGTGATAGAGCTTGGGGTCGGCCCAGTCGATGTTGTAGAAGCGCCTCAAGTAGTCTCCTGTGGCCTTGTCCCGTTCGTTCACCTTTTCTCTTGCCGCCTGCAGCTCAAACCCAGGTGCCAGGCCGCTGGGCTCCTCGTATCGCACCCGGCTGACCCGGGTCTCGAACGGAGCCTCGACGCGTACGTGGAGCACGTCAGGCTTTTCCTGAAGGATGGCCTGCCCCCCCCGGCCTACGATGACCACGTCGCCTTGCTTGTATGCGGCCTGGATGGCACTCCGCACCATGCGGATGCACCATTCCTCGTCCAACTGCTCCACCTGTACGGACATGGCACCCGCGATATCCCGGGCCTGTATCCCGGTCTCGACGATCACGCGCGCGCTGCGACGGCTGAAGAGGCGCTCCAGGAACCCTCGTGCCTCATAGTCCGCCTCCGAAAAGTCAATGATCTCACTCTCGGACAGGCCGATCTCGGAGGCCACTTCGATCATCAGCTTCTTGTCAAAGTAGCGCCATCCAAGCATCTTGCAGACTCGGGAGGCGATCTCGTCTCCCCCACTGCCGTACTGCCGGGAAATGGTGATCACCGCCATACGGTTCCCTCCTTTGGTGCCTTGTTGGCAGACAGACGTCGATTCAATCGCTGACGCACAGCCGGCCGCTCAGCGAGTGCTCTCCGGTCGAGCACCGGCTGTGCGTCTTGACCGTGTAGCCCTCTAGGCTTTGCCGACCAACTTGTCGAACTTTTTCAGGCTCACGGCTGGGGAGGTGGTGAACGCGATCCCGGTCAGCTTGGCCAGGTCTACCGAAGCTTTCATCGCTTCTTCCGTGCCAGGAAAATCCAGGACCAGGATCAGATCCTGCTCGCCGAGCATGGCATATCCGGACTTGAGCACGCCGCCATTCTTCTCGATAATGGCGACGGCTTTCTCGGTGCGCGCGGCGCTCACCTCCTTGATCCCTTCCAACGAATACTTGCCCAACATGATGTACGTGGCCATTCCGATCACTCCCTTCTGTGTACGTGTGACCTGCGACTACCGTTTGGACTTGCCCGCCTCCGTGGTCAGAGGGATTCCCACCAGTCCTCCGTACCTCGGCTCCAACCGATGTTGAAGGCGAAATCCTCGACATACCTGCCGAGCTCGCCGTGAAACATGTCCGCATCCATCTCTCGGATCGTGCTGAGGTCATCGACCTCAAAGATGTAGTGATGGCCAAACCCGTGCAAGGCACTTCCATCGGCGCCAAAGTACCCGACGAGCTTGACTCCAGAGGACTTCCACTTTTTGGCAGTCTCCTGCCATAGCTGCATCACCCTCTTTCGCTCCTCGTTGGACGCCTGCCGAAAGGGCAGGCCGAGGGAGACGCGGAACAGGACCCGAACCTTGTGTCCTTCAGCCATAGACGACCTCCTCAGAAGCCCGTTTCTTGGTTTGTCCTCAGGCCTCCATTCGGGCCTTCAGATTGGCCAGGAGCAGCTCCGCTTCATGCTCGTTCTGCTTGACGAGAAAGGCCTCAGCCAGCCTTCGCAGCACCGGCAGGTGCACGGTATAGTCGGCATCGAACACGACCTCTGTCCCGCCATCCGTGGGCTCAAATGCCCAGGTGATCGTGCTCGACACGCCGCCCTCGTTCTTGCTGACCGTACGTTGGTTGGCGACGTATTCGACCTGCTCGGTCGCGCCCTCAAAGCGCACGCCGGCCATCTTGTACACCCACCGAAAGTTGCTGCCCCCAGTGGGCAGCGGCTCCACATCTGTGACCTCTACCATGCTCGGCCAGAACTCGGGCAGATTCATCGGGTCGCCGAGGTAGGCGAACACCTTTTCCACCGGCGCGTCGATGGTGATACTCTTTACTACCTTTGCCATTGCTGTCACCTCCTGTTCGACAAAACGACAGCCGACCCCCGCCGGAACGGCTGTCCGGTGTAGGGCCGGCTGTGTGTCCGCGAAGTGTGCCCCTCAGTGACGCGAGGATGTGGTGCTGGGTGATGCCCCTATCATACCACAGATCGAGTCCACGTTCAACACCCAATTTCACGATTTAGCGAGGTGCGGTCCTCTGCAGAGAGCGCCCCGCCCGGTGCTCGGGCGGCCCGTCCTCCAGATTCCGCACGCTTGGGGTGAGCACCCAGGTGAGCAACACCAGAAAGCAGGCCGCTCCGTCCATCAAAAAGATGGGCTGCACGCCGGTCACGTCGGCAACGGGGCCCAGGACGGCCAAGCCCAGCGGCGACATGGCCTGGAACAGGCTGGATCGCAGGGAAAAGACCCGGCCCTGGATCTCGGGCGGAACTGTGGCCTGCAAGATCGCCCGCAGGGCGGCAGAGTTCATCGCGGTCGCTGGCCCGGCCAGGAACGTCGCACAGAGGTAGAGCCAGAAGGCGTTCGTGGGAGCCAGACCGCGCACCAGGTTGACCGCTCCGAACAGGGCCAACCCGACCAGCATGGTCAGGAAGCGCCGTTGGTAGATGCTCTCTGACATATCGCCCTCCTCTGTGGGAGCAAACGGGTGCGCCGCGACCCTGCGTCGTCCGGCGGACGCAGATGCAGCGCGAGGGGGTGAACAAACGAACCGGTCGGCGGGTTGGGTGCTTGCGGGCCGGGTACCTCCTGCGATTCAGGGG
The DNA here is from genome assembly GCA_016783145.1 of Anaerolineae bacterium. GTDB lineage: Bacteria > Chloroflexota > Anaerolineae > JAFGEY01 > JAFGEY01 > BS750m-G44. Next base: position 16,006 of record JADHXD010000052.1, read on the forward strand.
CGGCTGTGCATCTGGAATGGAGGTGCCCTCAGTGATGCGCCGAGTGCATAGATGGCTGCGAGGTCGCTGCGCTGTGTTGATACCTCTATCATACCACAGATCGCGCCCGCGCTCAACACCCAGTTTCCTATCCCGAGGATCACCACCAGGTCACCACCGGCAGATCGCGCATCGTCACCAGGCCAGGACCGGCCGTGCGCGCGCGGCGGATGGCGTTGACGACAATGGCCACCGTCGCCAAATCGCCGTTGGTGCCCTTGAGGGTCACGCTCAAGCTGGGGATGCCCGTGATGGCGATCGTGTCCTGCTCGCCCTCCGCATCCAGCGCGGCGACAAAGGTCAACCTCATGAACTCGCCCTCGGGGGTGTGCGCCCGAGCGACCTGCTTGAGCCCGATCACCCGGCCGCGGGGCACCTCAAAGTGATCGCTCACCACCAGGTGCTGGGCGACCACCGGCTCGACGTCTGATTCATAGCCCGCCAGCGTCTTTCCGAGGGTGTCGAAGGCCATCCCGATGGACTCGGGCAGGCCAACGTGGCCCATCCTGCCGGTGTGCACCCGGGCGTGGAACGTCTCCACGGTCAGGCCCGAGCCGATCTTGGCCTGGAACGACCTGCGCCGCGTGGAGGCGTTGATCACCCGCCGTACGTCGATGTGCTCGACGCGCTGGCAGATGGCCGTCAGCGTGAGCGGCAGCGCGTCCATCAGAAAGCCGGGGTTGACGCCTGTAGCCAGCACGGTCCTGTGCGCTCGCCGGGCAGCGGCGTCGATCTCGGCGGCCCCGTCAGGGTGCGCCAGCCAGGGGAAGGAGAGCTCCTCCGAGGTCGAGACGACATCGAGCCCAGCCTCCAGGATCTCGATGATCTGCGGTGCAAACAGGCAAAAGTAAGAGCCGGTGGTGTGCAGGACCACGTCTGCGGAGGTGCGCTCCAGGGCATCCGCCAGCCTGCCCACGACCGGGTAGCCCAGCGACTGTGCCAGGCCGATCACCTGCCCTGCGTCCTGGCCTACCTTGGCTGGATCGATGTCGATGGCCCCGACCAGGGACAACCCCTCACGCTCGACGACGTGGCGGGCGACCGCGCAGCCGATCGGGCCCAGGCCGTACTGGATGACTCGAACGGGTTCTGACATGGGAACGTCCTTTCCACAGCCATTTTCAGGCCAGATATGTGCGGCCGCCCTCTGGATCGGTGGTCAAACAGGCGGCTGCCTCAATGCTATGACTTGGGTGATCGCCCTGCACGGTCATCGCCCCTGGGCGAGAAAGACCTGCCCGGCCTCTCGCTCTGCGGCAGCGGCCTCTCGCAGCCAGGCGGCGACCTGCCCGGCTTCTGTGCGCTCCGCGATGCCCTCTTGAAGCGCCGACAGGGCCTGTGCGTAGGCCTCGGCTGCCCGATCGAACAGCTCGGCGGCGTGCGTGAGATCGGCCTGGCCGGGGAAAACCGAGCGCAGGTAGGCAGCGTTGTCGCGCCGGGTAAACACGGCCGCTTCGAGTCCCCAACTCGTTTGGGAGACATCCAGCCTGGGGCCCTGCTTTTCCACTGCAGCCGCCAGCTTGTCGATCGCATCGGCCCCCTGGCGCGGCCCGTATGGGACACCCCCGATCAGCGACTGCCCATTGCGCGTCCAGACCGGCCCCAGGTCCTCCGCGAGCGGTCCCTCCTCAAAGAGGGTCAGGGAGTAGCGCCAGGGATAAGAGAACAGTTCTGCGTGGCTCAACACGGCATCGAGCAGCACTCCCTCGGCGACCCAGAGGCCCTCTTCGCCAGGGGGCAGGTGGCGGGGCTCACACAGGAAATCGGGCAAGCATACGGTCTCATAGTAGGTGAACCCGCCCTCATCGTACCCGACGAGCACGTCACTGTGCGGCAGCGGCTCGTCCAGGCCATACAGCACGCCGACGTCCAGTGCGATGCGTACCGCGTAGCCCTGCGAGAGATAGTGGCGCAGCGCCTCGAGGTAGAGCGCCGCGTCATCGGTGACATAGTACCGGCGCTCCAGGCCGAGGTAGGGTGCGGCCACGATGAACCCGTGCTCTGGATCGGTGAAGGGGTTGATCCCCGTGACGCCGGGCACTTCGACCGCCCCGTAGGTGAACCCCATCAAAAAGCTGCAGTGGTCCGTGGGCGCGTCGATGCCGTGCTGCGCGGCGACCATAGCCAGGCTGTTGGCCTGGCAGTACGACTCCCGGGTGGCGATCCAGGGCACATCGTCCAGGTGATGCGCTGCGGGGAAGGCGCCAACGGCATCGGCGGACAGCTCTACCGGCGCATAGCCCTCCAGGTAGTACCGCCGCTGAAAGAACGCCGTCAACGCGCGCCAGCCGGCGAACCCGCAGGCGACGAGCAGCACCGCGACGCCCCCCGCGATACCCAGCCCTACACGCCACCTCGCGCCGTGCCCTACCTTCATGCCTCCTCCGCTATACGTCGCCGATCCCGCCCTGCCTGGGCAGGTCGCGCTCGGGGTCAGCGATCTCGAAGCGTCCCCCGATGATCTGATGTATGCCCATCGCAGCCCGTCACTCTCATCGCCTTGCATGAAGGGGCCCGGGTCCGTGTCCCTATGATACCACAGATCAGGACGGACTTCAATGCTCAAGTAGAGCCTGGAGCCGTGGAGCCGTCAATAGTCAGGGTGTGAACCAGGCAACAAAAGAGGGCCAGCGGAGCGAGCGCTGGCCCTTGTCGCGTGTGCGTGGGTCGCACCACCCAGGGATCCCGCCGAGGGGTAGAGCCGCTACGCCGCGCTGACGATGCGCTCCTCGTAGGAATCATCTGTGCTTGCTACATCTTCTTGGTGGGCTTCGCCGAAGCCCGACATCATCTGGCGTCACATCTCTGCTGGATCGCAGCCGCCTGCCTGCATCCGAGCTACCATACCCTCCATCATACCCGACATCATTCGAGACATCATCTTGGATCGCCCGGGTGGCAAGCGCGACCGCAATCCCGCCGCCGATCGCGCCGAGAAGGGCAGAGAGCACGTAACCCTGCTTCGAAGAGCCTGCGCGAAGCATTTTTGCCGGGTTCCTCCTTGCCGATCAGGCGTTGCGTGCGCGCACTGGCGACCGATCTCTCTCCGGAAATGCTGGCCCTGGCCGCGCGCAAGGTCACCAGCGCCGGGCTCCAGGACGTCGTCGAGCTGCGCCTGTTGGGAGCGGCAGAGGTCGGTTCCTTGCTCGACGAGCACGGCCCGGGGTCGTTCGATGGCGCCTATTCGAGCTTTGGTCCTCTCAATGGCGAACCGGACCTGAGGCCGGTCGCTAAAGCCCTGACCGGGCTGGTTCGGTCCGGGGGACTCGTTGTCGTCAGCGTGATGAACCGCGTGTACCCGTTCGAGATCCTCTGGTATCTGGCGCACGGGCACCCTCGGCAGGCGGTCCGCCGCTGGAAAGGGCGCGCGCGGGCCGGCGTTTCGCCGACGCTCGCGGCCCTGGTCCCCACCTGGTATCACTCGCCACGATCCTTCAGCCGTGCGTTCGCGCCTGAATTCCGCCCCCTGCGCTGCCGCGCGCTGCCTTTCTTGCTGCCCCCACCTTACCTGTCCCATCTCTGGCGGCGCCATCCCTCTCTCCTTGGGCGCCTGGAGCCTTGGGAAGAAAGGCTGAGCGATCGCTGGCCGTTCTATGCCCTGGGCGACCACTTCTTGCTGACCCTGCAGAGGAAGAAAGCCCGTCGCCTATGAAAGGCGACCTACTGCCGCTTTGCCCGTGTAGGCGCGGAACCCATTCCGCGCATCTCTTGCTACCTTCTCACGATGTAGAAGCAGTTAAAGTACGAGGTGTCTCCCTTCAATTCCCAGATGCCGAGAAAGGGAATCACGCCCGGATCGTTCACCCTAGCGGCCACTTGAAAGGTTCCCGGCTTGAGCCGCACGCTCACCTGCATCCTGCCCTCCTTGGAGCAGAAGACTGGGCCTACAAAGCTGTACACCTTGCAGGAGGTACAGGCTTCGATGGTGACCGTCACCGAATTGGGGCTTCCTGCCAGAATAGTCAGCTCGTAGGGCGTGTCGTTGACGATGGTCACCTCGGCCTCTCCGCCCGCCGCGATACCGCCGACCTCGCCCGGTTGCGAGATCTCCCCATGATCGCCGCCGGCAATCTTGGCTATCTCGGCGTCGACTGGTGGAAGTGGGGTAGGCGTAGGCCCTGAGGGTGTGGGGAGGGGTGGGACCTCGGTTGCCAGGGGGATGTTTTGCACGGGAATGCCCAGCGTGACGTAGGAAGCAGAGACCCACCCCTCCACACCCTCGGTCGTGGTCACAACCAACCAGTCCCCGGCCTCGCTGCGGGCGACCACTTCCAGGACCTCTCCCTCACGGAGCAGTCCCACCCTTTCATAGGCGGTCCCAGGCCCGGTCCGCAAGTTCAGCGCTTCGACGCTCACCACCGCATCGGGCAAGGGCGTGGCGGTAGGTGGAGCAGTCGGCGTCGGGCTCGGCGGTGGAGGTGAGGTCGGGGCGGAGGGCTCCGCATGGCCCGTGGTCGCTGTCGTCGGCGTTCGCACTGCGCCGGTCCCGACCGACGCAGTAGCCTCCGGCCTCTCCTTCGTCCGCGCGGACCAGATGCTGATGCCCGCACACAGGGCGCAAGCTAACAGCGATACACCGGCGACGATGAGCACGATCTTTCTTTTCTTGCGTCTGGCGTTGGCCTCGTCCCGCCACTTTGTCATCTGCGCCTCCACCTGGTGAGTGTTGACGTACACGAGCTGCTTGATTCGACGGCCACACCGAGGACAGTAACTGCTTCCGTCCAGCCTTACCGCATCCTTGCACCGTCTGCAGTATCCGGTCGCTACGAGGACTCCCTGCGCAGTCAACTCTATGCGCAGCTGCTGGATTGACCGCTCTGCAGAGGACATGGCTTTTGCGGCATCCTCCATCTCTATGCCGAGGACGCTGGTGAGGGCTTCGGCGCCCTTGTGCGCATAGGGAGAGGCTGCATACACCGAAAGGTCGGCGAGTGCTGCTTCCCTGTGTCCCAGCTTCAGGTGGAGCGCACCGCGCTGCTTGAGGACATCTGCCTTTTCCTTGTCCGGCGCAAGCTGTAGGGCCCTGGAAAAGTCAGCGAGTGCCTGGTCCGGTGAGGCCTCGGTGTGCCGCTGTGCCCGCTGCAAGTACTTTTCGTACTGTGGCGTGCGGCCCAGGGCGAAGGCCAATCCACTCCCCAGGCAGACAAGGGCCGCAAAGGCCATGTGCTGTGGTGATGCACAGATCGGGGGGAGAGCGTCTGCCATCTCCATTCGTGCAAAGAGCCAAGCCGAACCAAGGAGGAGGACAGCCGCTGTGACACCCCCAATCAGGTATCCGATCCGATCGCGAATGCGTCGGCCGGGCAGCAGCGTGGCACCACACTGGCGGCAAATCGAGAGGTCTGGAGGATTCCTAGTCTGGCACTTGGGGCAGAGGATCGCCTGTCCCTCGGTCTGCGATCCCGATGTCTTGTGCGCCGTGAGGGGCACGTCTTTCTCTTGTTCGGTCGCTCTATGGGACACCGTCGTCCCTCCAGGGCAAAGGCGCGAAAGTGTGCTCAATGCCGGCTGCTGGCAGTGATAAGGATGCAGGTCAAGGGTGCCTGGGCTGATTGGGGCGGTATCCGAGCGCTGTGGGCCGCCAAGAGAGCCTGAGGCCCGTACCTTTGCCCTAGCGCTGCTCTTTGGAAACGAGACAGGTGCAATGAAGAGTGCGAGGTCGGTGCGTGCGGATTGCGTCTCTATGATACCATAGATCGGGCCGGGGTTCAATAGCCATTCCCGAACACCCGGCCACATAGTGGGCACAGGCCGTCCGGGCAGGGATAGCGGAACGTCCTCAGCTTGCGGGATCGCACAGCATCGTGCCTCTGGCGGAAAGTCTGCCTTCCATATGTCTTCAATGAGGCCCGATAGCGGGCGGCTATCGGTATCCGAGGCCGAGGGACATGAGAGGCGATGACTAGACCTCAGTTGGCACGGGATGTCGAGAGGGCGGGCTTCGGCCCGCCTTCTCCATCCACGCTAACGTGATCGCGGGAAAGCGTCCGTGGCTCGTTACTCCGCGTCTAGAAGCCCAATGGGAAGGTATACGCAGCAGCACCCGCTGCTCCGGAGCCTCGATCGAGGTGGGGCTTGCAGTCGGTAGCCCTCGCCGCCAACCTCCCAGGCCAGGCCCAGCCTGGCGCCTTGGTCGCCTTCCCTGCCAGAGAGGTGGGCTTCTTTCGTGCAGGTCCTACCCCCCTTCTATCGCGCGCTTGAGTTCGGCGAGTGCCCCGGCGGCTTCTCGCCCCATATCGGTCCACCTGCCCTCGATCGACAGGCGTCCATCGTATCCGCCCTCCCTCAGGGCCTGGGCAAAGGATGAGAAATCGCACGCCTCCAGTCCCGGGGCCATGCGCGACTCGTAGGTCGCGATGTGGGCGTGCTGGATCAGCGGCATAACCTCGACCAGGTCCTCATAGCTGTCCTTTTCCAGGGCCCAGTGGTACGCATCCACCAACAGCCGCAGATGAGGGTGACCGATCTGCCGGACATAGTCCGCACTCTCGCCGACAGAGTTGAAAATGTTGCATTCGCGGCGATTCAGAGGCTCTACGACCACCGTGATCCCGTGTTCGGCGGCGATCGGGGCGATCATCCGCCCAAAGTCGAGCAACTGCGCCCAGGCGTCCTGGCGGTCAAAGCCCTCTGGGACGCGTCGCGCCCCGCCCGAGCCAAAGACGATGGTCTCGATGCCTGTCCGCTCGGCGCGATCGAATGCCGTCGTGGCGTAGCGCTTCAGGGCCTGCGGATCCACGTCCGGGCCGGTGATCTTGAGCGAGCCCGGGAGAAAGCAGTTCGCCGCTGAGGGGGGAACTGCGAGGGCCTGGAGCTGCGCCAGCTGCGGCTTGAACGCCGTCTCGTCTTTACCCGTTTGCAGATCTCGCTCTACGTGCAGCTCGATATAGTCGTATCCAGCCTCAGCCAGGATGGTCGCGATCCCCGGCTCTCCGCATACACCGTACTTCATCTCTTGCCTCCTCGTATGATGTGTGTGAGCGGTGCCCCCTTACAGGAGCACTCACTATCCCCCCTGTGCCCAATCGCCCGTCGCCCTGCCCGGAAGGGAGACGCACGCTCTACTTGATCTCTACCTTCACCCCGCCCCGACCGAGCAGGTCACGCTCGGGGTCGGCGATCTCGAAGCGTCCTCCGATCACCTGTCGTTCGCTCATCGGGGCCCGTCACTCTCGTCGCGTTGCCAGGAAGGGGGATTCCGTCTGCGCTCCTATGATACCACAGATCAAGGCCAAGTTCAGTGGCCAATCGTGGACAGTTCCAGTTGGCGCGTTTCAGAGATACATCTCAGCGGACACTCGAAACGCTTCTTCCGGTGGCCCGAGAAACTCGCCGGAAGGGAAGACAGACAGCGCATATCGGCTATCACTGTACGTGTAGAAAGCAAACCCCCAGCCTTCCTGGTTGCCAAAGTAGCGCAGCCGACACAGGTGCGTTGGCGTGTTGCGCAACCGTTCCAGGTACTCCTCGCGACTCTCTGGCCAGTCAGGCGGCGGCCAATCTGGCCCAAGTGGCTCTGGCTCTTGGTAGGCATCAATGTAACAGAACTGAGCACGAAAACGGATATCGAGTCGTGTGTAGCGACCGGCGAAATGCTCCTCTGCGTAACGACGGATCCGCTGCTCTGTGTGCCGCTTCACTCTATCGGGAATCTTTGCACCGCCGCTGCCGGGATCAAATACCCACCGTTTCTGCGCCATTTCGATTGCACCGCCTGTTTGGCATTGGCTCATAGACCCCTGGCTCCGGTTCGGGGGATCGGATCTGCCCGGCCAGGGGTCGGCTGTGCGTCTGGAACGTTTGTACCCTCAGTGATGCGACGAGTGCGAGGGTAGCTGCACGGTTGCTGTGGTGTGGGTTACGGCTCTATGATACCACAAACCAGGCTGCGGTTCAATACCAGTCCACCGAGTTTGCCGGATGGCCGATCCCCGCACCCATCTGGTGCAAGGGCAACACGGGAGGACTAACCGCACTCGATCCCCTCTTCCGCAAAGCGCCTGACAAACTCCAGGTTGACGGCGTGCTGAGCATCCATATACACGTTATAGTCGGACGACAGCACATAGTAGACGATCTCGAATCTCAGAGAAGCAGCCCCCAGTTCTCTGCAATCTACTCGATCGAAGCTCGTCTGGGGCTGGGATTCGATGATCTCTTTGACGATCCGGCGGATCTGAACCAGCTTTTCGTACGGTGTCTGGCACTTGATGCCGATTGAGAACGCCACACGGCGATTTTCCATGTGCTTATAGTTGCGGATGCGGCTGTCCAGCAGGTTGGCATTGGAAAAGATGAGCTCCTCTCCAGTGATGCTGCGGATGCGCGTGCTCTTGATGCCGGTCTGCAGCACCGTCCCCCAGTATTCGCCCACGGTGATGAAGTCTCCGGCGACAAAGGGCTGATCCAGGTGAATGGCCAGGGAGGCAAACAGGTCTCTCAGGACGGTCTGCATCGCCAGCGCGACGGCGATGCCGCCGATCCCCAGGCCGGCAAGCAGTGCATCGATCTGCACACCGGGGATGTTGTCCACGGCCAAAAGCAGGGCCACCGTCCAAAGGGCGATCCTCCCGAAAAAGCTCAATGCATTGATCGTCGCGGTGGCAGAGGTGTCTTCCTCAACCCGCTCCCCTAGCTGTCGAGAGGCCAGGTAGCTGATCAGGCCGCTGCCCCATATCGCAGCCTGGATCAGGAACAGGATCGCCAATACGGCACGCAGCGCGCGTTCGATCTCGGGCAGCTTGAGGACAAAGGAGCCGGCATAGATCGAAATCGCGATCAGGAGCAAGTACCAGGTCCGTCCGAACAGCGTTACGAGCAGGTCGTCCAGGTCGGTCCTCGTCTTGCTGACCCAAGACCTCACCCTGCGCATGACGAGGCGTTTCAGGATGTTCAAGACGACAAAGACCGACACCGCAACGACCAGTGCCAGGAGCCAGTCCGACAGCGTGTTCCCCCACAAAGTTTGCTCCGAGATGTCCATCTTTCCTCCTGATAAGGGCTCTGAGGCTACCCAGCTCCACAGGCTGCTGTTGGCAGAGTAAGAACGCGCTACCGACCCCACTCAACAAGTAGTTCGCTTGTGAACGGGCGCTCCCCGGTCAGCATCTCGTAGAGCACTACCCCAAAGGACCAGACGTCCGTCCGCCTGTCCAGCGCTTCGAGGTCGCACGCCTCGGGACTCATATAGTCCACCGTGCCCACTGCCCGGTCAGTACCGGTCAGGCGCGGACCGCCGGTCACGTGCGCGATGCCAAAGTCGGTCAGGCGGGCCGTCCCGTCTGCGGCCAGGAGCACGTTCGAGGGCTTGAGGTCACGGTGGATGATTCCTATGTGATGTGCGCGGGTCAGGGCATCGGCCACATCCAGGGCGATCTCGACCGTACGCTTGACGGGCAGCGCCCGCTGCTCCTCCAGCAGGTCCCGCAGGGAACCGCCCGGGACGTACTCCATCATCAAGTAGCGCCGACCATCCTCCTCGACGGCATCGACCATCTTGACGATGTTGTGGTGGTTCAGCTCGCGCAGGGCCTCTCCCTCGCGGATAAAGCGGGCCACGGCGTCGGGAGCGCCGGACACGACCTCTGGCCGGAGAGCCTTGACCGCCACGAGCTGTCCCGTGTGCAGGTCGGTGCCCCGGTACATGCGGCCCCGCCGCCCCGCCCGAGCAGGTCGTGCTCGGGGTCCGCGATCTCGAAGCGATTGCCGATGATCTGATGTTCGCCCATCACAGCCTGTCGCTCTTCTTGTGCTGTTCGAAGGGGGCCAAGCCAATGCCCCTCTGCACCTGCATCGTGCTCGATCCAGTCGCCAGACGAGCCTGACGACCTCTCCACACAGCTATTGTACCCCAGCCTCACGGCGGGCGCAACAGGCAGTCCACGAATCTGCGAGAACTTGTCAGGGAACAGAACAGGGCCAGCACCACTGCGATGCTGGCTCTCTACAGTTCACCTTCTTGCGGACGAACACGCCAAGTCCGCCTATTGGAATGACAGGTTAGCCAGCAACGGCGGTCTCAAAGACCTCCACCGCGCGGCGCATCTTGCCCAAGATGTCCACCTCAAACGGGCAGCGCTCGAGGCACACCCCGCACTCGATGCAATCCGATGCCTTATTCCCTCTCCCACAACTCCGCAAAGTAATCCTGCAGCAGCCGGTGGATAAAGATGTAGCCCCCGCCGACCTTGCGCAAAAAGACCCGCTCGGTGGCATAGTCGAGAAAGCGGATGAGGTCCCAAGGGAGCACGCCAGTGCGCCACAGGATGAGGCGGAGCACGAGGTGACGAAGCGCCATCTCGCCGCCAAAGAGCAGCCACCCGTCGATCAGCCCGCCGCACGCTCCGGAAGCCAACCCAACCACCGGCTGGCCGACTAATCCACCCACAACGCCGCCACACAGCCCGCTGACGATGCTCACCACAGGCCCCAGGCGGAGCCCGTTCGATGCCGAACGCCATATGCCCTGGTTGGGTCTGATCCGTGTGTCCACCGCTTCATCACTGCCCAATCCGCCAGCCAGCGTAAAGACAACCCCACCGAACAGGCCGCTGATCAGCCCGATGCCCAGCCCGCGAGCCAGCGTCCCGCTCTGTCCGAAACCCAGCCCGAACACGAGACCTATACTCAGCCCGCCGAGCAGACTGAGGCTCAGACTGTAGACGACGTTGTCTCTGAGACGTAGGCGCAGTTCAGCCCACGACCAGCGCAGTTTCTCCACGCTTCGGATGGGCTGCTTTGCCGCCCGGACGCCGGCCAGCAGCGCGCGGATCAGGCCCAGGAGGAGCCCGGCGAGCAAACCAGTGCTGGCCCCAAGCCCAACCGTCACGCCAAGCCCGACGCCGAGGCCAAGTCCGAGCCCGGCAGCCAGGCTGACGCCGATCACATACAGAACGTGTTGCCCACGCGCAGGGAGCCAGGTAGGCTGTAACTGCTCGAGGTAGAACTGGTTCTGGTGGTGCTGTGTGAGCAGGCGGGCCAGCCAACTCAGCCAGTGAAGGGTCTGCGCGGACGAATACTGCGGTTCACGTCCCCGCCGTTCAAACATCCGCTGCACGTAGGTGTCAAAGATGTGCTTGCGGTGGGCCTCCGCCGTGTCAAATTCGCCCAGGTCGCTGGCAGAGGTACCCTGGTAGGTGAGGGCGATAATGCCCAACATTAAGGGCGTCCGGGTCAACTCCTGGAGCATCTCGTCGCGCTCCAGGAGGCTGCTCACCACCTGGAACTCGGGCCCAGCTTTCACAAGATACGCTTCTACCTGCTGAGGCGTGAGCGGCTGCAGCAGAATACCGCCACCGAGCTTGAGTCGGGTATCCAGCACGTGATACTCTGCGGCACGGCTGCACACGGCGACAGGGACCATGTGCTCCAGGCGAAACTCGTTGATCGCCCGTACACAGTCCTCCCGGCATTCCAGAGGAACTTCGTCCAACCCATCCAGGAGAAGCAACAGATCGTCGTCCTCGACCCAGGGGCGGGCCACCTTCTTGGGGATGATGTACTTGACGCTGAGCTCATCGACCAGCCACTCGGCAACAGGCCGCCTCTTGTCCGCCCAGGAAGACAGGTTGAACACAACCGGGATAGGCTGTTCGGGATCGCGTTCAGCGCGGGCGATCGTCTCACGCGCCAGTTCAAGCAGCATCGTCGTCTTGCCTGAACCCGGTTCGCCGAGGATCAGCAAGGCGCCGCCCATCTCATCAAAAACCTCCCCGATCTTTTCACCGGGCGGCAGGGCGCGTTTCGTGGGCGAGGGCCGCAGCACCTGGTTCCAGGGATGCTCGACCACGTCCTCTTGTTCCTCCATCCGCAGCGCGAGCAGGGTCGCGCCGTGCAGAGACTGCTCCAGCACGTCCTGGACCCAGAAGCTCTTTACCCGTTCGAGCATGGTGCGCCGGTTGCGATAGGCGCGTCTCTCCTCCCGGCTGCCGAAAACGGCCTCCGCGGTGAGCCGCTCCAGTTCCTCTTCCCACGACTCCGATCGGTGTGCGATTTGCTCGATGCTGTCTGGGACATCCTCACCTGCCAGAGGCAGGTATTCAGACAGGTACCCCTCGATCAGACGCCACTGCGCCTCTATCTCACGCTTTGCGCGGAGCTTTTCCTTGGGCCGGTCTGAGAGGCGGATGATGTCCTCGTACTCCCGGATCAAGCTATGGGATTCGCGGATGTGTTCTTCCAGGTCCGTCTTGCGGGACATCGTCTGCTTTGATCTCCATACAAGCCCATACACCGTTGCGGGTCAGAGAACCGGCAGGGGATCGTGCGGCGTCAGGGGATACGCAACACAAAAAGCCGGTCACCCACCCAGGACTCTCCCGGGTCAGTGCTCGGCTCCACTGCGCGTCTCAAGCCACCTTCCTCCATCAACGACAACTGCGACGAGGCTGCGACGATGGTATAGCGCTACATGATACAATCATTTTATCACAAGCTAGAGTGCCTGGCAATCTCTGTGCCAGCACATCGTGTCAAACGCGGTGGACTGTGGTGTACTGGTAGCAGGTACTCTCACACCGGAAGATGCCCCACGAGCAATGTGCCCCCTGACGGAGGCGCACGTGTAACGATGGTGGTCCAGTTCGCGCAGGGCCTCTCCCTCGCGGATAAAGCGCGCGACGGCATCGGGGGTGCCGGACACCACCTCCGGTCTGAGGACTTTGATGGCGACGAGTTCCCCGGTGGAGATGTCCCTCCCCCGGTACACGTCGCCCACGCCGCCCCGGCCGAGCAGGTCGCGTTCGGGATCGACGATCTCGAAATGGTTGCCGATTCTCTGACGTGTGCTCGTAGCCGTACCCACACCCGTAACATCGCCCGCGGTGGACTAGGCCGTGGCTTGGGCCCTCTGTGAAGGGTCCTCTACTGTTGTCTGCCTTCCCACTCTCCGATGATCTCTCGATGGGCGGCCACGTTCTCCAGGAACGAGCGGCGCAGCGCCTCGTCGTCGATCTTGTCCGCCTGCTCCTGCAGCAAGCGGTGAGCCGCGTTCAGAACGTCCTCTGCGCGGGAGTCCTCGGTGGCGCGCAGGACACGGTAGCAGGTCAGGGCGACCTGGAGTGGGTACTCGATCCCCTCTGGACCGTTGGTCTCGATCCAGGCCAGGATCTCGTCCACTTGCTCGCGCGCCCGCTCCGCATCGCCCAGGGTCAGGCTGACCCGCGCCAGGCCCGCCAAGGCGTCTATCGCCAGAGC